>JBAXEJ010000046.1:0-19840 GCA_037140475.1 Gallionellaceae bacterium
GCGTAGTAGCGTGCCCCGGTACTTCGACTTGCCGCCTGGGCATCACGGCAAGCCCGCTCGTTGCGCCGCATTTATCAGGCGGTAGAGCTGATCTGCGTATTCGTGTTTCCGGTTGCCACAATGGTTGCGCACAACCTGAAACTGGTGACATCGGTATCTACGGTGAAGGTAAGCGTATGCACGGCAAGTTGGTGCCTCACTACCAAATGTATTTTGGTGGTAATGGTTCAGGTGGTGGCTCGTTGGCATTGAAAGGCCCAACCTTACCCGTGGCACGTATCAAACAAGCCATTGAGCGCGTGCAAGCGGCGCATTTGAATAGCGGTGAGCAAAGTTTCTTCGCGTGGACGCGTGCACAGTCGCCTGAGTATTTCAAAGAAATGTTGGCTGATTTGGGAGAGGTCAAAGCAGAAGAGCTAGATTCGGTGATGCGCGATTACGGTGACTCAGCTGATTTTAGAGTGTTTCAACTGGGCGGAGGCGAATGCGCAGGGGCGACGCAAGTATTGATTGGTGCTAATTTTTTCGAAGCCGCACATGAACGCGCTTACCGCAATGCGCTAGTGTTTCAACGCAAATTTGCCGAGGCGGCACAGTGCAATGAAGCTATTTTGCGATTGTTAGGAGCGGGCATAGCTCAACTTCTTGGAGGCCAGCGCAAAGACGATTTGCAGCTACTGATCGAGCAACTGAAATGTCTAGCCCCGCATGCAATCGCTCATGAGTTTTCGATAGCAGTAGGCGGCTTATCGGACAACGAAGAGATCACCGCAGAAGAGTTGGCGGTGATCAGCGCGAGGGTTGATTCTTGGACGGTGAACGTGGCGGCGTTTGCCACTACGCAAGATGCACAGCTTGATCTAACCGAAGCATTGCCAGTATGAGTCAATTAAATCAAAGGGTTGGCGATGTGCTGAAAGTGCTGGCCAATGTGGTGGAAAACTTTTCACCTGCCGTGTTTGCCAATAGCTTTGGGGCAGAAGATATGGTGCTGACTGATCTTATCGCTAAACACTATCCAGAGATTGAAATGTTCAGTCTGGATACGGGGCGCTTGCCTCAGCCAACCTACGACTTGATGCAAACGTTGCGCGGGCGTTACAGCCTAACTTTGCAGGTTTACTTCCCAAAGGATTCGCAAGTGGAAGGATACGTGGCAAAGAACGGAGTGAACGGTTTTTACGACAGCGTGGAAGCGCGCAAAGCCTGTTGCCATGTGCGCAAGGTTGCGCCACTAAAGCGCGCATTGAATAGCAAGAAAGCGTGGATTACGGGGCTACGTCGTGAGCAAGCCACTGTGCGAGCTAATTTGGAATTGGCTGCTTTTGATGCTGATAACGGCTTGCATAAATTCAATCCGTTATTGGAATGGACCCATGCCGAGGTGTGGGAATACATCAAAAGCAATGATGTGCCATACAACCGATTGCACGATCAGTTTTATCCTAGCATCGGTTGCGCCCCTTGTACGCGCGCCATCGCTCAAGGTGAAGATATTCGCGCCGGACGATGGTGGTGGGAAGCGCCAGAAGGAAAAGAATGCGGTCTGCATGTGCAGTCTACCGCTAAGAAAATTGCGGAGTAAAAAAATGAAACTAGTTGAAAATAATATGAGAAAACACACCTTCACTCACCTCGATGCTTTAGAGAGCGAATCTATTCACATCATGCGCGAGGTCGCGGCGGAGTGCAAAAATCCAGCGCTACTATTTTCTGGAGGTAAAGATTCCATTGTGATGTTGCGCCTCGCTGAAAAAGCATTTCGTCCGGCGAAATTTCCCTTCCCGTTGGTGCATATTGATACCGAACACAACTTTCCAGAAGTGATCGAATGCCGAGACAAACTGGCGCAATATTTAGGCGAGCGCCTGATTGTGCGTTCACTGGAGGATTCGATAAATCGCGGCACAATCATCATCAACGATGTAGATAAGCCGCGTAACCCGTATCAATCAGTCACTTTGTTGGAAACGATTGCCGAATTTGGATTTGACGCTTGCATGGGCGGTGCGCGGCGGGACGAAGAAAAGGCGCGCGCTAAGGAACGCATATTTTCTTTCCGCGATGAATTCGGTCAGTGGGACCCGAAAAATCAGCGCCCCGAGTTATGGGATACCTACAACACCCGCGTGAATGTCGGAGAGAACATCCGTGTGTTCCCGATCAGTAACTGGACCGAGATGGATATTTGGGAATACATCGGACGCGAAAAATTGTATATCCCCAACATTTATTTTGCGCATGAACGTGAGGTGATTCGACGAGGTGGAAACGTCATTCCAGTGTCGCACTTGGTGCAGCCGAAGCCGGGGGAGAGAGTGGAAGTGGCAACAGTGCGTTTTCGTACAGTGGGCGATATGACGTGTACCGCGCCGGTTGAATCAACTGCGCGTACGGTGGATGAAATCATCGCGGAAACGGCGACCACTCGAATTACCGAGCGCGGGGCGACACGCATGGACGATCAAACATCCGAAGCTTCAATGGAGCTACGTAAAAAGGAAGGCTACTTCTAATGGATGCCCCTCAAAATCAAAATTTCGTCGCCATACTTTGTTGCGCTCGAAAAATCTTGCTTACATAGAGCCACCTATGCGGCGCTGCGATTTTTAGCGCACACCGCGTCTGGCTTAGAACTTTAAATTTTTAGAGGCATCCATAACTATGAACACTAATACACAATTACTTCGTTTTATCACAGCCGGTAGCGTGGATGATGGCAAAAGCACGCTCATCGGTCGTTTGCTGCACGATTCAAAATCCATCTTTGAAGATCAGTTTTCGGCAATTTCTAAAACCAGTGCAAAGCGTGGCATGGAATCGGTTGATTTATCTTTATTGACGGATGGTCTGCAAGCCGAACGCGAACAGGGCATTACCATCGACGTGGCGTATCGCTATTTCGCTACGCCCGAGCGCAAATTCATCATCGGCGATACTCCTGGGCATGAGCAGTACACCCGGAACATGGTCACCGCGGCGAGCACAGCAAATCTGGTTGTTATTCTGGTCGATGCGCGCAAAGGTGTTCTAGTACAAACGCGCCGCCACACGTATCTCGCTAGCTTGGTTGGCGTGCCGCACATCGTACTTGCCGTGAACAAGATGGACATGGTGGATTATTCGCAAGCCCGTTTTGATGAGATCGTGGCTGAGTACAAAAAATTTGCCCGTCAATTAGAGTTGCACGATGTGACGTGCATTCCGATGTCTGCGCTGAATGGCGATATGGTGGTCGATCGTGGAGAAAATCTTGACTGGTATACTGGCCCTGCGTTGTTGGAGCTATTGGAGAAGGTCGAGATCGACCACGATGTAAATACCAGTGACTTCCGTTTTCCGGTGCAATGGGTATGCCGCCCGCAAACTGAGGCGCATCACGATTTTAGAGGATTCATGGGGCGCATCGAAGCGGGAGAGGTTTCTGTCGGGGATGAAGTCACCATCCTGCCTTCGGGGCGAACCACCACCGTTAAAGAGATAGTTACTTACGACGGCTTTTTGCAAACTGCCTTTGCGCCGCAATCTGTGACTATCACTCTGGCGGATGAGATCGATGTTTCGCGTGGAGATATGTTCGTGAAGAGCAGTACCAACCCGCCAAAAGTAGAAAAAGAATTCGAAGCCATGTTGTGCTGGCTGTCGGAAGCGCCGCTGGATAAGAACCGCAAGTACCTAGTGAAACACACCACACGTTCTGCCAAGTGCCTGTTCTCGCGGCTTGACTACCGAGTGGACGTAAACACATTGGAGCCACATGCTGTCGAAAGACTGAACATGAACGACATTGCTCGTGTCGCCCTAAAAATTCAGCAACCGCTAGTATTTGATAGCTATGAAGTTGATCGTGCAACGGGGAGCTTCATTGTGATCGACGAGGCGACCAATAATACGGTCGCTGCGGGGATGATTGCTTGAGTTAAAGCGGTAGGTTCATCTGAACGTGGCACTGGTTCACGCTTAATCTTTGCTGTGTTATTGTACGAGTCAGATTTGATCTGACTAATTTCAATATCGCTATGAGCCTACTTTCCCTTATTGTTGCCTTGCTACTTGAGCAATTTCAGCCGTTGTCCAAACGCAAATATCTATTTGCTTGGATGAATAACTATGTCGATTTTATTCAACATCATTTCAATGCGGGTGAGCACAAGCACGGAAAGATTGCATGGGTGATTGCGATGCTTTTTCCTTTGTTGCTTGTGTCGCTTGCTTACTGGCTGTTGATGAGCATTCATCCCGTGTTGGCGTGGGTTGGTTGTGTGCTGGTGCTTTATCTCACCATGGGGTTTCGGCGCTTTAGTTTTTATTTCACCAAAATTCAAAAAGCGCTGCGCGAGCGAAATTTAAATGAAGCGCAAACTTTACTATCTAAATGGTCTGGTAAATCTTGTTATGAGCTAAGTGCAGAGGAGGTGGCGCGTGTTTCGATTGAACAAGCGCTACTTGCTTCGCACCGTAATGTATTTGGCGTGATGGCTTGGTTTATTATTTTTATGCTGCTTGGATTAGGGCCGGTCGGGGCGGTTTTGTATCGCTTAGGTTTGTTTTTAAATGCGCGCTGGGGAACTAAGCCCAGCGACGAGTTAGGCGATTTCGGTGAGTTTTCACGCCAAGCGTATTACCTCATGGAGTGGCTACCGTTGCGTATGACGGCGATGACCTTCGCGATTGTGGGCGATTTTGAAGATACAGCTTATTGCTGGAGGACTCAGGCGCGCACTTGGGCTGATCCTGAAGAGGGCATTATTCTCGCCAGTGGGGCGGGCGCTTTAGGTGTTCGCTTAGGATTAACGATTGTGCAAGAATCTTCTCCAGTACACCGCCCAGAGATTGGTATGGATGAAGCTGCGGATGTTGATTTCATGCAAAGCGCGGTGGGTTTAGTGTGGCGCGCCTTAGTATTTTTGATGATTTTATTGTTGCTGCTGACCTTGGCGAGTTTTGTCGGATAAATAATGCAGCACGGTGTGCCAAAAAATACTCAATCAGTTCCAGCCCGATTGAGTTCGCATCATCGTCCTTCCGTGGTAAATCAACATTGCATTGATGCCAAAACGTCTTTCTCTGAATATATTTCTTGTGCGCGAAGTGTCATTTCTCAAGCCCGCCAGGGGCTTGATCCAATCGAATTAAAAAAAGTTGTCGAAGGAAATGCGCCGTTCGAATTGAAACCTATTGAAGGTTACGCAGTTGGGAAGCAGGCGCCTCATCAACGCGGAATTTTGCTTGTGCACGGCTTGACCGATTCTCCTTACTTTATGCGTCACTTGGCTGCCTTTTTTCAACAGCAGGGCTTTCGTGTCATGGCGATTTTGTTGCCGGGGCATGGCACTCAGCCAGGTGATTTGCTTAATGTGCGTTGGCAAGAGTGGGCTAAGACGGTGGCCTATGGCGTGGAGCAATTAGCACTCGAAGTGGATGAGATTTACTTGGGCGGCTATTCGGCGGGAGGCGCCCTGAGTGTTTACCATAGCCTGCAAGATGAACGGATTCGAGGGCTATTTTTGTTTGCACCTGCCTTGAAAATTTCACCAAAAGCAGCATTCGCGCACTCACATAAATTTCTGAGCTGGCTCATTCCATCCGCTAAGTGGTTGAGTATTTGCCCTGACCAAGATCGCTATAAATATGAATCTTTCCCTAAAAATGCTGCGGCCCAAATGTATGCGCTGACTCAAGCAACAAAAAATAAATTAGCTGGGCGGGTGATTCACATTCCTGTGTTTATGGTAATGAGCCAAGATGATGTGACCGTTGATACCGGCGAGATTATTAACTTTCTGGAAAGATGCGTGCATCCAATTAGCCACAGTGTCTATTACTACTCGGACTCCAAAAAAATACCTGTTTGGAAATTAAAAAATAGCCCAGAATGTGTGGACGGGGTGTTGCTAGACAGGAAAATATTGGGGCCGGCTCATACTGCTATTGTGATGCCAAGCGAGGACACTTATTACGGGGAGCACGGAGAGTACTGCAACTGCATTCATTACATCCCCAACGAACTGGAGAAATATGCAAGCTGCCAGCAACAGTCAACGCAACTGTTTCAAGGTGAGCTCACTCCTGAAAATCTGCAAACCGGCACGCTCAAGCGCTTAACGCATAATCCTAATTTTGCTGGGCTGAAAAAATCGATGGGTCGATTTATTGAGTTGCTACCTGCTTACGGTTAGTCACTTACAAGTTTATTGATGTGGCAAAAAATGATAAGAAGTTCGCGAAACACTGACGGTTTTGTAGGAGCGTACTCAGCACGCGAAAGGGTGCGCTCCTACATCCTATTTCTGTGATTCCTTAGCTTGCGGAACGTATGCTGCAAAAACTGAGCATACTTCCCAATGCTAGTTCTGCCTCTTGCATTGACTTGAATACGCCCAGACATTTTGATTCGTCGTCGTAGAGTGCGCGTCGTGTTTGTGGGTCTGTGGTGAGAAAGATTTTTAACATGATAGCCTCCTATGTAAGTACTTTATCGGGTGGTTTTGGTAAAACTTGAGTGATTAATAGCAGAGGTTTAAATGTCTAATGACTTAGAAGTATTCGTTAAGCTGATTTCCTTGGCTAAGTGCCTGAAAGGCTTCGGCGTGGAAGACTTACGCGAGCTTTTAGGTATTTCATCCAAAGCTATATGGCGTACGGGTGAGCCAGTGTTCGTCGAGGGCGATCAGGGACGTGATATGTACATTATTTGTTCCGGCAAGGTGAGTATCTGGCGCAAAAGTGCTGGGGATCGTGTGAATTTAGCTAATCTCGCCGAAGGGGAAAGCTTTGGGGAAATGGGGCTCATTCGTGGCGGAGCGCGTAGTGCGGGTGCAACAGCGCTAGAAGAAACTGTTGCGTTACGCATCCATTATGAAAAATTGCATCAAGCACCTTCGGCAGCCTCAATGCTTTATAAAAATCTCGCCAAAGAGCTGGCTGAACGCCTAACCATCGCCAACGATATTATTGTGTTTCAGTCACAAGCGGGGGCCAGACGCCCGCCTTTAATGACCATTGGTAGGCCGAAACGAAGCAAATAGTTTTGCCACTGAAATCAATTCCCAATTTTCACTGGGGAATACATAATGGCGAAAAAATAAATCTACAAGGAGGAACAATATGCAGATCGCACAAATTCGTTGGACTAATAATTCTGGTTGGGATGCGGTGCCGAGTTTTGCTGCGCAAGCGGATCTTGTTTTGGCATTTGCCGATGTGGATTTTTTCACTTCCGCAGACTGTTACGCTCAAATTAAATCGATGTTCCCTAAAGCCGCGATTGCGGGGTGTTCATCTTCTGGTAGCGTCTTGGGTGTTGAGATCAGCGACGGCGATATCGTATTAACCGCGATCAAATTAGATAAATCTAAAGTGCGTCTTGTTTCTGAGGACATTAACCCTGCTAAAACGACTGGTGAATTAGGGCAGGAGTTGATGGCGAAATTGGCAGCGCCCGATTTAAAACATGTGTTTGTATTGTCGGACGGTTTGCAGGTGAATGGAAGCGAATTGGCGCAAGGGCTTAATCAGGCCGGCATTTCAGTGACCGGCGGCTTGGCTGGAGACGGTACACGTTTTGGCAAAACTTGGGTGATGGCCGATGCCCCTGCCGCTGCGGGAAGAGTGGCTGCGATAGGTTTTTACGGTGAGGTGAGTGTGAAGAGCGGTTGCTTTGCCGGTTGGGAGGAATTCGGCGCTGAGCGTTGGGTAACTAAATCCATCGGTAATGTAGTTTATGAAATTGATAATGAGCCTGCACTGACGCTATATAAAAAATACTTGGGCGAACTTGCGAGTGAGCTTCCCGCAAGTGGTTTGCGTTTTCCTCTTAGCATTCAAGCGAATAAGAACGAGCTGCCTTTAACGCGAACTTTGTTGGCAGTGGATGAGGCGCAGCAAAGCTTAACGTTCGCGGGGGATGTACCCCAAGGCTATTTATGCAAATTGATGCGCACTAATTTGGATAATTTGATCGACAGTGCGGGCTTGGCCGCAGAGCATGCGATGTCAGTACAGTCGAATGCCACGGGCTTGTGTCTGGTGGTGAGTTGTGTGGGACGGCGGCTAGTGATGGGGCAGCTCACTGAAGAGGAGCTAGACATTGTTCAGGAAAAACTAGGTGATGCGACTGCGATAACGGGTTTTTATTCTTATGGCGAGCTGGCTCCTTTTAGTGACGTGTTGCAGTGTCAACTCCATAACCAAACAATGACACTGACTACCCTTTACGAATAAACGACATGCATCGTTTGCTTGAGCGGCAATTACGCCGCCACTTCGGCAAAGATTTTCAGCCAGACGAAAATCTAAGTGCTTTTTTGGCAATCATCGATAGCTCCTATCATGACGCTGATAAAGAGCATCGGCTGATGCAAAATGCGTTGACGATCAATACGGCGGAGTTGAACGAAGCCAATGAGCGTATTCGTCGGCAAGCTGCAACCGAATTGGACTTTCAAAAATATGCACTGGATCAGCATGCTATCGTCAGTATTGCTGATAACAATGGCAAGATTATTTACGCTAACAGCAAGTTCATCGAAATTAGTCAATACTCTGAAGCTGAGTTACTCGGCCAAGATCATCGCATCATCAATTCGTCTTATCACCCCTCCGAGTTTTTTAAAGATCTGTGGCAGACCATCGCACGTGGAGAAATCTGGCACGGCGAAGTACGCAACCAAAGTAGAGATGGCACGTACTATTGGGTGGATTCAACCATCGTGCCTTTCATGGACGAGCAAGGTAAGCCCTTGCGTTACGTGTCGATTCGCACTGACATCACAGCACGAAAAAAAGCGGAAGCAGTGGTGATGGCAGCCAAGGTGGCGGCGGAAGACGCCAGTCGCGCCAAGAGTGATTTCCTAGCGAACATGAGCCATGAAATTCGTACGCCGATGAACGGCATTATCGGCATGACTGAATTGGCGCTCGATACGGATTTGAATAGTGAGCAACGAGAATATTTGCAGTTGGTGAAAGCCTCTGCCGATGCGTTGCTGGGCATCGTAAACGACATACTTGATTTCTCTAAAATTGAAGCGGGCAAGATGGAGATTGATTCGGTCGAATTTAATCTGCAAGACATGTTGTCGCAAACTACCCGCACGATTGCTTTGCGGGCAGATCAAAAGGGGTTGGAGTTGTTGCTGGATATTGCGTCAGATGTGCCTAGGATGCTTGCGGGAGATCCGGGTAGATTACGTCAGGTTATTATCAATTTGTTGGGCAACGCGATTAAATTTACTGAACGCGGCGAGATCGTGGTGCGAGCCGAGATGAGCGCCGAGCAACCAAAATCGGACAAGGTGCGTTTGAAATTTAGTGTGAGCGATACGGGAATTGGTATTCCACAAAATAAATTCCAAGCGATTTTTGAATCTTTCTCGCAGGCAGATACTACGACAACGCGGAAGTATGGTGGCACGGGTCTGGGGCTGACTATTTCAGCAAGACTAGTTGAGCTTATGCAGGGGCAGATCGGTGTTGAAAGTGAAGTAGGGAAGGGGAGCACCTTCTATTTTGATATTGCGTTTGGCCGTGCGAAAGCCGCGGCGCAACCAAGCTATGAAACAGGGCGCCTTAGCAATCTGCACGCTTTGGTAGTGGACGATAACGCGACCAATCGTAAACTCGCGGTGGAGTTGTTGCGCCGTTGGGGTGTGACGTCTGATGCGGTTGAAGATGGCCGCCAAGCAATTGCGGAATTAGAGCGCGCAAAACAATCTGGTACGGATTATCAATTATTGTTGCTTGACGTGCGCATGCCTGAAATGGACGGTTTTGAGGTGGCTGAATATATTAAAGCCCACCCTGATTTAGTCGCCGCCCCTGTGATGATGCTGACTTCTGAAGGGCAGCGCGGCGATGCAGCACGCTGCCGTGAGCTAGGTATTTCTGCTTATTTGTTGAAGCCTTATTCACAGTCAGATTTGTTCGATGCAATTTTTAATACCTTAGGCATGGACAATGTCCAGAACGCGCCGTTAATTACCCGCCACAGCTTGCAACAAAATAAGCGACAGCTGAAGGTGCTAGTTGCCGAAGATAATAGCGTTAACCAACTACTTGCGACACGCTTGCTACAAAAATTTGGGCATCAAGTCGAGGTCGCTGAAAATGGTTTGGTCGCAGTTGAAAAGTGGCAATGTGGCAATTACGACTTGATTTTGATGGACGTTGATATGCCGGTAATGAATGGACATAACGCAACGCAACGCATTCGAGAGTTAGAGCAAGATAGTGATCAACATATTCCGATTATTGGTTTAACAGCTCATGTGATGCAGGGAAGTCGCGAGGAGTGCATTGCCGCTGGGATGGATGGTTATTTGTCTAAACCCATTAATACCGAAGCACTGTGGATTGAATTAGAGTCGATTCGATCAAATGGGAGTGAGCCGGAATCTATTATTGTCGATGCAGCACCAAGCCCTCATGCCGTAACGCATATCTTTAGTTTGGAAAAAGCCTTAGTCTTAATGGATAACGATATGTCATTGTTTGGGGAGATGGTTCGTATCTTTATTGCGGATTATCCCGGCTACCTAGCGAAATTAGGCATTGCGATTGATCAACAAGATGAAAAGCAGGTTTCCCATTACGCTCACACTATTAAGGGCATGCTTTCGGTGTTTTTTGTACCTAATGTGGCCGATATTGCAGCGCGCATCGAAATGCAGAAGGGCGTTGACCACACGGCAAACTATGTTGAGTTAAAGCATGGCCTAGAGTGGCTGCAACTTGAGTTGCAAAAAGTATGCGAATTAAAGTGCTAGTCGATTAGCGAATAAAAGATTGGAGAGAATGATGAAAGTCGTGATTATTGATGATGCGCAAATTAACGTAACGTTACTTCAACATTTGGTGCGCAAACTTCCTGATTGTGAGCCGATTAGTTTTCTTGATCCGGTTGCTGGTTTGGAGTGGTGTTTGGCGAATGAGCCAGACCTCGTGATCGTCGATTACATGATGCCGGAGCTGAGTGGTATTGAGTTGGTCGAGCGTTTTCGCGCAGTCCCTGCTTATGCAGACATTCCTGTGCTCATGGTGACGGCTAATTTTGAAGCAGAAGTGCGCCATCAAGCTTTAAAAGCCGGCGTGACTGATTTTTTAAATAAGCCTCTGGATAACACGGAGTTTTTAGCGCGTGCGCGCAACATGTTGTTGTTACGTCAGAGCTATAAAAAACTTTCTAACCATGCGGCTTGGCTGGCAGAAGAGGTTAAAAAGGCCACTCGCGATTTAATTGAGCGTGAGTACGAGACGATTATTTGCCTTTCTAAGGCAGCTGAATATCGCGACCCAGAAACGGGTTCGCACATTTTTCGGATGTCGCATTATTCAAAATTAATTGCCAAACAAATGGGGCTTTCAGAAGAGCAACAAGCGACTATTTTGGATGCTGCGCCTATGCACGATATTGGCAAGGTAGGCACGCCCGACATGATCTTATTGAAGCCCGGAAAGCTGGATGAAGAAGAGTTCGCGGTGATGAAAAAGCATGCGAGCAATGGCTACGAGATTTTGGCGGGTAGCAAATCTCCGTTGCTAAAGGTGGCCGCTGAGATAGCTAATACGCATCACGAAAAATTTGATGGCACTGGTTACCCGAATGGGTTGGCAGGCGAGCAGATTCCCTTGTTTGGACGTATTGTCGCCGTGGCGGATGTATTCGATGCCTTGACATCTTCTCGCCCTTATAAACGTGCATGGGCAGTCGAAGACGCCAAGAAATTTTTGCGCGATTACAGCGGTACGCATTTCGATCCAGTGTGTGTGGAGAATTTTCTTTCCGATTGGGATGGAGTGATGGCGATTCGCCGTCGGTACCAAGAAGAGGGCACCTCATTGGATGAGGTGCAATTTCTCGGCAAATAAAAGCGGTAATTCCCCGCTATTCCCTCGATTGAAACGGGCAGGAATCAGGATAATGGCATCACGCTCCCCCTAAAGTCATAAGACTTTTTCCTACAAAAACTTCGCAACAAGTTCCTACAAAAGAATTAGCTTTCGTCTGATTCTTCCTACACGCTCGATTCTTCACAATGCAGCCATCGAAACACAACATGCATTTGAGACCTAGGAGCTAAAAATGAACGCACAACAACTGCACGAAGAAATCAAAGAAGCCAACCTCTCCTACATGATGTTAGCCAAACAAATGATCAACGACGATAAAACTAGCGCCATCTTCCGCCTAGGTATCAGCGAAGAAATGGCCGATCTGTTGGCAGGCTTAACCCCAGCCCAACTCCTCAAAATGGCTGCTAGCAACATGCTGCTGTGTGCCTTCCGCTTCGATGAGCGCCTTTTACTGAATATGGTCACCGACTACAACAAAGACCGCATGATGAGCCAAGCTCATGCAACGATTTTGATGGCAGGGCGTCCAGTCGAAGCCTTAGCCGCCTAAACAGAAGCAGAAACGTATAGTTCAGTACAAGGAATAGGGGAAACATCATGAAAAACAAAAGCGTCGTAAACGAAGCCCGCGAAATCCAACTGGCCATCGAGCTGATCAACCTAGGCGCCCGCCTCCAGGTACTCCAGTCCGAAACTCAAGTGAGTCGCGAACGTCTGCTCAAGCTTTACAAAGAAGTAAAAGGAGAATCCCCCTCCAAAGGCATGCTACCGTACTCAACAGACTGGTTCATGAGCTGGTTACCGAATATCCATTCCTCTTTATTCATGGATATTTACCAATACCTCATCAAGCACACCAGTGTGACTGGCGTAGAGGCTCTGATCAAAAGCTACCGCTTGTATCTAGAGCAAATTGAGATCTCTCAAGGCCAACCCGAACTCAGCATCACCCGTGCTTGGTTCTTGACTCGTTTCTTCGATGCCAAGATGCTCGAACTGACCAGCTGCACCGAATGTGGTGGTCACTTTGTGACTCACACTGACGAACTGACTAAAAACTACGTGTGCGGCATCTGCCGTCCCCCCTCACGCGCTGGCAAGACCAAAAAAGCCGCACTGATGGATGCGATTGCGGCTTAATAGTCTCAAATTTTCCCTGCAACTTTTTAACCCGTGCCGCTCCAATGGGGCGCGGGCTTGAAATATAATCCTTCATCCCCATTTTGCTAGTCATGCGATTGCATGACTTTTTGCGTCGTTAATCTTAGACATTTCGGAGAACAAGTAATGAAGCGTATCTTTCTGTTTATATTGACTAATATTGCAGTGCTATTGGTGATTAACGTCACACTGCGTCTGTTGGGCGTGGATCGCTGGATGGATCAAAGCGGTGGCATTAATTTTACGGCATTACTTGTTCTGTCTGCCGTGATCGGTTTTGCTGGCTCGATTGTTTCTTTGCTGATGTCGAAATGGATGGCCAAGCAATCCGTGGGTGCGCAAATCATTACCGATCCGTTTGACCCTACTGAGCGTTGGTTGTTGGAAACTGTTCGCCGCCAAGCGCAAGCTGCGGGCATCGGTATGCCAGAGGTTGCGGTTTACGATGCGCCGGATGTGAATGCCTTTGCCACAGGCTGGAACCGTAACGACGCGCTAGTGGCCGTAAGCACCGGTTTGCTCAATAACATGAGCAAAGACGAAATCGAAGCTGTGTTGGCGCATGAGATTAGCCACGTAGCCAACGGCGACATGGTGACCCTCGCATTAATTCAAGGCGTAGTGAATACCTTTGTGGTGTTCTTCTCCAAACTGTTCGGTTATTTCATTGACCGCGTGGTGTTGAAAAACGATGGTCGTGATGGCCCGGGGATGGGTGCTTTCATCGCAGAAATTGCAGCGCAACTCGTGTTGGGTGTATTGGCTAGCATGATCGTGATGTGGTTCTCACGTCAGCGCGAATTCCGTGCTGATGCGGGTGGTGCGAGCTTGGCTGGACGTCAAAAGATGATTGCGGCGCTAGAGCGTTTGAAGGTAAATCATGAGCAAGCAGCAATGCCACAAAATATGGCGGCAATGGCAATCTCTAGTAGCGGTGGTTTCTCAAAATTGTTTATGACTCACCCGCCACTAGATGAGCGTATTCAGGCATTGCGCGCATCAGTTTAACTATTGACTTAGTCGTAGTTAAAAAGGCTCGGTGTTTTCCGAGCCTTTTTATTTAGTCTTCTTCGTCGATATATTTCTCTCGCGGCGGATCGCCGTCATAAACTAAATTTTGTCTCCGTGCCATGTAGAAGTCGCGCATGAAGGCATAGCGATCCGAAGCGTCATCTAGCGTTTTTTCGGCCTCTAGCAGATTTGCCCGCAAATTCACTTTGTCGGTCACATACAGCGAGTTGCGCGTGGGAACATCTTGCATGTTGGTAATGACACCGGTATAGCTATCTCCCGCTAGGCCAACGCCATCACGAATTGAACTGGGACCAAAGAAGGGGAGCACCAAATACGGGCCGCTCTGTACACCCCAGTATCCCAACGTTTGGCCAAAATCTTCGTTATGTTTTTCTAAGCGTTCGGTGACGTTAAGGAAGCCGAGCAGTCCAAAAGTGGTGTTGAATAACACACGGCTACCGTCAGAGGCCGCTTGCTTGAATTTAAGTTGCAATAGGTCGTTGAAAGTGATGCCAACATCTTCGATATTGGAGAAAAAGTTGTTAATTAATTTACGAACAAAGGTTGGGGTAACCGTGTCATAGCCTTTGGCAACAGGCTTTAGTAGGTTTCGATCGAACGCATCGTTAAATTTATAAACACCACGGTTAAAGCTTTCGTAGGGGTCTTTAGGGTTGGCGTTTGGTGCGGAAGCGCACCCTGAAATCAGAAAAATGCTAAGAAAAATTAGAACGAATTTCATTTGAGCAAATTAAGCGGTTAAGCGTGATGATCGGGCAATCTTACGGGAGGGGCTAAGTCTGTATTATAAAATTGAAAGTGATTGTTTTTGCGGTCAGCAAAATAGCGTTGCAGGGTGTATTTCACTGGACGGAAGGCTAGCGTATCCCAAGGGATTTCGTTCTCATTAAACAGTTCCACCTCTAAGCTTTCTACGCCGGGGAAAAAATCTAAATCGAGCAACCGTGCGCGGTAAAGCAAGTGCACTTGGTTGATGTAAGGCAAGTTGTGCATTGAATAAAGTTCGCCGATTTCAACTCGGGCGTTGGCTTCTTCAAGTGTTTCGCGTGCGGCAGCTTCTGCTGTGGTCTCGTTGTTTTCCATAAAGCCCGCGGGTAATGTCCACAAGCCATGACGAGGCTCAATGGCGCGGCGGCATAGCAAAATGCGACCGTCTTCCCATTCGGGAATGGAGCCGACGATTAGTTTGGGATTTTGATAGTGGATGGTGTCGCAGACCGTGCAGACGTGACGTTCACGGTTATCGTCCTGAGGTAATCTCAGTTCAACGGGCGCACCGCATGCAGGGCAAAACTTCAAGAATTTGCTCCTGATGTTGTGGGAGGCGTCGCGTTTGCTTTTGTGGGTGCTGGAACAAAAGTTGTCTTGGTTTTATTTTGATCGAGTACACGTTGTGCATCGTCACGAAGTTGTTTTAAGCCCATCGCATCGTAAGCTCGCACCATGATCTCAAGTGCATCGCGAGTTTGCGGGGTTTGTGGATAGTCGATCAATACGCCTTTAGCGCGATTCACTGCGGCAACATAAGCGCCGCGGCGCAAGTAGTAACTGGCGATATGCACATCTGATCCAGCTAGGGTGTTGAGCAGATATTGCATGCGCATTCTGGCATCCGGCGTGTATCTGCTTTCTGGGAAGCGAGTAACCAATTCTTTAAAGGCTTCAAAAGATTCACGTACCGATTTAGGGTCGCGCTCAGAAGGGTCTTGGCGTGAAAGCCCGTTGATGACACCGCTCAGGTTCTCATCAAAATTGATGAGGCCCTTCAGGTAAATCATGTAATCAATATGGGAGTTGTTCGGATATTGTTTGACGAAGCGGTCAATGGCGCTGAGTGCTGGAGCAGGCTCACCCTGCTTGTAATAGGCGTAGGCAATTTCCATTTGCGCTTGTTGCGCATAGCGACCGTAGGGGTAACGTGATTGCAATTTTTCAAACTTTTTTACGGCGGAATCGAAATTGTGATCCTCCATGCCCTCCATGGCTTGCAAGTAAAGTTCGTCGGCAGAAACGTTCTTATCTTCGGGAGTGGAACTGCACGCAATTAACGTGAGCAGGAGAAAAACGTATAAACTGTTGCGCATGACTAAATCCATTAAAAATTTGCGCGATTATAGCAAAGATACCCCTGCTAATTTGCCTAGTGTTCCCCTGTGTGATGACGAAATTGATGCAGATATTGAAGCCATTACACCTCCTATCACACCTTCACTGTTGAACTTTACTGTCCCTTTAGAGTACGGCGGAGTGCGGCTAGACCAAGCCCTTGCGAAGTTATTACCCGAATATTCGCGTAGCCGTTTACAAGAGTGGGTGGCGCAAGGGCAAATCACGGTGAATGGCGCAGCGGCTACTTCTAAGCAAAAGGTGTGGGGAGCTGAAAAGCTGAGCGTGTTGCCGCAAAGCAATCTCGCGGATCAACCCTATCTGGCCGAAGATATTCCAATCGACATCGTTTACGAAGATGACGACATCATCGTGGTGAACAAACCAGTTGGGTTGGTAGTACACCCCGGTAGTGGCAATTGGCAGGGCACTCTGCTCAATGCCCTGTTGTATTACGACCCATCGTTAGCAGAAGTGCCTCGCGCTGGTATTGTGCACCGTCTAGATAAAGACACCAGCGGACTATTAGTTGTGGCACGCAATATCATCGCGCAAACTGATTTGGTGCGACAGTTGCAAGAGCGTAGTGTGAGCCGAGAGTATTTGGCACTGGCCTTTGGTGAATTTGAGCGCGCAGGTAAAGTCGATCAGCCGATTGATCGCCATCCTTCGCAACGTACCAAAATGGCGGTGGTAGAGGGCGGTAAGCCTGCGGTTACCCATTACTCTTTAGTGGAAAGCTTCCCCGGTTGCACCTTGGTTCGCTGCAAATTAGAAACTGGGCGCACGCATCAAATTCGTGTGCACATGGCGCATATTCGCCATCCTTTAGTGGGGGATCATATCTACATCAAAGGTGCGCAAAAATGTCCTGCGCAAATGGTGCCAACTTTGCATGCCTTCCCGCGCCAAGCGTTACATGCGGAACGATTGGGTTTGGAGCATCCTGAAACGGGTGAGTGGATGGACTGGCAAGTGGATATGCCAAGCGACATGCAGCAGCTGTTGAAGAATGTTCGGATGATTGCTCGTGAACTTGCCTAGCGAACAGTCAAAGGCCTTACTTCCTCGCCCTCTGGGAGAGGGTTCGTATCTCATTCCCGATTGGCCAGCACCTAAAAATGTGCGCAGTTTGCAGACCACTCGCATAGGTGGGGTGAGTGTCGCACCCTACGATAGTTTTAATCTCGGCGACCATGTGGGCGATATGTCACAGGCCGTGGCCCGAAATCGTCACTTACTTTCGCCACTTATGCCAAGCGAACCAGTGTGGATGCAGCAGGTGCATGGCACGGTGGTGGCAAATGCCGATGTGGGCTCGTGTTTGATTCAAGCGGATGCCAGCATTGCGCGCCAGCGCGGCTCAGTGTGTGTGGTGATGACAGCGGACTGCCTGCCTGTTTTATTGTGTGACGAAGATGGCACGGTGGTTGCTGCGGCACATGCAGGTTGGAAAGGGCTGGCGGCGGGTGTGATTGAAGCAACCGTTCAAGCGATGAATGTAGAGCCTAATAAATTGATGGCATGGTTTGGTCCTGCCATAAGCCAGCGTGCATTTGAAGTGGGTGAAGAAGTTCGCGCCACCTTCATTGCGCACAACGCACAAGCGACTGAAGCTTTTTTACCGGGAGTCAATGGTAAATGGCTTGCCGACATTTACCTGCTTGCCCATCAACGCCTAAACGCGCTTGGCATTACTCGCGTCTCTGGAGGAGAGCATTGCACCTACAGCGATTCAGAGCGTTTCTTCTCTTATCGACGAGATGGTGTGACGGGGCGGATGGGAACGTTTATCTGGTTGGAATAATGAATAGCTTTCGTAATTAAATATGCGTTCTTCCTCTTCTGATTCCTACAGCCCTGATCCTCAAACACGTGCCGACTGGCGCGTGATACGTTCTCTTTTGCCCTACCTGATGGAGTTTAAAGGGCGCGTGACTTGGGTTGTTATCTTGCTCATACTCGCCAAGCTAACCAGCGTTACCGTGCCTTTGATCTTTAAAGAAATTGTCGATGCGATGGATAAGCCGGCTGCGATGTTGGCGGTGCCGGTGGTGCTGGTCATCGCTTACGGTTTGCTACGTTTATTTAGTACGCTGTTTGGCGAATTACGCGATGCACTTTTTGCCAAAGTAACGCAACGGGCAATTCGGCGTGTGGCGATTCAAGTGTTCGCACATTTACATAATTTGAGTTTGCGTTTTCATCTTGAGCGGCAGACCGGCGGTGTGTCGCGCGACATCGAACGCGGTACGCGTGGCATTAGTTTTTTACTGACTTTTTTGTTATTTAACATTTTGCCGACGTTGTTGGAAATTGCTCTGGTCGCGGCGATCTTGTTCATCAAATATAACCCTTGGTTTGCAATTATTACTTTTGCAACCTTGGTGATTTATATTTTTTTCACTATGTGGATTACAGAATGGCGCATGGTGTATCGGCGTGCAATGAATGACATGGATTCGAAAGCGAATACGCGTGCGATTGATAGTTTGCTGAACTATGAAACCGTGAAATATTTTGGCAACGAAGAATATGAAGTGATGCGTTACGACGAGCACATGAGCAAGTGGGAAGTTGCTGCGGTGCAGAATCAAACTTCTCTTGCAGCGCTCAATGCAGGACAAAGTGCCATCATCGCAATTGGCGTGACGCTACTCATGCTACTGGCAGCTGATGAGGTAGTGCAGGGCAAGATGACACTGGGAGATTTGGTGCTGGTCAATGTGTTTATGTTGCAGCTTTATATGCCGTTGCACTTCTTGGGTTTTGTTTATCGCGAGATTAAAAATGCGCTGGCCGATATGGAGCGCATGTTCAAATTATTGAACGAAAATCGTGAGGTGAAAGATGCGGAAAGTGCCCAGCCGCTGAAGGTGATTGCAGGACGCGTTGAGTTTAAAAATGTGGCGTTTAGTTATGAGTCAAATCGGCAGATTTTGTCAGATGTGAGTTTTGAAATTCCAGCGGGCAATACGGTGGCGGTAGTCGGTTCTAGTGGAGCTGGCAAATCAACCTTGTCGCGTTTGCTGTTCCGATTTTATGACGCCAGCGCTGGCAGCATCACGATTGATAGTCAGGACATTCGCTCGGTAACGCAAACAAGTTTGCGCGCGAGCATTGGTATTGTGCCGCAAGACACGGTGTTATTTAACGACACGATTTATTACAACATTGCTTATGGTCGTCCGAGTGCTACACGTGAAGAGGTGTTGCAAGCCGCGCAGTCCGCTCACATTCATGCTTTCATCGAATCTCTGCCGCAAGGCTATGACACCACAGTGGGTGAGCGTGGTTTGAAACTATCGGGTGGAGAAAAACAACGCGTGGCGATTGCCAGAGCAATCTTAAAAAGCCCCGCTATTTTGATTTTCGATGAAGCCACTTCGGCGCTTGATTCTAAGTCGGAGAAAGCTATTCAGGATGAGTTGCGCAATGTGGCGCGAGGAAGAACGACATTGGTCATTGCTCATCGCTTGTCTACGATTGTCGATGCGGACCAAATTTTAGTGATGGATCAAGGACGTATCATCGAGCGAGGCTCGCATCGCGAATTATTAGAGCAACAAGGCGTGTATGCACAGATGTGGGCGCTCCAACAGCAAGAAGAACATTAAGGCTTTCTCTTTTTGCTGTCAACGCTAAATAGAAATGTCCTCTTTTCTGCAAAGTAGAAATGTCCGGT
>JBAXEJ010000047.1:0-19085 GCA_037140475.1 Gallionellaceae bacterium
TAATGCCTTCTATCCGTTTTTCACGAACCAACTCGCCTACTTTGATCAGCAAATTAGCCTTATTCACCTGATACGGCAGCTCATCGATGACGATGGCTTGACGGGTACCGCCCTTGTCAATGTCTTCGAAGTGCGTACGGCCGCGCATCACTACGCGACCACGACCTGTGCGATAACCCTCTCTCACTCCTGCCAAGCCATAGATAAAACCGGCCGTTGGAAAGTCTGGCGCAGGAACGATGTCGATCAAGTCTTCAATATCAATTTCGGGATTTTTAAGCAGCGCAAAACACGCATCGAGCACTTCTGAAAGGTTATGTGGAGGAATGTTGGTCGCCATACCCACAGCGATACCGGACGAACCATTGACCAGCAAGTTAGGGAAGCGCGCGGGGAAAACTAAAGGTTCATGTTCAGAGCCGTCGTAGTTAGGTCCAAAATCGACTGTCTCTTTATCGAGATCAGCCAGCAATTCGTGTGCAATGCGCGCCATGCGGATTTCGGTGTAACGCATCGCCGCCGCGTTGTCGCCGTCCACTGAACCGAAGTTACCTTGACCATCCACCAATGGGTAGCGCAGTGAGAAGTCTTGCGCCATACGAACGATCGTGTCGTAAACCGCTGTATCGCCGTGTGGGTGATATTTACCGATGACATCACCGACAATACGCGCCGATTTTTTATAAGCGCGATTCCAATCGTTGGAAAGCTCGTGCATGGCAAACAGCACACGCCGGTGAACTGGCTTCAGACCGTCGCGGGCATCAGGCAAGGCTCGCCCAACAATCACGCTCATTGCATATTCGAGGTACGACTTGCGCATCTCCTCTTCGAGACTAACGGGGAGTGTTTCTTTCGCGAATTGATCCATCTGTGGCGGCTTCCTAAAAGGCTTAAAAATCAGCGGGCGAGTTTAACATGCCGACCCGCCACGAGCCAAAGCAAAATTGGCTAGCCGCCAGAAGCCAGTTTTGCTACATTCCGCTCACTTCAAATTCAATGATTGCAAAACCATGTCCAACGTTGACGCAGCAGAAATCGAAAAATTCAGCCAACTCGCTCATCGCTGGTGGGATGCCAATAGCGAGTTCAAACCTCTGCATGAAATCAATCCGTTACGTTTAGATTACATCAATCGCATTGCCAAAATTTCTGGCAAAACCGTGCTGGATGTGGGCTGCGGTGGGGGCATTTTGTCAGAGAGCATGGCTGGCTTGGGTGCCAAGGTAACGGGCATCGATTTAGGTGAAAAACCATTGCAAGTGGCGAAATTGCACCTTTTAGAAAGTGGCAAACAAGTCGAATATCGCAAAATCGCCGTTGAACAATTGGCCGCCGAGCAACCGGGCTCATTCGATGTTGTAACCTGTATGGAAATGCTAGAGCATGTTCCCGACCCCGCGAGCGTCGTTCGCGCTTGCGCTACGTTGGTCAAACCGGGAGGGCATGTTTTTTTCTCTACGCTAAATCGCAACCCAAAATCTTATCTGCTCGCCGTCATCGGCGCGGAATACGTGCTAAACATGTTGCCGCGTGGCACTCACGACTACGCCAAGTTTATTAAGCCTTCCGAGTTGGCGCAGTATTGTCGCAATGCTAAACTAAACGTTAATGAGTTGATCGGCATGAGCTACAACCCGCTAAAGAAAGTTTATTCACTAGGCAAAGACACAGACGTTAATTACCTGGTCGCTTGTCGTCGTGATTAAAGGCGTTCTTTTTGATTTAGATGGCACCTTTGCAGACACTGCGCCAGATCTTGGTGCTGCGCTAAATCATGTTCTACAGTTGCACCAAATGCCGCCACTACCGCTTGAAACTATCCGCCCACAAGCATCGCATGGCTCCGCTGGATTACTGGGCCTTGGTTTTGGCATCACACCTGACGATTCTAGGTTCGCTAGTTTGCGCGATGAGTTTCTAGCGCACTACACGGCTCATATTTGCGAGCACACTTCTCCGTTTGCGGGAATTTCACAATTAATTGATTATATTGAGTTAAATGAAATTACATGGGGCATTGTGACCAACAAACCGCGTCGATTTACCGTGCCTTTGATGCAAGCATTGGGTTACGCCGAGCGCGCGGCCTGTCTAGTAAGCGGCGACACCTGCACTCACCCCAAGCCACACCCGATGCCCATGCTACACGCCGCTACCTTGCTTGGCGTTGCACCTGAACACTGCCTCTATCTAGGTGATGACAAACGCGATATGGATGCGGCCAACGCAGCGGGCATGAAGGGAATTATCGCTGAATACGGCTATATCGACCCGAAAGCCTCTCTCGATTCATGGCTTGCAGCAGGCCAAATTAAATCACCGCTTGAGCTACTTCGTTACATCGAATCATAATCAGCGGTATGATTCTCCCCACAAGAACATAAAAATTCCGAAATGGAGCGAGGTAGCATGAGCGAAGAAGATCCAAAAACAGGAGATACCCCATCCCCTGCTTCGCCATCTGTTGAAGGCATTCAAGAGATTCTGCACAAAGTTATCTCCGCCCATCAGCAAGCCTTAACGTTGCTACAACAAACTGAAACCGCATACGGACGACTGGTCCCACATCAACTCCTTAACTTACTCGAAGTTAAGAGCATCGTTGATGTAAAGCTCGGCGACCAAGTTGAGCGAAAAATGACAATCATGTTTTCGGATATTCGCGACTTCACGCCGTTATCTGAATCCATGACTCCTGCGGAAAATTTCGAGTTCATCAATTCCTATCTAAGCCAGATGGAGCCGGTTATCAGCAAGCATCGTGGCATCATCGATAAATACATCGGCGACGCCATCATGGCACTGTTTGCTCATGGCGCGGACAACGCAGTTAGTGGCGCCATTGCAATGCTGGATAGGTTAATTTACTACAACGCTGGTCGCATTCGCGCTGGCTATGTACCCATTCAAATTGGCATTGGGCTGAATACCGGCATGGTCATGATCGGTACCGTCGGCGGCACAAATCGCATGGACAGTACCGTGATCGGAGATGCAGTCAACCTCACGGCCCGCTTAGAGGAGGCGACCAAGACTTATCACGCTCCGCTGATCATCAGCCAAAACACCTTATACGACTTGGTGGACCCAAGCAAATATCACATTCGTTTCCTCGACCGCATTCGAGTTAAAGGCAAATCCCAGCCTTTGTCGATTTTTGAAGTGTTTGACAATGACCCCTTAGAATTACGGAGCAGCAAACTTGCTTGCCAACCATTGTTCGACGAGGCCGTCGCCTTTTATCACCTCAAGGACATTCCCCGTTCGATTGAGTTACTAAAGAAATGTGTTGAGATCGCCCCCAACGACTTCCCAGCCTTGATTTACTTAGAGCGTTGCTACGAGTATCAAGCGACTGGACAACACTTAAGCACCGGCGAGTTAGATATCGGTTTAACGTGGAAGGATGAATATATAAGCGGCCTGGCTCAGCTAGATGCTGCTCATCAAGAGATGTTAGAAAAAATTAATGTTTTCATGAGACAAATAAAACAAGGCAAGGCAGGAAACTTCCAAGAAATTTTTGCCTTCCTCTCTTCCCATACGCAAGTTACCTTCAGCTTCGAAGAAAACTTAATGCAGGAACACAAGTACCCATTTACCGAAAGTCACATTCAAGAACACAAACGCTTTATTGAAAATTTTCAGGCGCTAGAAATGAAAGCTCTGTCTGGCATTGATGATCCTCGCTACCTCTCCTTCCGCACCGAACTACTGCTGCTTGACTGGATATCCTCGCACACCAGCAAAGCAGACCGTCATATGGCTCGATTCCTGCAAAAAGCAAAAGCGATCTAACACCCATTGCCTCTTGCCTGCTACAATCCGCCCCGTTTTGTAGCAAAGCCGAACTGGGGGTGACCTGGCTTCGACGTGGGTTGCAAAGCAGCGTAGGGCATACCGAGGACCCGCAACCTCGTAAATCAGCTGGAAAACCAATAGTCGCAAACGACGAAAAGTACGCTCTAGCCGCTTAACCGGTTAGACCTCACACCCTGCTGTCTGTGGAGGGGCTCAAGGCAGTAATGCCGCGATGAGTGAGGTCATTACACAGAATCGTGTCGTGCAGGGTTACTTTGTACGAAGCTAAAACTAAGGTGACTCGTTTGGTAGCAGCCTGTCGGTTGGCGTCTACCCGATAAAATTAAATAACTTGACTAAGTATGTAGAACTATCTGTAGAGTGCTTGCGGACGCGGGTTCAATTCCCGCCACCTCCACCAATTCAAATGTCCAACTCTTCTCCGTTGGACATTTTTGTTTGCACAAACCCCACGCGTTCCCGTTTAATTTCAATATGTTGCGGACTTCACCATTTTTGACTGCGGCGCACTTCAGCGCCAATTTTCTCTCTCACCGGCATTATTCTCTCCACCCCCACCGTGTTCAGATTTCCGAAGTCCAACACTTAGATTTTATAATACATTATTTTCAACTGGTTAGCGTTGGACGCGGGAGAGTGGTTTGATAAGGGAATTGCTAGGCGGAGCAATATCAATCTGGGTGAATTGAAACGGGTAGACAGTAAGTCGGTCGATGGCGACTTCCCCCAGATTTATCGGGATTCAATCGAATAGCAGCCTCGTATCAGCAAGGTGAACTTCGTGAACAAGAACTAATCTTTCAGGATTAAATAGCGAACCCTAGCAGCGGGGTTCCCGTCCACGATGGCGTCACTTGAACCCAAGTTCTTCGCTTGGTCGATGAGCCAATCGGGTCGAAAATACGTCTTATTGGGCGCGAGTATATTAGTAGCCTCCGGCGCTTCCTCGGAAAGAAAGTCGAACAACGCGAACCCGCCTGGAGCGAGTGCCTTGACTGTCTGCGCGATGAGCAGTCTCGCCAATTCGTCACCGTAGTGGGAAAGGAGGATTCCTCTGGAAAGCACGGCGGCGTGTCTCCGCCCGCTCCAGTTCTCTCGGAAAACGTCGTTCAAACGCCACTCCGCGTTCCGAATGCTTTTCGATGCCGCGACATTCAGCATCTCTTGGCTTATGTCGATTCCGATGCAGTTATCGAAGTGCGTGGAGAATTCGGTGAGCACGGCTCCGGTTCCGCAGCCCAGATCGACAAGGCTGCCCGTCGAGCACAGCTTCTGCCGATCCAGCACCAGCCGCCTTCCCAATTCGATGAAGCGCCTGTAAGCATCGTCGTCATTAAGGTGGCAGGACTCGTTTTTCAAGTCTGAGTCCCATTGAGCGGCCTTGGAGTCCCAGCGTCGGGCGATCGCGTCAATGTTTCGGGAAGCATACAAACTGGGATCACTCTCGGGGATGCCGTAAAAATCTTCAGAAAGAGACATGTTCGGAGAATGCTCCATGAAGTCGGTTGTATGTGGCGCGTAGCTCTGTTATCCCCGGATAGTCCCGCCAATGCCAACGCTCTGGATATCCGAGTTGCCTAGTGATTTCACGGCGAATGAATTGTGACGGGAAGTCCTCTGAGAAATGGACGGTGCGCGTACCATCTCCGTGCTGAACAAATATATAATCATCGGCATTGTCACTGAGTGAAGCGAGTTCACCGAGCGAACCGATTTCATGACCCGGGAATTGTCCAAGGAGTGGCATCAAATCCACATCTGCCGGAAAAATGTTCAGATGTGCGTGATCCACGCAGCAAGTTGATTTTCCCCGACCGCGTCTAGGCCCGTGTTCAAAAAAAACAGGACTCGAGCCATACACACCACGAAGCGTCGACGTCACCTCCGACATCAAATCCTCCAATTCTGAAATTTGATTAGCCTCAAGATATGCCATACTCTTCAGGTGTTCGCGGGAGAGAAGCAACAACCCGCCCTCCATGAATTGGCCCAACGGCGGCAATAGCACAAACGATGTACTCATATGTACCACTCTGTCGCTCGGCGATCCTCCCGATAGTCGTTCAAAAATTGAGCCTGGATCGCCAGAGAGCTCAGTGCAGAACGCACACGAACCCGTAGTTGCACCCCGAGTGTAGTCAAATGGATTGATGTCAGCCGAGTAAGCCCAACCCCTCTCGCATAATAGATGCCAATCGCGCTCCAGTGACCGCCAAGCTCTTAATCGATGAAGGGATTTGCCAAGCGGCCCTTTGACGGTCGGTTGAAACCACTCATGGAGCGGACCAGGGCCTTTGCCGCGAAATTCGCTTGGAACAAGGTTTCCCTGAACGCTCCCCATCCATTGAATACATTCATCGCCGTCGGAACATGCCAAATACGCGACAAGATGCCCGGATGGTGTTTGATTGTTCAAAAGCCTGATCAATCCATCGCTTCCGAGCGATTGGATAATCGATTTTGTGTATGCGCCGGGGAATCCAGGGTAGGCATCAAGCATGAGACCTGCATCGTCGACGATGCAGGGACGACCAAGAGATCGCGCCGCCGAACGAGCCTTCTCCTCGATGATTTCGCCCCAATTGTCAGATTGAATTTCGTGACAGGATTGGGGGGGCGTGACCAACTCAATGCCGAGCCTCTCCAGAATGGGGTGAAAAAGTGCGTATTTTGCGAAATTCGAGGTTACAAGTGGAATAGTTTTTCGCATCACGAAATCAACCTATCGACGTAATCGACGACTTCATCAGACGACAGGTTGTCGGTATTAACAATTTCAATTTGGAATTGAGGCATTCCTATCTCGGCGACGGCCTCCCGTAACCAATAGTAGAAAGCCGACTCCCGCTCCAAATAATCATAATTCTGGGTTAGCTCGTCGAATATCCGCTCAGATGGATCCTTTTCTGAGACTCGTCGTCGCAATGTCTCCGGCGATGCGATCAGAACAATGGTCTTGTTCGGCACGCAGACATGACCGCCCATTGATTCGAGCATCAGCATTAAATTAGTCAAGCGGCTCGGGTCGTGGCCCACATGTACCGCAAGGGTTGACCAAAGACTTCGATCTAGGCAAACCGTAGAGAGTGCGAGTTGCCGTTGAAATAATGGCATCAGTTCACGTGTAAGCTCCATGGTTCCCGAAAAAAAATAAAAGGCAGACGCCATCCAATCCGCATCGCGGATCATACGCATTTTCATTATCGGCTCCATCCACGCATCCGGCACACCTCGGCGAATAGTCCAGTCTGGATGCATTACCCGGATGCTCTCAATGAGGGTCGTTTTCCCCACCCCGTTGCCCCCTTCGATAGCAATTAGCGGCGTTAATCCGCCAGGAAGTGAATTCCGTGGTTCGCGTAGGAACAAGCCAATGGGCAAGCGTATGCGGGAAGCAGCCTTCAGGCATCGGGTCGCGAGCCCGATGCTCTCAATCGGATGATTGCTAAAGACAGTCTCCTTGCCAAGCATTATCCCTGAAGCTCCTTGCCGCGCAGCAACGGCAAGGTCCGTCAACTCGCAACGCTGCGGCACACCACTTGAGGCGAAGCTTTCTAGGAACTGGGTAGCCACGATGACAGGCTTCCCTTTTGCTCGCGCAATTGCGACAAACCTCTCTTGGATTTGGGGCATATCCTCCGGTTCAACCATTAAGCCGAGATCGCCGCGAGCGACCATAATGCCGTCGGAAGCTTGGACTATGCCCTCGCCATTATGGATAATTTCTCGCGTTTCTACCTTAGCCATGAATCGAACCGAATTAGGCACAACCTCCCGTAGGGTTGTTAGGGCCGAGTTGAATTGCGCGACTGATGTAACCATAGAAAGCGCTATCCAGTTTGGAACGAGACCAGATGCCTCCGCCTTGCGCAATAGTTCTATGTCGGCCGACTCGACCAAGGAGAAATCGGCGCTGCTATCTGGAAAGACGATCGAATTGTTGGTTTGCAGCTGACCACTTCCTTGCTCGACGATCGCGCTCATGAATCTAGAACCAAAATCCAAAACTCGCATAACAATGCGGCCGTCAAGCGCCAAGACACGATGACCAGGTTCGACCGCCCCTCGGAGTTTATCTAGCCCCGGAACTTCGACACCATCTCCATCCATCTCTCCGCCGGAGTCGAAAAATGAAAGCTCGACCCCTGGTGCAACCTCGCGCGGGGAGATGTACCCCAGTCTCAATCGCTCGGACGGAAGGTCGAACAGAATTTTCACGTCAGCCCCCTTGCGGACAGCCACCTCCCGAACGAGCAGCGCATGCGCGACATGGTCCCGGTTACGATATCCAGTAGGGAATCTAAACCATCCCGCCCCGGCATCAATCGCCGAGGCAATGTCCGCCGCCGTCTCTAGCGTAGGCCCGATGGTGGCCATTACATCTATGGAGCCTAGTTCATAATATTTCATGGTCAAACCCTTGCTTATGACTTACTTCTGAATACGTTCATTGACTTTTGGTGCAACGGGGACGAGTAGATAAATTCGTTCTCCGGCGTTGCAATATCGCTGCTCACATAGCCTTCCCGCTCCAAGGCGATTGCTGTCCCCTCTAGCAGACCAATCATTTCCGACGACGACAGATAGTCGAACGAAATGTTGTCGCCTATACCTCCGTAGCAAAAACTTTCAAAATCCTTCGGATTTTTTATCCGAATTCCGAAGTCCTGAGGGCGGGAGTAATAGGCCGTCCCTGGAAATGGGATTAGCTGATGGATTGAGATCTCATGGGGGCGCATGCGTAGCATGAGATCAATGGATTTTCGCTGCTCAACCAAGGAACCGGGAAGTCCGTAAATCCACCCGGTTTTGACTCGGATACCAGCATTGGATGCACACTGCACTCCCGACAGCATCTTTTCGACGTTCGTGCGCTTGCTGGCCCGACTCAAAATGTCATCGGATCCACTCTCGATCCCAAAATAAATCCGTCGGCAATTAGCCGATGCCATCGCCTCGGCCACTGCCGTGTCCATCGAATCTGCTCTTAATTGGCCGATCCACGATGCACCTAGGCCACTCTTAGAATATTCCTCACAGAACGTGATAATGCTTTTCTTCTTCAGAAAGAAAATGTCATCAGCAAAAAAAATCTCTTTGGCACCGAAATTCCTCTCTAGAATTGCCATTTCCCGAATAACCCTCTCATGTCCAGAAACGGCGACACCCTTTACAAGTACGGTCCCGGTATAGTTGCAGCAGAAGGCACAGTCATAGGGACAGCCGCGTGATGCAACCATCGAATGATGATTGTATAGTTCAAGCCGATACAGGTTGCGATCGATAATTGGCAACTCGTCGATGCTTAAAGGTCGTGGATCCTTAGGGTTCATACGTATTGATCCCTTTTCCACAAACGCTACCCCTTGTATATCCGCAAGCGGACGACCGGCACCAAGTGCATCCAACAAGCGGCAAACAGTGTATTCACCCTCACCGAGTACAGCAACATCCACTCCATCTAACAGGACATCCTCTGGAAACAGATTTACGTGGATGCCGCCGGCAATGACGACCATCTCCGGATATCGACGCTTCATTTCTATAATCTGCGTGCGAGCCACCGGATAATTTGGCGTAATGATGGAGAACCCGACGACATCGGGTTGAAACGAGGAGACACGATCCCACAGCAGACTCTCGTCCGGCCCTTCGGCATTTTGATCGAAAATAGCCACCTCGTAGCCGTGCTCTTGCAGCACTGTACCGATGAATCCGACACCGAGCGGATACTCCCTATACATTTGTTTTGGATTCAGCGAACGCGGCACAACAAAGAGAATTTTTCTTATTGTCATTTATTTGTCTTTTTGAGGATGAGTTCGACCGGCTCAAAATCTTTCCGATAGATATGGGCAGAGCTTATGGTGCCGGTTATTGTTCCGATCTTGATGCCGAGCGCCTCGGAAACCATCACCCCGAAATCGTGAACACAGATAGCGTCTGCGCAGAACTTTAGGTAGATATCCTGACCTCGCGCGAAATAACTAATATCTAGGCATCCTTGGCGGATAAGGAAATGTATCGCACTGACGCAAGGAACTTTCCTTCCCGTCAGATCGACAAATGCGAGCAGCGCCCGCTTTGTAGCTGGCTGTTCTTTCAATAAATCTATCACATCAGAGAGATCATCTTTGCCAAAGGGGCCCCGCCAGCAGGATCTATAGCTATGCCCAAAACGGTTCGGCTCGGTTGTAAAAAAAACCTTACGCATATCAGTCAAGGTTTCATTAAGGCCATACTCTGCCAGTTCTGAAAAGTCCGATGGTCCGACCGTGAAACTCATTGTCACGTTCCTAGCCTCCCTGATCTCTTCATCGGAGTCATCGCCATGCTCCATTACATGCTGGAGCAGGTTTTTCCAAGTTTTACCTAATGGATTGGCTAATTGTTTGGTTGTAATCAACTTATTTCTCCTTAATCATTCTACTAAGCAGGAATTCTGCTAGGTCGGCCGCCGTGCCTGAAGCTTCCAACGGTTCGCCCGTTAACGGCCTTGTCAGCGCCATAGCCGCGCGTTCCGCAGCTGCAATTTTGGTAAAGCCAGACGCCACCCACCGCTCAGCCTCGGTCATGGCTTGTGCAATTAGGCTTCTGGATCCGGACACTAGAGGCGAATCGGTCCCGAAAAAAATCCGCACCCGTTGAGGAACCAGCGGAGCGGGATTGAAGAGCGCTAATCTCGTGAGAGGGCACATGACCACACCCGCACCGCTATCCTCAATTAAACCAAAATCATTCGAGTTCAGTGTATTCGCGTGCACCAATAGGGTACGTGAATCCAATAGTGACTCCATGGCCAGCCATTCGACGATTGTCTGCCCCAAGCGGGATTTTCCGATTCTGGCACGGGACTCGGATTCGCCTGCATGGAGCGTAATCAGACCTCCCGGCATCGACTTGAGGAAAGCTCGCGCGGCTTCGGCCGCATCTGGGCCAATCTCACGCTCGTCGGGAAGAATCATCACCGCCGGGGTTGGCCGGATATCCGCCCTCCAGGAACTCCAGAGCACCGTGACTTTTGGTCGCACCCCGAACATCCCGTAGGCATATTCCACATCTGCACTCGCGTGTTTGCCACTAAAATCGAGTACTGTCCCCACTCCCTCATTGCACGAATATTCAATCCATGGCTGAAGGGCATCGTAAAGTCCGTCACCAAACAGCCACTTTGTCCGACGTTCATGGGCGAGGAACCGGGGATCATCTGACCATTGCTCGACGGGCACCCCAGCAAGACTCCAGTCCGAGGAAAGGTCGTAAAGCCCGTGGCGATGAGCATCCACGAGCGTGCCATGCCACGTACGGTTAACCATGGGAAGTTTACTCTCTGTTAATGGCTTCAATAACGTTTACGATGTCCGATGCCGTGTGGTTTTCAAAGCTGTTTCCCTGAAAATTAACAGATCCAGTATTGAATACATTCACCACCAGTCCGTCTGGGAAATCAATTTTTGTTTGCAGGGACGTTGGATGCGAAACTATTGCCTGCATATGCTTCTTAGTAATAAAATCAAGTAGCATTTCAGTGTTGTTGCATTTAATTGGCATTTATTTTTCCTATGTTTTGAATAAATGAAATTGGTGTGGACAGCAAAGTTTCAAGAACTCCAGCTTGCGTGTGAGTCAATTTTTCACTACCACATTTTTCGCATTGATTTGGCTTAAAAATGGCATCACTTCGATGCTTGATGACAACGCTCCACCCGCAGATATCGCAGGTCGATTTGAATGCATATTTTGGAGGGATAGGCATAGCTACCTTTCAATTTTTAGCTGAAACTATAGTCGCATTCTAAGTAGTGCTAATTATCTAACCAGAGCGCGTAGGAAACCCAAAAGATCAGCTTTTGGGTTGTCCTTTTATCGATGGGCTGGGCGGGCATATTATCGATTAACAGTTTCCTTTTATTCTTAATCAAATAAGCTGGCAATTCCAGCAATAACACCCCCAGCAATAGCAAGTGGAACAGTGATAGGCGCAGCCGCAACACCAACCAAAGCAGCTCCAACAGCAATTGTTCCTGCGGCAGCAGCACCTATAGCAGCACCAGAGCCAACAGCTACAGTTGTTCGCCCTGCGCTAACTTCATCAGTTCCAGCTATCTTTTTAGAGATTTCGTTACCGGCTAGACCTATTCCTACAGCTTTTCCAATAGACATTTTCACTCTCCTAAGTAGCGGCTCTATGCAAATGTTGGACACCGAGCCAAAAAATGCCCAACTTGTTGTAGACGTCTGTAGCAACTGTCGTGGGACATCATGCTGTACGCCTTGACCGCATCAAGAGAGGCGGCATCTTAACTAAAGCATATTACGTGCCACGAGGCGGAGTATCTAGCCAACTGATTGATATTATTGACATATAGCTGATTCCCGCAAAAACCGCACCCAATCTTAAAATAAGGAATTTACTGATATAATAAGCAATATCCTTATTATTAATGGCATTCCCAATGGATTTCCTGCTTGATGAAAAAAACCGGAAATTACTAGAACTGCGGATCGATGAAACATCTGCAAGCAAGGCAGAGGCATGGCAGATTGGCGCATCGTTACCGGGTGCTCCAGATGACTTGGCGAGTTTTCTCGGCAGGCAGCACTCGCAACCCATTCGAATATTTGTGCAGGACAGAATGCTATGCGATGCCACGCGCAAAAAATCCAGCAAAGATATGGTCGCGGAATATAGGGCATACCGAATAGCAATCTTCAATCCGAAGCTTAGCCGCATCACCCCATTGTGCAACCAAGAGCGCCCCTATAAGCCAATGGACGAGCCGAATTCATTCAGCGTCTGCGCTTACGGTGTAAAACACGTTGAATCAGTTTGGATGTACCCACCATTGGATGAGCTAAACCGAGAATCACCACATGGATGGAGGGTCAGCCGTTCGGAGATTGATGCCGCGCTACGCTTGGATTGTTGGTACTACCAAGACCGCTTTCGAAAACTTCGAAGTGACCGAAAACATTGGGGGACTCCCACATTCGGCGATCTATTTGTCGTCTCTGACGAGCGGGGAAAACGGAAGCCACTTCTTGAACGCCCCTGCAATGGAGCTTTAAGATGGCTGTCATCGGCGCAGATCAACGAGCGTCTGCATGCAATCTCGCATTCCCGGATTCGCGGGGTTTGGGGACAAGTAGGTCGCGACACCCCCATTAAGCCAGGTGATTTTCTGATTTCGATGCTCGGCTTCACCGAGGTAAAGCTGGCACGATACGACGGCCCTCCTGACGATGCGACCAGATCAATATATCTACTTCAGTTTTCACAGAAGCAGGCACGATCTGAACGCGACTCAGCAGCAGTTTGGTTTGCACTTACTTGTGACGATTTTATTGATCAGTTGAGGATGGAGTTAAGTGATCGAGTCATGAAGCCACTCACTGAGCATTTCTTTCAAGGCGACATTCACCTGCCCCCGCTCCCGGGCGGAGTTACTTCCGGAATGGCTTTAGCGCTTGACGCGATGACTCGCTTGGCATTGGGCGGGGAAGATAAGGGCGAAGTCGACTCAAATCTCCGCAATGTCGAAGAGGCTCTCATGGCCGAAGATGTGACGTGGCCGGGGAAATGGTCGTGCCTCAGGCGCATCGCGAGATATCGAAACTCCAGTGACAAGAACGGAAAAGTCGTCGTACTAAGTAATGATCGTACAATTGGAAGAGAATGCGTATTCGCTTTGAGAAAAGGAAATATCCAGGTTGCGGAACCACGTCTGTTCTCAATATCTGGCATCGGGCTTGAATCTAGAGTAGCCAAGGAGCTTTCTATTGCTCCAGCTGTTATATCGATTACTTCGGCGGCCACCCCCCTGAAGTTCGCCACCGAACAACTCGGGGCAGCACAGGCTCTCGATATTGTTGGCGAATCGCATATTTTCGCTCTATACGCCGAAAAGGGGGAAGCACGAGACTTTCCAGCACGGCAATTTCTCGAGCATCTTTTCAGCGAGACAGAGCGGGAGCCGGAAAGCATCGACTTGAACGATGAAACAATGACTATGCTAGTTCAGCATGTTCGGTCGTTGTTGGAGAACCAAGCGGTCATTGCTTGCGACGAGGTAATTGACCGACTTGCTCAACTGGACTCGCCGTCTGAGCCGTTTGTACGTTTTTCGCCAGCTTCTGCCATGGCCAGCATTCTAGACCGTATTCGACCGGATTTAATAAGGCTCTCTGGTCGACTGAAAACGTCTGGCGCAACAAAAGGAACCACGGCGGCAAACGTCATTTCGACAAGAAAAAGCAGACGGCCCCATAGCTTTGGAAATTTTGTAACGTATGACGAGGCGCTTGCAAAAAAAATTGGCGAGTTGGTGTCAGTCTACGGCAGGGCTTTAGAGTTGACTCGGAACGGATCGTACCCCGTAATAGCCCTGCTGATTGAAGGTGAAACAGGGTGCGGCAAAGATGCATTAATCAACTATTTGGATACCCAGCATCCCCAATCAAAGTTTCTTCCCTTTGGCGTAACGGCAGATAAAAAATTTATCCTTTCGCAACTTTTCGGACATGCTAAAGGCTCCTACACCGGAGCTGATAAACCGCGAGATGGAATTTTCGGTACCGCGATGAAGGAGCATCGCCCAGTTTTCCTCAACGAGATAAATTCTTATTCTCTGGAGGTGCAGTTTCGACTTCTAACTGTCATTGAACACGGCGAATTCTCCCCTTTGGGGAGTGAGGAGCAAGAATCATTGAAGTACGCGGGCGTAGTTCTTGCAGCCAGCAACAAACCCATATCAGCTTTGGTTGCTGACGGTTCCTTCAGGGTCGACCTTCAAATGCGACTGGGGAGCCCAATTTTGATTCCACCTCTCCGAGAGCGCCCTCAAGACATCGAATGCATTTTCGAACGGATAAACAGGGATCTGGCTAAGAACGAGCGAACCATGCAAATTGGTCTTGATTCTTCTGCCCAGCAGCGCCTATTGAGATATTCGTGGCCGGGAAACGCGCGAGAGCTTCAAAGCCTAATTTTGAGGGCGTGCTTACTGGGGAAATCTGTTATCGACAATGGTTTTCTTGAGGAGAACTTCCCATATATCTACTTTGGCGACATCCAAGATGGCAAGGACGCCAGGAATGACCAAGAGGTTCTCGTACCACAAGAGCTTAAGCACTTAGAAAGTATCTTTGAAATTCAAGGAATAACCAAGCAACAGCAATATGCGAAGCTTATGGAGCGATTGACCGGCAAGAAGGCTAAATCGAACGAGTTGCCAGATTGGGTGAGAAGTCGTCAGCATAAGATAGAACAGTTCAAATCTGAACTTCCTCTCGTGAATTTGTACTTAGAAAAACTTACTGCTAGGTGACCTAGCTCATAGTTGTGGAGGATGAACCAGACCATACCGTTACGACTTATCGTTCAGCAGTGTTCACAGACACGGAACGAAAATGTGAGGGGTGCTTACAAAACTCGCCCCACAAAATCAATGAGCCTCGGGATCATTATCACCCGAGGCCCATCTAGTTGTGTTGTATGACAAGGCTCAACAGCCCCGGCTTACGGTTTTTTAGGCCGCCATAGCGTATGTTTCATCGTTTGCATTTACATGCTTGCTTCATTTACGTCGATCGCCTGACGTGTCGCCCCGAAACCTATCTGCTCACTGTCGAAACCAAGTCATCCCCATCATGAATAAACTGACCTCAATTTATTCATGGTGGAGATGGGGGGAATTGAACCCCCGTCCAATAAGCCCTTATTGAGCCGGAGTTTTCGCAAACCGAAGTTTGCTCACAACAATGCCTGTATTTTAGCACAATCGTTGCCTGACAAATCAAATCCCAAACCTTAAGCCGAAGATGGCGCGTCCTTTGCCTGCTCGCCAAATACTCGTTTGAACTGCTCATCCCACAACACGGGAAGATTGACGGCCAATTCGAACAGCGTGATGTTATTGGGTAGCGCGTCATCCAGAATGGCCGCAATGATTTCCGGCGCAAGCGTGGTCAGGTTGACCATACGGGTTATGTAACTGTTGTCCACGCCTTCTCGTATTGCCAACTCCCTTAAGGTGCTGACCTCGCCTGATTCCAGCATGGCCAGCCACCGGTGACCGCGCGCAAGCGCTTGCTGGATTGGGGTTGGCTCATGGGCTTTTCCCGCCTTACCCGTTTCACCGTTCGGTAGCGTGATAACCCTGAGACCACTTTTCCGTCGAATGTTGATCGGAATATTCAGTGTGAGTCTGCCATCGCTGGACGGAATCATTTCTGCGATGCCGTTGATTCTGATCGCGGTCATGCCAGCACCTCCTCTAGCTCTTTGGTCTTGGTCGGTTGTAATTCCATCACCACCTGTTCAATGCCGCAGGGCCGCAAACTCAGTTCGATGTTGGTCGGAGAGACAACCACTTTTTCTACTAGCAATCTGACGATGCGCGTCTGCTCTGCCGGAAATAATTGCTCCCAAATAAGGTCGAGTCGAGTCATCGCCACCGTGATCATGGCCTCATCGAGTTTGCCGTTGAGCGAGAGGACTTTTGGGACGATGTCGTCAATCATCGCCGGCTGGCGCATGATTGCGCGCAACTGATCGAGTACGGCCCCCTCAAGCTGATCGGCTGGCAGTCTGGGAATTCCCGATTCGCCGGCTTGCACCTTGGTGTCGCGCATAGGGATGTAGTAACGATAACGCCGGCCATTATGTTTTGTGGTGTGCCAAGGTGTCAGCGCATAGCCATCATTGCCCATCACGATGCCTTTGAGCAGGTACGGCACTTGGGCGCGTGTTGCATTGCCGCGCACTCGGCCGTTTGTGGCAAGAATTGCATGCACGTCATCCCATAACGTCTGGTCAATAATGCGCGGATGCTCGGCCTGATACCACTGCTCCTTGTGACGCAATTCGCCAAGATAGGTGCGGTTATGCAATAAACCGTAGATCAGCCCCTTGTCGATCAGCTTGCCTTCACGAACCTTGCCGGTCTGCGTGGTCCACGATTTTGACGTCACGCCATCCAGTCGCAGTTCCTTGACCAGCAACGTGGCCGAGCCCACTTCGACGAAGCGTGTGAAGATGTGCCGGATGAGTTTGGCTTCTTTCTCATTAGGGACAAGGCGTCGGTTATCGACGTCATAGCCCAGTGGTGGCACGCCACCCATCCACAGGCCTTTTTTCTTGCTGGCGGTGATTTTGTCGCGGATACGTTCGCCGGTGACCTCGCGCTCGAACTGCGCAAACGACAGTAGCACGTTGAGCATCAGTCGCCCCATGCTGGTCGTAGTATTGAACTGCTGGGTGACGGAAACAAAGGACACGCCTTGCCGCTCGAACACCTCAACCATTCTGGAGAAGTCAGAGAGGCTGCGGGTCAGACGGTCAATTTTGTAGATGATGATGACATCGATCTTGCCAGCCTCGATGTCGGTGAGCAGGCGTTTGAGTGCTGGACGCTCCATGTTGCCGCCGGAGAAAGCCGGATCGTCGTAATCGTCAGGCACAGCAATCCATCCCTCGGCACGCTGACTGGCGATATAGGCGTGACCGGCATCTCGCTGGGCATCGATGGAGTTGTATTCCTGATCCAGTCCTTCCTCACTGGACTTGCGTGTATAAACCGCGCAACGCATGCGTCTTTTCAGGGACTCGCTCATTTGCGCACTTCCTTCGGTTTCTTGTCAGCCTTGGCTTGCTTGAGCCCGAAGAACAGCGGCCCCGACCATCTGGTGCCGGTGATTTCACGAGCGATGATGGAGAGGCTGCCGTAGCGCCGGCCCTCGTACTCATACTGACCATCGGCTTCGACCTTCACTCGGTGCTCGATATCCTGATAAAGCCTTGTAATCACGCTGCCGGTCGGCGGGCGATAATCTTTGTCTCGTTTACGCAGCTTGCCATTGTCGATCAGTGTTTTGATTCGATGCTGGTTGCTTTCCAGCAAGTTGCGGTCAATCTTGCGGAACTCAATCGACTGCAATTTGTAGGCAAGTCGGCGTTCCATAAACTGGCGGTTGTAAGTGGGCGTGTCGCCGCCGAACAGTTTTTTCCACAGCGCTCGGATTTCCGAAATGTCTAGTTGCGGCAATTGGCCGATTTGCGCCACGACCGAGGGTGATGCTGTGTATTGAGTAATTTTTGCATTCATTTTGATTCACTCTTTCTCCGTAGGTTGGAGACCTCATGAACGCTTCGTCCGGAGGGAATAGCAAGTTCAAACTCGCTCTCTGCCGAAGGTTTCTCAGACGTACCGTGCAACCGGGCAATTCCGGCTGCAAGCAAGGAAGCCACTTCCTGTCGGCGCTGCTCCGGCGTCATGCGTTCCGGCGGCAGATGGTTGATATTGGTCATTGGTATCGCTCCTGAAATTCAAACTTATTTGATGGCGTAAGTTTGAATTCAGGGCGGCAAATTAACCATGAGGGAGTTGATAGCCGCTGATGGCTATTGAGGGTTAATGCGAACCAATGCGAAAGTCAGCTGAGAAATATTTTATTTGATGCAATTTTTTGACGAGTGAACGAACGTTCTCTACAATATCACCATGAAAACGCTTCCCCGTGACCAAGAACATCTTGCAACCCTGCAGCGCTATTACGCCGAGTACAGGACGTTCCCCTCTTATGCCAGATTGATGGAGTTGTTGGGTTATGCCTCGAAATCTGCTGTCAAAAAGGCACTGGAACGACTTGAAGCCTACGGAATGCTTGAGCGCACGCCAGATGGTGATTGGGCTCCCAGCAACGGCTTCTTTGAACGTGCCATTGCCAGTCAGCCTGTGGTCGCCGGAATTCCTGTCTCTGTATCCGACGAAGCCTACGAACAGGTCATGCTGGACCGTTTCCTGATCGAGAATCCGGCGCAAACGGTGTTAGTTCGGGTTAAGGGTGAGTCGATGAATGGTGCCGGAATTCACAGCGGCGATCTGGCCGTGGTGGAACGCCGTTCACGGGCGCAGCCGGGGGAGTTGGTAATTGGCATCGTTGATGATGAGTTCACGCTCAAAACACTGGGGCGTGACAAGGAAGGGTTTCACCTGATTCCGGCCAATCCGGATTTTTCTATCATCCGACCAAAGGGCAAGCTGGAAATCTTTGGGGTCGTTGTTGGCCTTGTGCGCAAATATTCATAAAAGGAAATTTCACGATGGCAATCTTCAACCCACTACAGTTCCTGCGGCATATTTCAAATCCTAATCTCCGCCAGTTTACCGAGCAGCACGTCATCAATGCCAACCTGAGCATTGATTGTGTCGAATTGCGCGTATTGCTGACCCAGCAGTTGCATCGAATTTGAACCCACA
>JBAXEJ010000048.1:0-18776 GCA_037140475.1 Gallionellaceae bacterium
CCCGTTGACGATGCTAGAAGCGAATGTGGCATTGTCTGGTTTGAGTTTGCTTGAGTGCGATTTGGCTGACGTGACGGGTAAAGGTGCCGTCTTAGCTAAGTTAGCCCAGGTATTGAAAGCCCCTGATTGGTTTGGACATAACTGGGATGCGCTAGCGGATGTGATGACTGACCTTGCTTGGTTGCCCGCAGAAGGCTATGTGTTGTTACTGCGTAATGGCGGCGAACGACTTGGGCTGAGTGACGCTGATTTTGAAGTTGCATCAGGGGTTTTTAGCGATACGGTGCAATACTGGAAATTGCAGAAAAAGCCATTTTGGGTGTTACTGTCCAATGATCTATAAACAGCCGATCTCTGCATTGGTGGTGATTTACACCGAGGCACTTGAGGTGCTGTTGATTGAGCGAGCCGATTACGCGGGAGCTTGGCAATCGGTCACAGGAAGTCGAGACGGTGACGAAATATTGCGTGATACAGCGACTCGTGAAGTGGCAGAAGAAACGGGGATCGACGCAAAGCAATTTAAGCTCATCGATTGGCAGTTACAAAATGAGTATGAGATTTATGCCAAGTGGTCGCATCGCTTTCCGCCAGGTACGACACACAACACCGAGCATGTATTTGGTTTACAACTGCCATACCCAGTAGCCGTAAAACTTGCGCCACGTGAGCATGTCAATTACCAGTGGCTACCTTATAAAATAGCGGCAGAAAAAGTATTTTCACCAAGTAATCGAGCTGCTATTTTGCAACTACCAGAACGTGTCCAACATGACTGAGAATGTAATTTCAATTGCTTATGATCACCCCGATGCAGCACAGACGAGCTGCAGTACTGCTCACGCTTGGGCAAAAAAACCGCGTGAACCGGAGGCTGCTGAAAAGGCGAAACTGACTTCACATATCAAGCGCATGTTGAAAGAACAGGACGCCGTCCTTGTGGCGCATTATTACGTTCATCCTGACTTGCAAGATTTGGCGGAAGCCACCGGCGGTATTGTTTCTGACTCTCTCGACATGGCGAACTTCGGCCATCAACATTCGGCTAAAACCATTGTCGTTGCAGGCGTGCGCTTTATGGGCGAGACGGCCAAGATATTAAATCCTGAAAAGCGTGTGCTGATGCCCGATCTCGAAGCCGAGTGTTCACTTGATCTTGGTTGCCAAGCGGACGAGTTCGCGGCGTTTTGTGATGCCCACCCAGACCGAACGGTAGTGGTGTACGCCAATACCAGCGCAGCAGTAAAAGCACATGCGGATTGGATGGTGACTAGCTCGATTGCTTTGCCTGTGGTGAAGCATTTGAAAGAGCAGGGCAAGAAAATCTTGTGGGCGCCGGATAAGCACTTAGGGGGTTATGTACAGGAGCAAACAGGCGCAGATATGTTGCTGTGGCAGGGTTCGTGCATCGTGCATGACGAATACAAGGCACAAGAATTAATCGAGTTGAAAGTGCTACATCCTAGCGCGCTAGTGTTGGTCCATCCAGAATCACCTCGCGCGGTAGTTAAATTGGCGGATGTGGTGGGATCAACCACGCAGCTGATCAAGGCGGCTCAGCAGTCGAATATAAATGAATTTATCGTGGCAACGGACAACGGCATTCTTCACAAGATGCGCACCTTGTGTCCGAATAAAATATTTCTGGAAGCTCCAACGGCAGGCAAAGGCGCTAACTGCACCAGCTGTAGCCACTGTCCGTGGATGGCAATGAACGGCTTGCTTAACTTGGCTGAAGTGTTGGAAAGCGGCAAGAATGAAATTTGGGTTGATCCACAGATTATTCCGCGTGCGGTTCAGCCAATTCATCGCATGTTAAATTTTGCTAAGCAAATTAACCTGCCGAACCAAAATTTGGGAAATGCTTAGAAGTGTATATATCTTTACCCAAGGAGTTCACGTGACTGCGATGAGAAATAGCTTATTCGTCTGCCTAGTTGCATTGGTTTTATTCGGCTGCTCAACGGAGGTCTCTCGCTTGAGTGTCAATGAGATTCATGACCTCTCCGGCAATTGGAACGATACTGATTCGCGCCTTGTGTCAGAGGAAATGATTCGAGATGCAATGACTAAATCTTGGATTGAAAGCCACACGAAAAAATCAGGCAGGCCGCCGATTGTTATTATCGGCAAAGTTCGCAACTATTCGCATGAACATATCAATACGCGAACATTTGTGGCTGACTTAGAGCGTGCATTTGCTAACTCAGGGAGAGTAGAGGTTGTCGCTTCAAAAGAGGAGCGTGATGGGCTTCGCGAAGAGCGAAGGGATATGGATCTCCATGCAACAGAGACGAGTAGAAAGGCGGCGGGGAATGAAATCGCTGCCGACTATATGCTAATTGGGACGATTAATACGATTGTTGACGCCGTGGGAAGGGAGCAAATACGTTTCTATCAGGTCGATTTAACTTTAGTAAGTGCTGACGATAACCGTAAGGTTTGGATTGGTCAGAAAAAATTAAAAAAAGATGTCAAAGGTGCGCTCATTCGGTAGCAAGTGACTAGACATCAATATGAGAGCTCGAATACCTTTTTTTACAAAATTCTGTCGTGCGACAATTTTCGTTGTTGCATTGGTCTTGCCACAGCTTGCATTTGCAGTTCAGCCGAACTGGATAGCTGGTGATTCCACTGAGTTTTCGAGTAATCAGTATTTGCTAGGTCGGGGGGTCGGGGGGACCTTGGAAGTAGCCTCTATTCGCGCGCGCGCTGAGCTTGCTTCCGTTTTTGAAGTTCACATACAGGTGGTCACAGAAAGCGACACCATTGTTTCGCGCATTGAGAAAAATGAACAACTCAATCACGTGGTTAGGCAGCAAGTTTCGGCGAAGACCGATAAGGTAATTAGCGGAATTAGTATTGTAAAAACTTGGCAAAATCCATTAACGCACGATTTTTATGCGCTTGCTGTCTTGCCTCGTGCGCAAGCCAGTGCGAGTTTGCGTGAGGAAATGGCTAAGATAGATGTTGAGCTACTGAGGCAAATTCAGCGAGCAAGTGAGTGCAATGATCAGTTGTTGAAACTAGCAGCGCTTAACCAAGCCGTGCAAATGGCCCTTAAATGGGATGGCTTTCAAGCTACGCTTAAAGTGGTCAATCCTGAAGGGCGCGGGCTTCAGCCGTCGATAACGCAGTTTGATGTTCAGCAACGAGTCAGGAAGACTTTAAACGAAATGCGGATTGCTACCGAGGTTGTTGAAGACTCAGGAGAGAAAGAATTTATATTGTTGCTACAAGCGGGTTTAGCCTCTGCGGGTTTTTTGGCAACCAATTTCGATGTGGCTGATTTTGTTTTAGAGGGAAAATTAGTGCTACTAGATTTGGGCCAACTAGACGGTTGGAGCTGGATGCGTGCAACTGTTTCAGTTTCCTTGCTGGAAAAAGAAACTCGCCGCGTACGTGGGAGCCGAATTTGGTCGTTAAAATCTTCTGCGGGAGATGCTAAAACAGCACGTGCTCGCATATTGATGGAAATTGAAAAAATCTTTAAAAATCAGCTACGTGTTGCTATCGTTGACTTTTCTGGTAGCTAATAACCTAGCAATACAGTCCTGTTCTGTTGCATCGTGGAAGTGGTTGGTTAGATAATCTTGCCGCTGAGAATCAATACGGTTGCTGTTTGGGTTGTTTCGTCGTTTCATTAGAATTAATTAATAAAAAGGGAATAGAGAATATGAAAGTCAACGCAACTTATTTGGTCCCCCTCCTTGCTTTGGGTTTGGTGGGTTGTTCCTCAACAAAAATTAGCGATTTGGGCGCGTACCAGAAGGTGCCTTTGCAGCAATTAGAACGTATGCCTTCGAAGGCGGCATTGGAGGGCGCCAAGAGTCGAGTTATTGTTTACGCTCTGGAAGATAGTAAATCACCAGGTACAGGTACTTTAGTGTCAGACACAGTGACTAAAGAACTCAATACAACAAATAACGTAGTGATCGTTGATCGCGCGCTTGCTGCGAGCCTGAGCAATGAAATTCAGTTGGCGGAGGCTAAGGGGCGCACAGGATACAAGGGGCAGGACGTAGCCGACTTCGCCATTATGGGTAAAGTTACGGATGCAGGTGCGGGAGTTAGATTTACCGAGGCGAGCAGCTGGACGGATAAGGAAGGGAAAACTCACTACGTTTCAGCTACATGCACTAAGTCTGGAAAAGTTTCGTTCTCATTAAAGATTGTGCAACTACCTGCGCTTGATGTGGTTAAAACAATTGATGAGGAAGCCTCAACTTCTAGCAGTGAAGACACTCGTTATGGATATTGCCCTGAATTATCCCGTGGCGCGGTATCTGGGTTGATAAGTTCGGCGTCTGCAAATGCCGTGCAAAAAGTTCGCACAGAGTTAAAAAATCAATTTGCACCCGCTGGTTATGTTGTAGAGCGTAGAACTAAAGATAAAGACAGTATCTTTAAGACCACATTAGGCTCGACAGGTGGTGCCAAAGAAGGCTTGGCCGTTGTTTTTGTTCGTCCAGTTCAAGAGCAAAATGCGTTGACTGGTGTATCGACAACTGAGCAACAAAAAATTGCCGAGGGGGTGATCAGTGACCAAATTGGTGCTAGTTTTTCATTCGTAATCATTTCGGATAAAGAAAAAGCAAATCAAATTAAGTTGGGCGAAAAGGTTCAGGTTAAGTTTGAAGATTCCTTCATGGACTCATTCAATAGAATTGCACACTAAGATCTAGCTGTATGAGCAATTAAATCGCGTGACCACTAGATGGTCACGCGATTTTCATTTTCAAAGCCATCGAATGCATAATTTTTTAAACATTGAGAGAGATTCGCATTAAAATTTGGCATCTGCTTGATCATTATTGAAAGGCTTGTGATGAAAAAAATTCATTTGATGTTGGTACTGGCACTTTTTTCGTGGGCGAATGTCTCCCACGGGTTCGATTTTAGTTTTGGCATGGGAGCCAAAAAAATCCCACAATGGGTTGAGAACCCAAGAGCAGATGATTCTGAATATATTTATGGCGTCGGTGAGGGTGATTCTCTGGCTGTCGCTGTTCAGTCAGGATTGAATAACATTAGTGGAAAACTAGCTACCGTGGTTAGCAGTAATATTTCTTCAGAAACATCACTCAATCAAGGTAGTGTCAGTGGTTATTTCACTGAGCAAGTAAAGACTAAAACTTTCGACACTAAATTGTCAGGATACGAGGTTGTGCAGTCAGTTGCCGAAGGAGATCGTTTTTATGCGTCGGTAAGAATGTCGCGCAGTACCTTTGTTAAAGATACGTTGACGCGTTTGAAAACTCTTGATGACCGAATCAATAGTCGCGTCGCACTGGCGAGTAAGGTGTCAAAGTTGCAGCAATATTTGGCGCTGAATGAAATTAAGCCGGACATGGTTGATGCCTCAGCACTTGTTTTGTTGTTGCAGGCGGCTTCGCGCTCATTTGACGCTACCAAATATCTTTCCTCGTACACAAAGTACCAGACTGCTGCAAATGAAATGTTGTATCAGATGAATTTTAGAATTGAAGCCGATGCTTCTACGGCCCAGGTGGCTGATATTATTGTTGAGTTGCTCAGTGGTGAAAAATTGTCTGCAGTGATCGCCAATTCTGGTCGTGCAGACGCGGTGATTTCGCTTAAGGGATCTGCGCAAAAAAAGTTTCTCTTTAATGAATATTCAACATCCTTGAGAGTGAAAATTCAAGTTACTGATGAGAGCGGACGTAAGGTGAGTACAGAAGAGCATGTAGTGGCAGGAAGCTCGATGTCAAACTATGAGGCATCAATGGTGACAGCCTCAAATATGTTGGGTGATAAGCTTCGGGAAAAGGGTGCATTTGCTTTGTTGGGTTTTCAAAAACCACAATAAATTCTTTGGAAGTTGTTCACCGAATGGGGTGGAGAGGTTGGCATGAGATTTAATACTCGTGACTTTATTTTTTCGTTTTGGCTCTAAATGTGATACTTGGCAGCGTAGATATAGGTAAAGTGCCAATCATGTTTGACCTCTCCATCGCCACCTACAATATCCACAAAGGTTTCTCCCAATTTAATCGGCGTTTCGTGTTGCATGAGTTGCGAGAGCGCCTGCGTGAATTAAATGCGGATATTGTTTTTTTGCAAGAAGTGCAGGGGGCGCATTCGCGTATTCATAATCCTGATGGTGCACATGCTCAACATGAGTTTTTAGCCCACGAAAACTGGCTCCACCATGCCTATGGCAAAAATTCAGTTTACGATGCAGGGCATCATGGCAATGCAATTCTCAGTCGCTTCCCGATTTCAGGTTCGAGTAATCGAGATATTTCAGCGCATCGCTTTGAGAGCCGTGGCTTATTGCATTGTGAAATTGAGTTTCCAAATATAAACAATAAGATACATTGTTTGTGCGTGCACCTTGGTTTGTCGACACGTGGACGCAATTTTCAATTTAATGCGTTGGTAAAACACATTCAGCAGTATGTGCCTGTAGATGAACCACTGATAATTGCGGGTGATTTTAACGACTGGAATAATCGAGCGCATTTGCAGTTGGCAAAAGAATTAGATTTGCATGAGGTGTTTGAAAGCTGGGGCGGTGCGTTGGCGCGTAGCTTTCCGGTGAGCTTCCCCGTGCTGAGATTAGATCGAATTTACGTGCGCGGGCTTGCGGTGAATCATGCTGAGGTTCATGCCAAAACGCCATGGAATAAAATTTCTGATCACGCTGCGTTATCTGCGCACGTTCAGTTGTTATGACGATGCTGCACGAAATTGCATCTCATCGACTGACACTTTTAAAAAGTGGCGAAGAATATTTCCCGCGTTTGCTCGCTGCCATCCATTCCGCAAAAAAATCGATTTACTTAGAAACCTATATTTGGGCTGCAGATGAAACAGGTCGGCATTTAAAAGAGGCCTTGGAAAGCGCCGCCGCGCGTGATGTAGCGGTGCATGTGATGTTGGACGGTTTTGGCTCGGCTGATTTTCCGGTGACTTGGATTGCTGAGATGTCGAGGCTGGGAGTTAAGCTTCAGTGGTTTCGTCGCGAGCTCACTCGCTTTCGTCTGGCGCGTCATCGCTTGCGTCGCTTGCATCGCAAGCTGGTTTTACTCGATGAGCAAATTGCTTTTGTTGGAGGCATCAATATTGCCGACGAAGTGGAAACACCCCGTTTGGATTATGCAGTGGAGGTGGTCGGGCCGGTCACCATGCACATTACACACTCAATGAAACAGCTGTGGAGCTTGGTGTCTTGGGCTAATTTACACAGAGCGGATAGTCGCTTCAGATTATTTATTAAAAGACAATCCGAGCAAGAGAATGTGCAATTTCTCGTGCGAGACAATATTCGCCATCGCCGCAACATTGAGCGTGCCTATCTCAAGGCGATCCGTGAAGCAAGGCATGAAATAATTATTGCGAATGCTTATTTTTTACCGGGCCCACGTTTTCGTTCGTATTTGATCAGTGCGGTGCAGCGAGGCGTGAGGGTTGTTTTGCTACTGCAAGGCAAGGTGGAGTATCGCTTGCAGCATTATGCAACCCAAGCGTTGTATGACGAATTGCTGCATAAGGGTATCGAAATTTTTGAATATAAGCCGCATTTTTTGCATGCCAAAGTGGCGGTAGTCGATGGCGAATGGGCGACCGTGGGCTCATCCAACATTGATCCGATTAGTTTGCTGTTGGCGCGCGAGGCAAACTTGGTGGTGTGTGACGTTGGCTTTGCGGGGGCATTGCGCGCAAGCTTACTGAGTGAGATTAAGCACGGTGGGCAAGCGGTGCTGCATAGCCAGTGGCATGAACGAAGCCCTTGGCAGAGGCTAGTGCTACACCTAAGCTATGCGCTAGTGAGAGGCTTGTTAGGGGTGACGGGTTATATTCAAAAGTACGACGATCTTTAAGCCTAGAAACGGCAGTTCAGCCACGGATAAACACCTCGAAGAGGTTCTTGTGCCCTTGGGTACTGATGTACACGGATAAACAACCGCCTATAACATATCGTTACACTACCAGCTTGGTGAGTACAGGAACATTATTAACATCATGTTTTATCAGTGTTTATCTGTGAAAATCTGTGGCTAACTGCGGTTTTTAGGTTAAGGTCACCTCTAATAATTCGTCATTCCGGCGAAGGCCGGAATCCAGCGGTTTTATTAAAGGAGGCTTTGCCCTTGCTACGCAAGGAACTATTTTTTTGAACTGGATTCCGGCCTTCGCCGGAATGACGGAATTTGAATTATTAGAGGTGCCCTTAAGCCGTGCGCTTAGTTAGATTTCCCTTTAGATAGCCACATTAGCAAAGTTTCGAAAAGTTTTTTTGGATCGACGGGCTTGCCAATATGGTCGTTCATACCTGAGGCAATACAAGCTTCACGATCTTCATTAAAGGCATTAGCGGTCATCGCTAAAATGGGGGTGTGTTGTCTATTCGGCATTGCACGAATCAATTTTGTCGCTTCAGTGCCATTCATCTTGGGCATCTGCATATCCATCAAGATTAAATCATAGTCAATACGTTGCGCCATTTCAACCGCCACTGTGCCGTCGTCAGCCAGATCAACTATAAGTAGAGCCTCTTCAAGCAAGCCTTGTGAGACCTCTTGATTGATCGGCTCATCTTCTACTAACAAAATACGTGCGCCAGCAAAACGAGCCTTCAGTTGGTTTTCTGCTGACTGCTCAATAGGTGTCACGATGGAAGTCGCGATATCAGCACATGTCTTAATTCGTGTGGTAAACCAAAATGTACTACCAATGTTCAGTTCACTTTGTACACCAATTTCACCGCCCATCATTTGCACTAGCTTTTTGCTAATGGCCAGTCCAAGACCCGTGCCACCATAGCTTCGGGTCATAGAGTTGTCAGCCTGCTCAAAAGCGGTAAAAAGCTTGGTTTGATCTTCTGAGCTAATGCCTATGCCGGTGTCGTTGATTTCAAATCGAAGCAAAATATCATCTGCACTTTCTTCAGTCATGCGCACGGTGACGGTGACAGTGCCTTGCTTGGTAAATTTAATGGAATTGCCGATAAGATTGAGTAAGGTTTGTCCAAGACGTAGCGGGTCACCCATCAGCGTTAACTTAGAGATTTTTGGATCAACATTAATGTAGAGCGTTATGCCCTTATCGTTAGCCCGTTGCTGGGTCAAGCTGCGCATATTTTCGATCGCACCACCCAACTTAAAGGGGGTCGATTCGAGGGTGAGCTTTTCAGCTTCAATTTTAGAGAGATCGAGAATGTCATTGATGATGCCGAGCAGGTGCTCTGAAGCCTGTGTCACCTTGTTTAATTGATCGATCTGTTTGGGGTCAGAGCTTCTGCGTGTGGCGAGATCGGTCATGCCCAAAATGGCATTCATAGGAGTGCGAAGCTCGTGGCTCATGTTGGCTAGGAAGCTACTCTTGCTTCGGTTGGCGACTTCTGCCAACTCCTTCGCTTGGGTGAGCTCACGGGTGCGCTCTGTCACAATTTCCTCAAGATGATCGCGGTAGGCTGCGAGGTCAATTTCGGCTTGTTTACGTTGCGTGATGTCGATATGAGACCCAAGCAGGTGGGCGATCTTGTCGTTGTTATCAAACTGACTTTCGCCGCGGGCTAAAATCCAGCGATAGCTACCGTCACGGTGGCGAAGACGAAATTCGCTTTGATAAAACGAGGAGTGGGTTTTCATAAATTCGTCGATTACCCGAAGGGCCGCGTCATGGTCTTCTGGGTGGAGTAGCGATTCCCAAGTGGTGAAGTTGCTTTCTAGTTCGTCGGCGTTATACCCAAGATGCGCTTTCCATTCGGGCGAGAAAAATACCTCATTGGTGTTGATGTTCCAATTCCACAGCCCAGTATTGGAGGCATGAACTGCTAACGCCAAATCTTGCTTCAAAACGCTTAATTTTCGATAGGGTTCTTCGATGCTCTCCACCACGATCGCACGATAAATAAAAGCATACGAGATGATTTTGTAGATGTGCCCCATGACGTTATAAGCACCCGTCATGGTGGTATAAAGCGTGAAGAAGAATTCGCTCATTGCCATCGTGCAGACGGCACCAAAGAGTAGTGCGGCGTTAAAGGATTGTTCTTTCCGCATCTTCTTCCAAAGCACCAGTGCGGTGATGAGATTTAAGATAATGAAGAGATATTCCGCATTTTTCTTAAACGGTGTCAGCCCGTTGCCGGGAATAAAGGTATCGGGAAAAACTTCTTGGTGAAATAAAACGCCCCAGTTCAGCAATATTGTAAGGCCGACCAACGCGCTCATCAGAATGTAACGCGTTGCCGAAGAGGTAAAAGGCTTCCAAGGGCGAATGGCGACCACGAGAAGAGATGCGGCCGCTAAGAAACGAGCGGTGAGCCAAAAGTTAAGTTGTTTTTGTGCATCGTTCGGTGTGACAAATTCTGGCATGCCTTTGTAGGCGATGGTGTGCGAAAAATCAAGCCACGCGATCGCAAAAAACACGCAAGCGAGAATGATCATGTTGCCGGATTGGTTGTGACTGCGCGAATTCCAACTCAGGGTAAAGACCAGCATGGCTACCACGATGGAAGCCGTTTCAAACAAAGTATGCAGTGGTAAATAGCCGGTGATGCCTTTGGAGCCTGGTGTGGAGGGTATCAGCCACGCAATAAACTGAGCAACAGCGAGAATCAGTATGGTGATGAGTACATTGCGCATCTCAGTACGGTGACTGGAGTGCAAGGTGGAGAAACCTAGGATGTCGTTATTGTTCATAAAAATTCAAACGGTTAGTTGTAAGGGCAATACGCTTTGTAACGATCAGTTCGACGGATTCTATATTAATAAAACAGAGGGCAGGAACATTCCCAGATGGGATGCAGGGAAATTCTTACCATCCCTGCAAGGAGGGTTACTTCCACATTGGCGGCCTCCAATTTGATGCCCAATGCTTCTTCCGCTATAATTCGCGCCAATCCAATAGCGGGACGAGCCAAGTGCTTATCCCGCTTCTTTATGTCCAGATTGAGGAGTTTCCGTGTCGCAAACAAGTCCAGCCATATTAGTTTTAGCCGATGGGACCGTGTTTCGTGGAGCCGCCATCGGAGCTTCGGGTAGTAGTGTTGGCGAGGTGGTGTTCAATACCTCGATCACTGGTTACCAAGAGATTCTCACTGATCCCTCCTATTGCAAACAGATCGTTACGCTGACTTATCCACACATTGGCAACGTGGGTTGTAACCCAGAGGATGTGGAGTCCCGTCAGGTATTTGCCAGCGGTTTGATCATTCGTGATCTATCGATGACGGTGAGCAACTTCCGCAGTACGCAATCTCTCCCTGAATATCTCAAAGCCAACAATGTGGTTGCGATAGCAGGCATTGATACCCGCAAACTCACACGCATTTTGCGTAGCAAAGGTGCTCAAAGTGGTTGCATCGCCACCGGCGATAACGTTGAAGCTGCGTTGGTTGCGGCGCGTGGTTTTGCTGGGCTGGCAGGAATGGATTTGGCGCAAACGGTGACTTGCGAAAAATCTTACGAATGGAAGCAGCGCGAGTGGGAATTAGGCACGGGTTACCGCGACATTACTGAGGCGAAATACCACGTGGTGGCTTACGACTTCGGCGTGAAGCGCAATATCTTGCGCATGCTGGCTGAGCGCGGTTGCCGCATTACGGTGGTGCCTGCCAAGACGAGCGCGGCTGATGTTTTAGCGATGAAGCCGAATGGCGTGTTCCTGTCGAATGGCCCTGGCGATCCAGAGCCTTGTGATTACGCCATTGCAGCGACGCAAAAATTCCTTGAAGTGGGTATGCCGCTATTTGGTATTTGTTTGGGGCATCAGATTCTCGGCCTAGCCTCTGGTGCAAAAACCGTCAAAATGAAATTTGGTCATCGTGGTGCGAATCATCCAGTGCAAGATACGCAAACTAAGCGCGTGATGATTACCAGTCAAAATCACGGCTTTGCCGTGGATGCGGCAACGTTGCCAAAAAATGCCCGCGTGACGCACGTTTCATTATTTGACGGCTCGTTGCAAGGATTTGAATTAACCGATAAACCTGCATTTTGTTTTCAAGGGCACCCCGAGGCGAGCCCTGGTCCGCATGATGTAGATACTTTGTTTGATCGCTTCGTTGCGATGATGGGTGGTAAGTAATGGCTAAGCGTACCGATATAAAAAGCATTTTGATTATTGGCGCGGGTCCGATTGTGATCGGACAGGCGTGCGAATTCGACTACTCTGGCGCGCAAGCCTGCAAGGCGCTAAAGGAAGAGGGTTACCGCGTTATTTTGGTGAACTCCAATCCTGCCACCATCATGACCGACCCGAACATGGCGGATGCGACTTACATCGAGCCAATCACCTGGCAGATGGTAGAAAAAATCATTGCCAAAGAGCGCCCAGAAGCGATCTTGCCAACCATGGGTGGACAAACTGCGTTGAATTGCGCACTGGATCTGGCTAAGCATGGCGTGTTGGAAAAATACAATGTGGAGATGATTGGCGCATCGCGTGAAGCGATCGACATGGCGGAAGATCGTGAAAAATTTAAACACGCGATGACACGTATTGGTTTGGCTTCGGCAAATTCTGCTATTGCGCATAGCATGGAAGAGGCCTTCCAAGTACAGCAGGTGATGGGCTTTCCAACCGTTATTCGCCCGTCCTTTACTATGGGCGGCAGCGGCGGCGGCATCGCTTACAACCGAGAAGAGTTTGTTGAAATTTGTGAGCGCGGTTTAGAGGCCTCGCCGACACGCGAGTTGTTGATCGAAGAGTCTCTGCTCGGCTGGAAAGAGTTTGAGATGGAAGTGGTGCGTGACCGCAATGACAACTGCATCATCATTTGCTCGATTGAAAATTTAGACCCAATGGGCGTGCATACCGGTGACTCGATCACCGTTGCCCCTGCGCAGACACTCACTGACAAAGAATATCAAATCATGCGCGATGCCTCTTTGGCAGTGCTGCGTGAGATCGGTGTGGAGACGGGAGGCTCTAACGTGCAGTTCTCCATCAATCCAGCCGATGGACGCATGGTGGTGATCGAGATGAATCCGCGCGTGTCGCGTTCATCAGCGCTGGCCTCTAAAGCAACAGGCTTCCCGATTGCCAAAGTGGCTGCGAAGTTGGCAGTGGGTTACACCCTCGATGAATTGAAAAACGATATTACGGGTGGTGCTACGCCAGCCTCGTTTGAGCCAACCATCGACTACGTGGTGACTAAGATTCCACGTTTTGCCTTTGAAAAATTTCCACAAGCTAATGATCGTCTAACCACGCAGATGAAGTCGGTGGGCGAAGTGATGGCGATTGGCCGTACTTTCCAAGAATCGTTCCAAAAAGCCTTGCGAGGTCTAGAGGTTGGCGTCAATGGCTTGGATCAAAAATATACCGATCGCGATGCAATCTGCGCGGAAATGGGCAGTCCTGGTCCTGATCGTATATGGGCGGTTTCAGATGCCTTCCGTCTTGGCATGAGCGTGGAAGAAGTCTTCAATATCAGCAAGATTGATCCGTGGTTCTTGGTGCAGATCGAAGATCTGATTAATCAGGAAAAATCATTGTCTGGCCGTACAGTAGAAAGCGTCACCGCAGACGAAATGCGTGGATTAAAGCGTAGCGGCTTCGCGGATGCACGTTTGGCGTTTTTGTTGAATACGGATGATGGCGCTTTACGTGCTTATCGTCATGCACTGGGTGTGCGCCCTGTGTTTAAACGAGTGGATACCTGCGCAGCGGAATTCGCGACTAACACCGCTTATATGTATTCCACTTACGAAGAAGAGTGCGAATCGCAGCCAACAAACAACAAAAAAATCATGGTGCTGGGCGGTGGCCCAAATCGTATTGGTCAAGGTATCGAGTTTGACTACTGTTGTGTTCATGCCGCATTGGCGATGCGTGAAGATGGTTACGAAACCATTATGGTGAACTGTAATCCTGAAACTGTTTCGACAGATTACGATACCTCAGATCGCCTATATTTTGAGCCATTAACATTAGAAGACGTGCTGGAAGTCGTTGCGATTGAAAAGCCCATTGGCGTGATCGTGCAATATGGCGGCCAAACACCTTTGAAGTTGGCGCATGGTTTAGCCAAGAGCGGCGTGCCAATTATTGGTACCACGCCAGACATGATCGACATGGCAGAAGACCGCGCGCGCTTCCAAGCGATGTTGCGTGAGTTGAATTTGAAGCAGCCTCCTAATCGCACAGCTAGCAATGTGGCCGATGCGGTCGCAGGTGCGAGTGAGATTGGCTATCCACTGGTGATGCGTCCCTCCAACGTGTTGGGCGGTCGCGCGATGGAAATTATTCATGCGCAACCTGATCTTGAGCGTTACATGCGCGCTGCTGAAGAAATGTCCAAAACCTATCCTGAGCGCATGCCAATCTTGTTAGATCGTTTCTTGAATGATGCAATCGAAGTGGATGTGGATGCGGTGTCTGACGGTAAGCAAGTCATTATCGGCGGCATCATGGAACACATTGAAGAGGCCGGCGTGCACTCTGGTGATTCAGCTTGTTCGCTACCGCCTTATTCTTTGTCGGTTAAGTTGCAAGACGAATTGCGTCGCCAGACTGTGGCGATGGCGAAATCCCTCAATGTGGTGGGTTTGATGAACGTGCAGTTCGCGATTCAAGGTGAAACTGTCTATGTGTTGGAAGTGAATCCGCGTGCCTCGCGCACTGTGCCGTTTGTTTCTAAAGCAACGGGCGTACCGTTGGCAAAAATTGCTGCACGTTGCATGGCGGGACAATCACTCGCGCAGCAAAATTTCACCAAGGAAATTATCCCTCCATACTATTCAGTGAAAGAAGCGGTATTTCCTTTCATTAAATTCCCCGGCGTCGATACGATTCTCGGCCCTGAAATGAAATCAACCGGTGAAGTCATGGGCGTAGGCGAAACCTTCGCGGAAGCTTTTGTGAAGTCGCAGTTGGCAGCAAGTGTGAAACTACCGAAGAGCGGTAAGGTATTTATCAGTGTGCGGGAGTCTGATAAAGCTGGCATTGTTGAAGTCGCTAATAATTTGCATAAGCTGGGCTTTACGATTTTGGCAACACGCGGCACGGGTTCGGTGATTGAAGCGGGAGGCGTACCCGTGGTGATGGTTAACAAAGTGGCGGAAGGTCGGCCGCACATTGTTGATATGATCAAAAATGGTGAGGTTGGTCTGATTGTGAATACAGTGGACAGTAAGCCATCAGTGATGCGTGACTCTTATTCGATTCGCCACGCCGCCCTACAAGGTCGCGTCACTTATTACACAACATTGGCAGGGGCGCGTGCGGCATGTTTAGGTATGCAGCATCTCGCTGAGTTGCAAGTGTATGACTTACAGGCGCTACATTTGCGTCTGCAACATTAATTTCCAGTTCGAGGTTTGGTATGAGTAAGGTTCCACTAACAGTGAACGGCGCTGAGTTATTGCGTCAAGAATTGCATAACTTAAAAACGGTTGAGCGCCCTAAGGTGATCAACGCGATTTCTGAAGCGCGTGCGCAAGGTGACTTATCTGAAAACGCAGAATATGACGCCGCTAAAGAGCGTCAGTCTTTTGTGGAAGGTCGTATTGTTGAGCTGGAATTTAAGCTGGGTAGTGCGCAGGTAATTGACCCTAAAACTCTGAATGCGGACGGTCGCTGTGTGTTTGCTTCAACAGTGATTTTGGAAGACACCAAGACTGGTGATGTAGTGACCTACCAAATCGTGGGTGAGGATGAAGCAGATATTAAGCATCGCAAAATTTCAATAAGCTCGCCGATTGCACGTGCGCTCATTGGTAAATCAAGTGGTGATGTGGCAGAGGTTCAGGCGCCGGGTGGAGTGCGCGAATACGAAATTGTTGAGGTTCAGTATATCTAGTCGTTAGCGGATAGACGTTAGTCAGTAGTTAAAAAACAAAGCCGCGAAGCGACAACGCCAACTAATGACTACCTACTAATGTCTAACGACTGCCTTAACGATTACCCAGTTGTTTCTTAGTAAGCGGCTTGCCTTTTTTGCGAGTAGAGGGCTTGATGAGTGGTGTAGCCAGTGGGCGATAAATGACCAGAATCTTGCCGATGTGTTGCACCGCGCCGGCATTCAATACGGTACAAATTTCTAGGTGCATCGCGTTGCGCGCTTCTCGATCGTCGTTCATGACGCGAACTTTTAGTAAGTCATGGCTTTTTAAACTTCGTTCGATTTCATCCAGAACGGCTGGGGTTAGTCCCGCATTTCCGATAATAACGATAGGGCTGAGGGCGTGAGCACGGCCTTTGAGTTCTAGCTTTTGTGCAACAGTGAGATTCAACATAATGGCCTTTTCAAATTAGGCGCGGATTCTAAACGATGAAGCCTTCAAAAACTAGCAAACAATGGATGCGCGAGCATGTGAATGATCCTTATGTGCAAATGGCGCAGAAGGATGGCTATCGTTCGCGTGCTGCGTATAAGTTGTTGGAAATTGATGAACGCGATCATTTGCTTAAGCCTGGCATGGTCGTGGTTGACTTAGGCGCAACACCGGGCGGTTGGTGTCAGGTAGCGGCAGCTAAGTTGGGGCAAAGCGGTAAGATCATTGCGTTGGATTTGCTACCGCTGCCCCCCTTGCCTCGCGTTGAGTTCATTCAAGGTGATTTTCGTGAAGAGGCGGTACTGGCGCAGCTCGAAGAAAAGCTGGGTAGTCAGCAGATCGGTCTTGTAATTTCCGATATGGCACCAAATATGAGTGGCATTGATTCGGCCGATCAAGCTCGCGCAATGGATCTGGCTGAGCTAGCACTAGATTTTGCTGTGCAGCACCTCAAGCCTGGCGGCGCATTTTTAGTTAAAGTGTTTCAAGGTGTTGGCTTTGAGGCTTATTTAAAGCTAATGCGTAGTCATTTTGGAAAAGTGGTGTCGCGAAAACCGAAAGCTTCGCGAGATCGTAGTAGTGAACAGTATTTGTTGGGAATGGAAAAGCTCTAAGTAGGGAAAGCGATAGCTGGCTTGAGTAATCAGCCTAGAACGTGTTTAATGTACGAACAATTTTTTTGCGGCTCAATGAGAGGCGATAGTGAATAATTTATTTAAGAGTATCGGTATATGGATGGTCGTCGCGTTAGTGCTGATGACGGTGTTTAATCAGTTTAATGCGCGACAGAGTTCGACGGCTCAGGCGCAGCTGGATTACTCGCAATTTTTGGAAGAAGTAAAACAGGGTCACATTGCTAAGGTGACCATCGAAGGTCGTACTTTGAAAGCGATCACCAATGATGGCAAGCGCATTACCAGCTATGCACCAAGTGATTTGTGGATGGTGTCTGATCTACTCAAAAATGGCGTAAAGATTGAAGCGAAGCCGGAGGAAGAGCAGTCCTTCTTGATGAATTTGTTTGTCTCTTGGTTCCCGATGCTGCTGCTGATTGGTGTGTGGATTTTCTTCATGCGCCAAATGCAAGGCGGTAAAGGTGGTGGTGCGTTTTCATTTGGTAAAAGCAAAGCCCGCTTGTTGGATGATGCAAAAGAGCGTGTAACGTTCGCCGATGTGGCGGGTTGCGATGAAGCCAAAGAAGAGGTTTCCGAGTTGGTTGATTTCTTGCGTGACCCCAGCAAATTCCAAGCGCTGGGTGGACGTATTCCTCGTGGCGTGTTGATGGTGGGTAGCCCTGGCACAGGTAAGACCTTGCTGGCAAAAGCGATTGCGGGCGAAGCAAAAGTTCCTTTCTTTTCGATCTCGGGTTCAGACTTTGTTGAAATGTTTGTTGGCGTGGGTGCTGCGCGCGTGCGTGACATGTTCGAGCAAGCCAAGAAAAATTCCCCCTGTATTATTTTCATTGACGAGATTGATGCTGTGGGTCGTCAACGCGGCGCAGGGATGGGCGGCGGCAATGATGAGCGTGAGCAAACATTGAACGCCTTGCTGGTGGAGATGGACGGTTTTGAAGGGGCGAGTGGTGTGATCGTGATTGCTGCGACTAACCGCCCTGATGTGCTGGATGCGGCGCTGTTGCGCCCAGGTCGATTTGACCGCCAAGTGGTTGTGCCGTTGCCGGACATTCGTGGCCGTGAACAAATTTTGATGGTGCACATGCGCAAAGTGCCGGTGGCTCCTGATGTGAAAGGGGATATTTTGGCGCGCGGCACACCGGGTATGTCAGGTGCGGATTTAGCCAACCTTGTGAACGAGGCTGCTTTATTTGCTGCTCGACGCGGCAAGCGTTTTGTTGAGATGGATGATTTCGAATCTGCAAAAGATAAAATCATGATGGGCACTGAACGCCGCACCATGATCATGCCAGAAGAGGAGCGTCGCAATACGGCGTATCACGAGTCAGGTCATGCTGTGGTGGCGAAGTTGTTGCCTAAGACTGATCCGGTGCATAAGGTTACGATTATTCCTCGCGGACGTGCGCTTGGCTTGACGATGCAGTTGCCATCGGAAGATCGCTACAGCATGGATAAAAATCGCATCTTGGATACGATTGCAGTGCTGTTCGGTGGCCGTATCGCGGAAGAAATTTTCATGAATCAAATGACCACCGGCGCATCGAACGATTTTGAGCGTGCCACCGATATGGCACGCAAAATGGTCACGCAGTGGGGTATGTCTGATGCACTTGGTCCGATGGTGTATGGTGAGAATGACGGTGAAGTATTTCTGGGCCGTTCAGTCACAACGCACAAAAATGTGTCTGAATCGACCATGCAAAAAGTGGATGAAGAAATTCGTCGTATCATCGATCAGCAATACGCCTTAGCGCGTGGTTTGATTGAAGCGAATCGCGACAAGATTGAGGCAATGACAAAGGCATTGTTAGAGTGGGAAACGTTGGATGCTGATCAGCTGAATGACATCATGGCGGGCAATCCTCCTCGTCAGCCAAAACCTGCTTAT
>JBAXEJ010000049.1:0-18608 GCA_037140475.1 Gallionellaceae bacterium
CGGGAAGTGAGTTAAGCGTAAAAACGAGCGATTGAAAGAAATGAGGTGTCCCACTTCGTCGGAAATAAAAATGCCTGAGCCCGCATTTTCAAAAATACTGCGAAATTTTTTCTCATCGATTTCTTGTTGCAGGCGAAGCATTTTTTCATTGCCTAATGCACTCACCAACGTGGCCGTTAATTTGTTGATGTCGTCAGCAAGCCCCGCAATTTCGTTGCCTTCATGGCCCTTCGGAAGCTGAAGCTTTTCTCCCGCGGCGGGGTCGATGCTACGTAAGTTAATTGATAGCGCACGAATAGGGCGCACTACGATGAAATAGAGAATGAGTACGACGGCCGTTGCAACGAGAATGAGTTGCGCAGCGAGCATCGAGATCGTGAGATAAACTTTTTCGGAAACCTGACGCTTCACCGCATTGACATCTTGCTGACTAATAATTTCGCCGATTGCCTCATCCTTGCTGAATGGGGACATGATCTTGCGCGAAATGGAGCGCGAGGAACCGAGTGTAATTTCTGCGGCACTCAGACCCGCACGGCTGCTTCGCGCCAGTTCTTTGTTGGCTGCTTTAACAATAACGCTGGCAATACCCTCGTTTTTGAGTAAGCCGGCAGCTAACTCAGCTGCCAATTGCTTGTCTTCAACGAAGCAGGCTACACCCGCGGTGCTTTCAACCGTGTCAAGCAGCTCCACTAAGTGTTTGGCAATATATTTTTCGGTGTTGGCTGCGGTGGTGTAGGCGGTGATCACCACAAAGACACTGACGATTGAAAGCACGGTCACGATTGCACTCACAATCGTGCCAAATAAAATGCCTCTACGGAAAGGATTGATCATTTTGCGCTGAGTTCGAATACGACTTTAACTTGAGCGTTAATTTTGCTACGAGCGACATAGCCGATCGCGCTTCGATTATCAATTACCATTTGTATTGATTCTTCTTGGCTGCGAACCAGTGTGGGAGGAGAGGCGCGACCTGAAAAGATGAGTCGAGCCCAATATGCGTTAATCTCATTCATGCTTTTGCCAGTCAGTCGAGAATAAAAATATTCTCGTTCAGCAGTGCTAGCAGGTAAGTCCAAGGGAAGCGCGGATATTCCCGATGACAATTGACGATTACGACCGAGAAAAATATCAATCACTTCATCTCTCGATAATTTACTGACGCCGTTTTTTTGGTTAACCACCACCACGATATCTTCTGCATAAGCAGCGGTGGTTGAAAGTGTGAAGAGTAGAAAGGTCAGAAAGAGTTTTTTCATGATCAAAATACCCGATCATAGGCAATGGAAAGTAACTGCGCATCGCCATATTGAGGTGACCAATTTATTCCGCTCTGATCTTTTTGATGGTCAATTTGCACTTTGAAATCACTGGATTCATCAATGTCATAGCGCACGGTTATTGATCTGCTTATATGGCTTTCCTGTGCTGTGGAATCACCTGCGCCAACAGCTTCGCTACGATAATCTGATGCGGTTGCCATTAACAACCAGTTGCTAAAGCGACGCCCAACAGCGAGCAATTGTGCGTGATCTCTGAATTCAGCCCCCGGTCTATCGATGAGTAGAAATTCACTGCGTGCAAGCCAATTGTCCGTATCAATATTGAAAGCCACGCTATAGATATTTTGACGGGTCACCTTTCCCTGATAGAACGGATCGGTATTGGCAATATAACTTTGCGTGGCGCTATCCCATTTTCCCGAACTATTGACACGGCTAGTTTCAGATTGAATATAGGCTAAGCGTGTTTCAAACCAGTTTTTAACAAACGAAACTTCTCCTCCAACAATGTTGTTCCACGTCACGCTGGTTTTGCTATTTTTGCCATTGTAAATTTTTGCGTAACCACTATCTGCGACGGTTTCATTACCAGCTAAGACATTGATCGTCGCGGCCCAGTCGCTCCAGCGAGTCCTGTGTAATATATTGATTCCATTGTAGTTTACAGCCTCCCATCCGTACTGCTGAGGCGGCAGATGAGTCCACGGAATAGCAAACCCTACATCTTGAATATCTGAGTAATAAAACAAGGGCAGACGCTTGCGTCCAAATTGAATATCGGTGCTGTCGGTCAGTTGAAAATTGCCATACAGCCATTCGATGTTGGCTTGTCCGTTGTGCGAACCACGGGCTACCACTTGTGCAGTGGCGGAAAAACGCGAGTCGATAAATTTTGCTTTGCCTTGAAGTCCTAATTTTGAATCGGGGCCAAATTGCCATCTACTTGTGCCATCGTAAACAGAGCCTTGAGCGTAGTCAGCGACGAAACAGGGGCATTGGCGATCAAGTACCGTCGCGCTTGTTCCGTTGAGCATCTTGCCTGCGCTGATCGTTAAAAACCCCGATCCAGAAAACTCAACCGCACCGTCTTGCGCTGCACTTACGCTTGGCTCAAGGATAACCAGGGTGAGAAGGAGAGCTGTACGGAAGGTAACGTTTGCTAACATATTCAAATCCTATTGGTTGAAAAATTGAAACCGACAAGGGAGGGGCGATACTACGTCAACCAGATTACAGAAACAATATCCCTAAGATTTAAAAGGGTTTAATGAGCAGTTCAGGGTCAACCATAACGCCGTTAAGGATCACACTCCAATGTAAATGAGGGCCCGTGGCTCGCCCCGTAGCGCCAGACAAGCCGAGGTGTTGCCCTTTGTCTATGCTGCTCCCCACTTCGACATCAATTCGATTGAGATGGCAATACATGGTAATCAAGCCATTGCCGTGATCAACGAAAATTGTTTTGCCATTAAAAAAATAATCATCGACTGCAAGCACCTTGCCTTGCCCGCTGGCTATGATGGGCGAATCTCGCGGCACGACCACGTCCATACCAACATGCGGTGCGCGAAGCTCACCATTAAAATAGCGGCGCATGCCAAAGCGCCCACCCAACTTGCCTTTTGCCGGAAGTATTAATGCGGTATCCGTATCGGGCGAATCGCGCCAGTGATGTTTGAACTCTTGGATAACGGCAATTTCACGTATGGCGCGTGCTTGATCGGTAGCAGATAGCTCCACTTTGCTTTTATCTTTTAATTTGACGTATTGCTTGGGGTAGTTTTTAGCCTGTACGTTGAAGCTCACTGTTTTTGTTTCTTCTGCTGTTGTAAGGCGTAGCTCGTGTTTGCCTAAAGCTAAATCAAGCGATAAACCCACTACCGCATACCAAGTATTTTGATCTGCTGTCACGAAGATCGGCTGTTCGCCAAGCCATGCCTGCGGCGGACTGGGGTATGCGGAGGTGCTGCCCAGCGCAACAATCGCTACACCGCCAGGCACGTTAGCAGCTTTAGGAAGATCGGCATAAGCTAATAATGGCCAAGCCAGTGCAAGCAGGCAGAGCTGGAAAAAATGACGAAGGCTGAGAGTAAGCTGCATCAAAGTATTCTCACTACACGCAGGCCATAAAATTTTGATTTTGCTGTGGGCGCTTCTTTAAATCGTTTTGTGGCGCGAATCAGTTGCGGGTTATTGAACCAAGAGCTACCACGCAACACACGCCGTTTGCCATCGCTCTGCCAGGCATCACCATCATTCGGCGCATTTAGATAGTTGTCGTGATAGCTATCTTCTACCCATTCCCAAACGTTACCATTCATGTCGTATAGTCCAAAGGCATTGGCCTGTTTTTTTGCAACGGGCATGGTGCTTTTGATAGTGACACCCGCGCTGTCGAGTGACTCGCTATGCCACGCAATGTCGCCTAAAGTTTCACTGCCGCAGTAATTGAATTTGCTTCCGGCACGGCAGGCATACTCCCATTCAGCTTCGGTTGGTAAGCGATATTGCTTGCGTGTCCGCGCACTGAGTTTTTGAATAAAAATTTGCGCTTCATTCCAGCTGACTTGTTCTACAGGACAATCATCGCCGCAGCTCGCAAAATAACTGGGATCTTTGCCACCGATGGTGCGCCACTGGTCTTGCATCACGGCACGCCATTGCACTTGGGTGATTTCGGTTTGGCTCATGGCAAACGATTTTGAAATGGTGACTCGATGCGCTGGGCGCTCATCCCGATCGCCGGCGTTCAAGCCCATCACGAAACTGCCCGCAGGAATGACCACCATCTTGGGGCACTCTGTGCAATCCAGCATCACGCTGGCAGTGGCTACGTCAGTTTCTGCGTGAGCGGCGTTAATCCAAGCGAAGACGAGTAAAGTGAATATTGTTTTTGAGAGCGACATATCTTCGTATCAGTTTAAAACGATGAGTCGTCATCTTAGCGAGCTACTCAAAAAATAGTAAGCGGCATGCTGGTAACTTTGCCGTTTTTGTGGCGGGCGTAAGCTGAACTATGCTAACCTACAGACTATAAATAACTCATAATTCAGTGAGTTGTGAGCTGATAGATGGACGATTACTTTCTCTACCTTTAATTTTTTTAAAAACCCCCTGTTCATAAATGCGTATTCTGCTTAGTAACGATGATGGCTATTTCGCGCCGGGCTTAGCCTGTTTGGCACAACACCTCGCCGCGGTTGCTGAAATTGTCGTGGTCGCGCCTGAACGTGATCGCAGTGGTGCCAGCAATTCCCTAACTTTAGATCGCCCCCTTAACTTGCGACGTGCGGCAAGTGGCTTTAATTATGTAAACGGCACGCCGACCGATTGTGTGCATTTGGCAGTGACGGGCATGTTAGACACGCAACCGGACATGGTGATCTCTGGCATTAATGCCGGAGCCAATATGGGTGATGATACGATTTATTCCGGCACGGTGGCCGCGGCAACTGAAGGCTTTTTGCTGGGTATCCCTGCTATTGCCGTGTCGCTGGCAGGGCACGAGTTAGCCCATTACGAAACGGCGGCACGAGTGGTAGTTGATTTGGTAAAACGCTTTGAAACAAATACCCATGCCGCACCTTGGTTGCTGAATGTTAATGTGCCTGATGTTGGCTACGATCAATTGCAAGGCATTGAAGTGACGCGCTTAGGTAAACGCCATAAGGCTGAGCCGGTGGTGAAAGCCAAAAATCCGCATGGGCAAACAGTGTATTGGGTCGGCGCAGCTGGTAAGGCGCAAGACGCGGGGGAGGGTACAGACTTTTGTGCTATTGCTAATCGCCGAGTTTCAATTACTCCGTTACAAATAGATTTAACGCAGTACGCACAGCTTGATGCAGTGCGCGCTTGGATAGGGGAAGTTGCATGAATGTGAAACACGCAGGAATCGGAATGACATCGCAGCGCACAAGAGGGCGCATGATTGAGCGTCTGCGCGATAAAGGAATTCGCGATGAAGTGGTATTAGCGGCTATGAACGCAATCCCACGTCATATTTTTGTGGATGAAGCTTTGGGCAGTCGTGCTTATGATGATGTGTCCTTGCCAATCGGCCACATGCAAACAATTTCTCAGCCTTACATCGTTGCACGCATGATTGAAATGCTGCGCAATGGCAAACAACTTAATCGTGTTTTGGAAATTGGCACCGGTTGTGGCTATCAGGCGGCCGTATTGGGGCAGGTGGCACGGCAGGTGTTTTCGGCCGAGCGTATTGAGCCGTTACATAAACGCGCGTTGAAGTCACTGCAAGAGTTGCACATTAGCAATGTTGAATTGAGTTACGCAGATGGCACGATGGGCAGGCCTGAAATTGCGCCCTTTGATGGCATCATCATGGCGGCCGCAGCAACCCATGTGCCGCAGGCTTTATTAGAGCAACTGGCGGTGGGCGGTAGAATGGTTTTGCCGCTTGGGGCGCAAGAACAGTATTTAACTTTGATCGAGCGCGATGAATCGGGCTATACCCAAAGCCGTATCGAAGCGGTAAATTTTGTGCCGATTTTGTCAGGAAGATCATGATTGTTATGGATGTAAAAAATGGCGGAACTTTAATGCGCTGGTTGCTATTGATTATTGCGGCAGTGATGCTGATTGGCTGTGCGAAGCGCACAGTGCGACATGCGCCAGTGGTGGAACGTAGTGTCGAGATTAAGAAGTCAGCAACTGTCAAAGTTGCGCCTACACCTACTAAGAAATCAATCGCTTCTAGCGGTAAAACTTACACCGTGCAAAAAGGTGACACGATGTACGGCATTGCCTTTGAGTATGGCGTTGATGTTTCTGATGTTGCCGAGTTAAACAATATCGACAATCCCGGTGCAATCAAAATTGGGCAGCAGTTGAGTATTCCGGCTGTGGTAGCCACGAAAGTGTCTGACAGCAAACCTAAAGTGCCACGTGTGAACATCGCGGGTGAAATGAAGACTCAGCCGAAGGCAGGCAAGATCCCTTATTCAGAAACGGCTTTAGCTCAAGCGGAGAAAATGCAGGACGATAAAGCGGTCACTGCACCGACTAAAGAAGAAGCTCCGGCCACCCCTGCCTCTGAAAGTGATGATGAAGAAAGCTTGGAATGGGGAATGCCTTCCGCCGGCAAAGTGATTGCTGAGTTTTCGGAAAGTGCAAATCGCAAAGGAGTGGATATTGCCGGTAAGCAAGGACAGGCGGTGGTGGCGAGTGCACCGGGCAAGGTGGTTTATAGCGGTAGCGGTTTGCGTGGCTATGGCAAATTAGTCATCATTAAACATAACAAAACTTATCTCAGCGCTTATGCTCATAATGACCAAGTAGTGGTTAAAGAAGGGCAAAGTGTGAGCAAGGGCCAAAAGATTGCCGAGATGGGCAATACCGATGCGGATCAAGTGAAGTTGCACTTTGAAATTCGCAAATTTGGTAAGCCGGTTGATCCGGCCCAGTTTCTTCCCCTCATCAAATCTTGAATGAAAATAAGTTAAACGTAACCGAGCACAGCCGCGCGATTGCGGGTTTGCGCTACGTATATCCTGTCATCTCGCGCCGCGCCGGTGGCGTTTCTGTCGGCATCAATCTCAATACCAATAATGCTTGTAACTGGCGGTGCTGTTACTGCCAAGTGCCGGATCTAAAAATCGGTACAGCGCCGCCGGTCGATCTGGTTTTACTTGAAAGTGAGTTGCGTGGTTTTTTACATGAATTGTTGCACGGTGATTTTATGCAGCAGCGAGTGCCGCCAGAAGCGCGTCGCATCAACGACATTGCGATTTCTGGTAACGGTGAACCAACAAGTGCAGCAGAGTTTTTGCAGGTTATTGATTTAATTGAGAAAGAATTGAATTTATTGTCATTTTCTGCGCCGATTAAGTTGGTTCTGATTACCAATGGCAGCTTGCTACAGCGTAACTATGTGCAACAAGGGCTACGCAAAATGTCCAAGCTAAATGGCGAGGTTTGGTTCAAGCTTGACCGTGCCAGTGAGCAAGGTATGCAGGTGGTGAATGACACTCGTGCAAGCCTAGCTAGCGTGCGCGAAAATCTAATTGCAGCGATTGCTTGTTGCCCTAATACTTGGTTGCAAACTTGTTGGTTTGCCATGGATGGCAGAGTGCCAAGTGTGCAAGATGAAGATGACTATATAAATTTTTTAAGTGATCTGATCGCAAACAAAACCAGCCCTCAAGGTGTTTTGTTATATGGCATCGCGCGTGCTTCGATGCAACCTGAAGCCTCTCGTTTAAGCGCACTTTCGCTCATTCAATTGGAGTGCTTTGCAAAGCGCATTCGCGCATTAGGTTTGCTGGTTAAAGTGAGCGAGTAGATTTTTACCTAGGATTATTCTGAGCTGACGCAATGTTTAAAACAGGCGCTGAGAATGGTAGTAGTATGTTGCTGTGAACTTCTGTCAGGCACAGAAAAGTCGCCTCCCCCCTTAGCACGAGGTGAAAAATGAATAATAAAAAAACATTCCAACGCTGCGTTAGCCTTTTTATCACCACTATTATTTGGATAACCTCCTCTGCAGTGCAGGCAGGAGAAGCACTTACCCTTGCCGTTTCACAATCGCCGCTTTCCCTCCCAATATTTGTTGCCGAAAGCCAAGGATATTTTTCCAGTGAAGGCGTGACGGTCAAGCTGAAGGAAATCAATGGCGGGCATCGCACTTTGCAGGCACTACTTGACGGCGAAGCGGATCTGGCAACCTCGTCAGATGCGGTGATTATGTTTAACAGTTTTAGACGGAATGACTTTGCCGTGATTGCAACGTTTGTTTCCAGCCGTGACGATGTAAAAATTATCGTTGGGAAAGAGTCCGGTATTGTGAAACCTTCGCAAATGACAGGTAAGCGGGTAGCTACGGTAGTGGGCTCAGCTAGCAATTATTTTCTCGATACTTGGATGCTTCTGCATGACGTTGATCCCAAGTCAGTGAAAATTATTAATCTTCAACCTGAGGCAATGGAATCCGCTTTATCGAAAGGTGAGGTTGATGCCGTCGCTATTTGGGAGCCTTTCCCCTTTAAATTAGCTAATGCGGGGTTGGGTGCTAAAGTTTTGCCAAATCCTGGTACCTATGTCTTAACGTTTAATCTAGTCGTGCATAAAAAGCTGATTGGCATGCGTGACGATGAATTGGTTAAATTGCTTCGGGCGCTAGCGCGAGCACAAAGATTTATCAGAGATGAGCCAGCTAAAGCTCAGGCAATTCTGCGTTCAAAGCTAAAGCTAGATCAAGCCTTTATTGATTGGATATGGCCTCGAAATAATTATGCGTTGAGTTTGGATCAATCTTTGCTCTCCACGCTTGAAAGTGAAGCACGTTGGGCGCGACAAGAAGGACATGTAGCCGAAAATAGAAAGATTAATTATCTTGATTTTATTTATGTCGAACCATTGCTTAAAGTATCGCCTAAAGCCGTAGGAATTAAAAAATAAAAAGATGCGTATCCGAACGATTTTGATGACTGCTTTATTGACGGCCATATTGATGGGGCTGTTGTTGGTGGTTGTCAGCGTTTTTTTTGCGCAACGCCTGTCCGCGATTTCCACTTTAGATGAGCGTGGCCGTTCGAGCTCTCGTGCGGTTGCGGAGCTATTGGTTTTAACCCATGAGTATGCGTTGCATGCCGAGCCCCGGGCTGCTAGCCAGTGGAAAGAGCAATATAAATCGCTAGTTATTTCTTTGGACTGCGAGACGGCAAACGAAAATACCAAAATTTTTTGCCAGGCGAATTTGCTGCCAGAGATATTTGGCAAGCTAGAAGAAATGTCCGTCATGCATGACAATAAGTTACAGGAGCGGCGCGAAGCGTTTTTACTCGATCAATTGCTGACCAATGTACGTTTACTCGCTGACTCCATCCATCATTGGAGCGGAGACGTTGCTGAAGATCGATCAAAAATCGAACAACAGTTTTATCTGATTGCGATTTCTATCCCTATTTTGCTGCTCTTAGTCCTGCTATTGCTTCTGCTATTGCTCAAGCAGCGCGTGTTAAAGCCATTATCCAGATTACATACTGCCGTTGTCGCGATAGGGAAGGGCGATCTTTCGGTGCGTGCTGCTTCGGTTGCAAATGATGAGCTTGGTGAATTAACGCGTGCATTCAACACGATGGCTATCGATATGGTGTCTAGTTTGAAAGCTGAGGTCGCTGAACGTCTGCAAGCTGAGTCGCGTCTTGTGCAGAGCGAGCTACGGCTCGCCACAATTATTGAGACAGAGCCGGAGTGCATCAAAATTGTCGATGCGGATGGTTTGTTGCAATTTATGAACCCTGCTGGATTAGCGATGATTGAAGCAGATTCGCTGGCGCAGGTGGTAGGGCGTGGGGTGATTGGGATTATTGCACCAGATGATCGCGATGCCTTTACTGCGCTCCACAGAAAAGTGATCGCCGGTGAATCTGGGCTACTACAGTTTGAAATTATTGGCTTTAAAGGTGGACGCCGTTGGCTCGAAACTCATGCGGTTCCCTTGCGAGATAATGGTAAGACTCAGCTCTTATCGATTACGCGCGATATCACTCAACAAAAGCAAGTTGAAGAAAAGCTAAAGCTGGCTGCTAGTGTTTTTACTCATGCGCGTGAAGGCATCATGATTACCGATTCAATTGGTACCATCATCGACGTCAATGACACCTTCTGCCAAATTACTGACTTCTCGCGCGAAGAGGTGCTGGGCAAAAATACACGTATTTTGAGTTCAGGGCGTCATAGCGCTGAGTATTACGCAACCTTGTGGAATGAGTTGATTCAGACAGGTTCTTGGCATGGTGAGATTTGGAATCGTCGCAAAAATGGTGAGGTCTATGCAGAAATGCAAACGATTAGCGCGGTGCGAGATGATGACGGCAATATTAAAAATTATGTCGCGCTGTTCTCAGATATCACTTCGTTAAAAGAGCATGAGTCTCAACTGGAGCGCATCGCGCACTACGATGCGCTGACGAGCCTACCAAACCGTGTGTTGTTATCAGATCGGCTGCATCAGGGCATGGCACAGGCGCAACGACGTAAATTGAGGCTGGCGCTGGTCTATCTCGATTTGGATGGTTTTAAAGCGGTGAATGACCTGCACGGGCATGATGTTGGCGATCAACTTTTGATTATCGTTTCTGGCCGCATGAAGCAATCTTTGCGCGAGGGGGACACCCTTGCGCGCTTGGGCGGAGATGAGTTTGTGGCTGTTTTACTTGACCTAAACAGCACGGAAGATTGTGAGCCGATGCTTAAACGATTGCTCAGTGCAGCCGCAGAGCCCGTTCATATTGGGGAGCTTCGGTTGCAAGTTTCTGCCAGTTTGGGGGTGAGTTTCTATCCGCAAGCAGAAGAGCTGGATGCAGATCAGTTGCTACGGCAGGCCGACCAAGCGATGTATCGCGCTAAACAAGAAGGTAGGAATCGCTACTTTTTATTTTCTGAAAATGAAAAAATACCCGAGACAACTATTTCAAGATCGTAACTGCTTATGACTGCCATTCACGCTTCGCAACTTACTTTTTTTGCCGTACATGCACCTTTTGACCGTATGGAGCCCGCCCATTTGATATGGATGTTGGAGCGGATGAAACTCGCCTATTACGCGCAGGGCGAAGTTATCGTTTCTCCAGAACTGGCAACGGTGCAAAACTTCGTGGTTATTAAACAGGGCTTGGTGCATGGCGAGCAAGATGTCGCGCATGCTGCGGAATCCGACCCTTGGATGGAGCTGTCAGAGGGCGAGTGTTTTCCACTGGGTGCCTTGATAGCGCAGCGTGCGGTAGCGAGTACGTATCGAGCTGGCGCAGACACCTTTTGCTATGAATTACCGGTAGCAGATTTTCATACGTTGCTGGGAATGAGTGCGCCATTCCGCGATTTTTGCACGAGGCGTATCGCCAATCTGCTTGAGCATTCCAAGCAAATTATTCAAGCGCAATACACCCAGTCAAGCGCAGAGCAGCAATCGTTGACCAGTCCGTTAGCTTCGATTATTCATCGAGTACCAATTACCTGTACTCCCAATACACCTGTGCGTGAAGTGCTAGCGCGTATGCACGAGTGGCGCTTGGGCTCGATGATCGCGATCGATGAGCAACATCACCCACTAGGAATTTTGACTTTGCCTGATGTGTTAGAGCGTATTGCTTTGCCTCAAATCGATCTTGATCAACCCGTGATCAAGGTGATGACGACGCAGTTGAGTTGGTTGCCGCCACAAGCGCTGGCGTATGAGGCTGCACTGGTGATGGCCAAACATGGCTTCCGTCATGTGTTGGTGGTTGAAAACGATAAACTCGTTGGCCTCGTCTCAGAAAAAGATTTGTTTGCGTTGCAACGTGTGGGCTTACGTGAGATTGGTACAACGATACGCCATGCCGAGACAGTTGAGGTGCTACAAAGCGCAGCTGGCGATATACGCAGCATGGCGCATAGCATGATGGCGCAAGGAGTAGCTCCCGAACAACTTACCCAATTCATTTCCACCTTCAATGATTTATTGACCGCACGCGTTGTGGAATTGGAATGCAAAGCCAGCGGCTTGCTCGGCACGCCTTTGCACGAAGGTTTATGTTGGTTGGCTTTAGGGTCGGAGGGGCGCTTTGAGCAAACTCTAAATACAGATCAAGATAACGCGATCATCTTTGCGCTGCCCGAAGGGGTGACGGCTGATCAAGTTCGCGAAACTTTATTGCCGTTTGCGCGCAGAATCAACGAGACACTCGCCTTGTGTGGATTCCCTTTGTGCAAAGGTGAAATCATGGCAAGCAATCCTAAATGGTGCTTGTCGTTGGAAGAGTGGAAGCGCGCGTTTTCCGCATGGATTAGCGGTGGTTCGCCGGAAGCCTTGTTACATGCCTCCGTATTTTTTGATTTCCGTTCACTCTATGGCGCAGAAAAGCTGGCCGAGGATTTACGCGGTTGGCTGGCACGCGTAGCGCAAGACAACAGTCGATTCCTGCATATGATGGCTGAAAATGCTTTGCGTAATCGTCCGCCGCTTGGGCTTGTTCGCGATTTCGTGGTGGGGAAGGACAACACAATCGATCTAAAGGTGAATGGCATTACGCCATTTGTTGATGCAGCCCGCATCTTTGGTTTGGCTTCTGGCTCCACGCAAACGAACACCATTCAACGATTGCGCTCAAGCGCAGCAAAATTGAAGCTACATAGCTCGGAGATTGAGGCATGGATAGATGCTTTATTGTTTATTCAAGTATTGCGCTTACGCCACCATGAGGAGGATTGTGAACAGGGTGAGCTTGATAATTTGATCGACCCCAAACAGTTGAATGAGCTGGATAGGCGCATTTTGAAAGAAGCCTTTCGCCAAGCACGCAAGCTGCAAGCGAGGTTGGCCTTGGAGTATCACTTGTGATGAATTTGTTTACGCGCTGGTTTGGCATAAAGCCACAGCTCAGCGAAGCGCAACAACACCGTCTAGCGGCATGGTCTGCTTTGCCTCGCCCATCATCAAGTGCGCCCGTAGTCGAATCAAGGTATGTTGTGGTCGATGTTGAAACAACTGGCTTGAATCTGATGAGCGATAGGCTAATCTCCATCGGTGCTGTAGCCGTAGTGAAGGGGCGAATCGATTTCGGTGATAGTTTTTACATCGTGTTACAGCAACAAGCGGCAAGTGAGAAAGGCAATATCCTGTTGCACGGGATTAGTACTGCTGAGCAGTTAGAAGGGGTGCCACCCGCAGAAGCGTTGCTAGCCTTCTTGGAATTTTTAGGTAAGGCTCCATTGATAGCCTTTCACGTCACGTTCGATGAAACGATGATTAAGCGCGCATTGCGCGATTTTCTAGGTTTGAACTTTAAACATCCGTGGTTGGATCTGGCCTATGTGATGCCGGGGTTGAATCCGCCGCTGGCTTCTCGCTATCGCTCTTTGGATGATTGGATCAATCACTTCAATATCAGCAATGATGCCCGTCACAACGCCTTGGCCGATGCCTTGGTTACGGCGCAGTTATTTCAAGTGGCTGGGGGGCAGGCAAAAAATAAAAAAGCCAATAACTACAATGCACTATGCGATCTTGAAAGTGCGCAGCGTTGGGTGGGGGCCGTCGGCTAAATTTATTCAAATTGCTTGACAAATGCACGCTCTAATTGAGCTAGACGGTTCGCATTGCATTCTCTGTAACCTTCACGTAATCTCACTACCGTTGTACTAGCGAATCAGCTTCTTTAGCTGATTTTTTTAAGTCTTCAGGGAGAGAAAATGTCTAATCCGAATATTAATTGGGCGGCGATTGATACCCACCCAAAGTTTCAAGCACTACATCGCAAGAAAACTTTTTTCTTGTGGGGATTGATGGTCTTTTCGATCATTTATTACTTCATGTTGCCGATTGGCGCTGCGTATTTCCAAGACTTATTCAAGATCAAGGTTTGGGGCGTCATCAACGTGGGTCTTTTGTTCGCGCTGTCGGAGTTTGTTGTGGCTTGGACGATCGCTTTCATTTACTCCAAGAAAGCAAACGCTGAGTTTGATGCGATGACACAGGACATTATTAACGACGTCAACAGTGGGAGCATAAAATGAAATTGATGTTAAACAAATGGCTTCTATCTTTGGCTGCCTTCTCTGTCAGCAATGCGGCTTTTGCGGCGGGTGCGGTTGCCGATGAGTTCAAATGGATGACCTTCTCTGTGTTCGGCTTGATTATCGCCATCACAATGGCGGTTACTTTCTGGGCAGCGCGTTCTACGCATACGACTTCTGAGTTTTATGCAGCGGGTCGTTCAGTAAGCGGTATTCAAAACGGCTGGGCGATTGCGGGTGACTATTTGTCAGCTGCGTCTTTCCTCGGTATCGCCGGTTTGATCTCTTTGTACGGTTACGATGGCTTTATGTATTCCGTTGGTTGGTTGGTTGCTTACATCACGGTGCTATTGGTGATTGCTGAGCCCTGCCGCAACATTGGTAAATACACAATGGGCGACATTTTGGCTTTCCGTAATGATCCAAAGAAAACTAAAGTTGTTGCAGCACTTTCTACGATCACTGTTTCCACTTTCTATCTCACCGCGCAAATGGTGGGTGGTGGTGTTTTGATCAAAACATTGATTGGTATCGATTACGAAATTTCTGTGGTCGGTGTGGGCGTGTTGATGCTGGTTTATGTTGTGTTCGGCGGTATGAAGGCAACAACCTGGGTGCAGATCATCAAAGCGGTATTGCTGGTAACCGCATCATTGATTTTGGTCACGATGGTTTGGGCACCTTACGGTTTTAGCTTACCTAGCTATCTACAAGCAGTGGTTGGCGATAGTAAGATTCAAGCACAGGTTGCTAAGTTGTTGGGTGAGTCTGCAGCAACGATGACACCTGAAGAACTTGGTCAGCGCTTCCTTGAGCCAGGCCTGTTCCTGAAAAACCCAATTGACCAAATCTCTCTTGGTTTGGCGTTGGTGTTGGGTACTGCAGGTATGCCTCACATCCTGATGCGTTTCTTCACTGTTCCTACAGCACAAGCTGCTCGTACCTCAGTAATCTGGGCGATGGGTATCATCGGTGGCTTCTATGTTTTGACACTGTTCCTCGGCACTGGTGCTGCAATGTTGGTTGGTTCTGCCAAGATCGCTTCGGTGGATGCGGGCGGTAACATGGCCGGTCCATTGCTCGCTCAATACTTGGGTGGTGGCGAAAGCTCGTTGATGGGTAACTTCATGCTGGCGTTTGTTGCAGCGGTAGCGTTTGCGACTATCGTTGCGGTGGTTGCTGGTTTGGTGTTGGCTGCGGCTTCTGCGATGGCACATGACATTTATGTGGGTGTTATTCGTGGTGACCATGCAACGCCTAAAGAGCAAGTGGTTGCGGCGCGTGTTGCATCTGTGATCGTGGGTATGATCGCGATTACGGTAGGTATCATGGCTAAAGGCCAAAACGTTGCGCACTTGGTGGCGTTGGCGTTTGCGGTTGCTGCTTCATCTAACTTGCCAGCGGTATTCTTGACGCTGTATTGGAAGAAGTGCAACACGACTGGCATTATCCTCGGCATGGTAGTTGGTTCTTTGACTGCGATTGGTTTGGTAATGATTTCTCCAAATATGACTTATCCAAAAGCAGTGATTGCTGGCGCGAATAAAGTCTTGAATGGTGAGCCAGCCGTACCTGCTAAAGAAGCCACGCCAGCGGTTGAGCGTTCCGCTTTTATGTGTGAGTTGTTTGCTCTGGATGGCTGCGTACTGGCTAAACCAGCAAAAGCAGCTTCTGCAGAAAAACCAGCTAAGCTAGGTGCTGCCGAGAAATTGGCTAAGTTGAATGAAAAACTTCAGTCTATGGAAGTTGCATTGCCAACTATTGCTGATGCCGCAGCTAAGACAGCAGCAGAAGCTGACATTGCCAAAGTGAAGAAAGACATCGCGGCAACTGAAAAGGCGAAGGCTAAAGCAGAGGACGACCTGAAGAAGTTTGAAGGTCAAACAACGAGCATCATGGGCTTAGAAAAACCATTCTTCTTGTTGAAGAACCCTGGTTTGATCTCGATTCCATTGGGCTTCTTGTTGGTTATCTTGGGTTCGCTGTTTACTAAAGATAAACGTGCAGAAGAAATGTGGGATGAGCTCTACGTTCGCCAGAACACCGGTATTAACGCAGAGGCTGCAACTGCGCATTGAGCAAATGGTAGTGAATAAAAAACCCCGCTTCGGCGGGGTTTTTTATTGTAGGGAGTATTAGTTATTGTCGCATTGGCCTAGATATTTTCTGAGATATATAGACCAAATGGGCTATAACAATTCGATCCTGTTCTTGTTAATATCGCGCCGATTTTAAAAAAATTGAGTCTGCAGAGTAGCTTTGGGTCTAAGATTATTTTTGTAGCCCATTGACTATTTTGATATATGCATTTTTGGCATTCTTAGTTTATCCAGTTAATTGAGGCGATATTGAGTAATAACAATCTAGAGGTAGATGCTTCAGAGTTCTTGAAGGTTTATCCCCACATTTTCAACAAGATTACTGCTTCTTGGGGTAGTCCCAACTGCCGAGAATTACTGGTATCTTTGATTAACGACTCAAGAGAGGGAAGCCGAGCGGGGTTTTCGCCGCAACATGCAAAAACGATTTTCGCTCTTTTGCAACGACACGACCGTTTATATTCGGAGTTCGATACGTCAAATCAAAGCTTTGTTCCTTTTGGATTTACAGCAGCAGAGCGCGGTCCGAAAAGAGCAATTGAGACGCAGACTTCAGGTAACTGGGGAATAATCAAAGCGATTATGTTTTCTTTCGTGGCGCTACTCGTCGTGGTTGCCTTTCAAGCCTATAAATTTTTTTCTTGATTTAACTTACTCGATTCGGGCGGGTTTGAATTTCGCCGCTAAGCTCTTCCCGCCGCGCGCACGTTTTCCAAAGTAGCTCTGAAGTGCTTCTCCTGAGAGTTTTAGGGTGTGTTCACGAGCGCCTGTTGTGCCGCTGATTTCAACTTTCGCTTGGTTGATAACTTTGGCAGCCGTCAGTGACTCCCCCTCAGCTATTCCCATGAGGATAACGCCTTTGCCACCCCCTTGAAGATGCTTCATTTCGTTGAGCAAAAACAACAGTAGCCTGCCATCGCTAGAGGCGGCAGCGACCAACGATTGTTCGTTCGGCGTATAGGGTGCCGGAGCGAGAATAGATTCTTTCTCCACGCTGATAAATTGCTTGCCGGCTTTGTTACGACCAACCATGTCGCCTATTGTTGCGGTAAATCCATAGCCTGCGGTAGTTGCGAGTAAGAGGTGTTGTTCTGCCTTGCCGCATAGTACATGGGCGATCTTGGCACCACTGGCTAGCTCAATGAGAGTGGCAAGCGGCACACCATCCCCTCGACCAGACGGTAGCTGACTGACGGCGATGCTACACACACGGCCGTTGTCGCAGATCACGATGCAGTTATCGGTAGTGCGACATTCAAATTTTGCTAATAAGCCATCCCCGTCTTTGAAGGGGAGTGTGGAGAGCTCTAATCCGTGTCCTTGGCGGGTGCGCCCCCAATGCTTTTTCGAGATGAGTACGGTGACGGGTTCATCAACAACGGTATTTACAGGAGCAGAGCGTTGCGCTTCTTGAATCAAGGTGCGGCGTTCGTCGCCATAGGTCAGCGTATCGGCGTCGATCTCGTTGGCGACCTGCTCGCGCAGTGCGGCGTCTTTCGAGAGTAGCCGTACCAAGTCTTTGCGTTCTTTATCTAACTGTTTTATTTCTTTCTCTATTCTAATTCCTTCTAGTCTCGCTAATTGGCGTAAGCGAATTTCCAGAATGTCTTCAGCTTGGCGATCAGAAAGCTCAAAGCGCGCAATCAACGCTGCTTTAGGTTCATCTGATTCGCGGATAATTTTGATGACTTCGTCGATGTTCAAAAAGACGATCATGCGTCCAGCGAGGATATGTAATCGATCATCGACCTGGGCTAAACGATGTTGGCTACGGCGACGCACGGTGGCGAGACGAAATTCCACCCATTCGCGAATAATTTGCGTCAGCGATTTTTGCTGAGGACGTCCATCTGCGCCGATCATGGTCAGATTAAGCGAGGTGGAAGATTCCAAGCTTGTGTGAGCCAGAAGCACATTCATCAACTCGTCTTGAGTCTGACGCGATGATTTGGGCTGGAATACCAAGCGCACCGCTTGCGATTTGTCAGATTCATCGGCAACCGCGTCCAGCACTGAAAGTAGTAATTGTTTGTTTTGCACCTGCTCCGGCGATAAGCTCTTTTTGTTGGCTCTGACTTTGGGGTTGCTCAGCTCGTCAATTTCTTCGAGTACTTTTTTGGTCGAGACGCCATGCGGTAATTCATGTACTACGATCTGCCATTGACCGCGGGCGAGTTCTTCCACTGTCCAGCGTGCACGCATTTTGATCGAGCCGCGGCCGCTTAAATAACTTTCGCGTAGCTCGCGCGGTGACGAAATAATCTGCCCTCCAGCGGGGAAGTCCGGGCCTTGCACATTGGCGAGTAGGGCGTCGTCACTGGTGTTTGGTTCGCGCACCAACTGCACCGCCGCAGCGGCGACTTCGCGCAAATTGTGTGACGGGATTTCGGTTGCCATACCCACGGCAATGCCGGAGGCGCCGTTGAGCAGCACCATCGGTAAGCGCGCGGGCAACATCGCGGGTTCCTGAAACGCGCCGTCGTAGTTGGGCACAAAATCCACCGTACCCATATCCAACTCGGATAACAGCAGATCGGCCAGCGGAGTCAGCCGTGTTTCGGTGTAGCGCATCGCTGCCGCGTTGTCGCCGTCGCGGCTACCGAAGTTACCCTGGCCGTCGACCAGCGGGTAACGCAGAGAGAAATCCTGCGCCAGACGCACCATCGCCTCATATGCGGAAGAGTCGCCGTGCGGATGATATTTACCC
>JBAXEJ010000050.1:0-18407 GCA_037140475.1 Gallionellaceae bacterium
GGTTATGGTCTAACAAAAGCATCAAGTACCCTACCAAATTTGTAGGGCCATCTGACTTTCGAACTGGGGTAACTCTGATCAATTATTAATTCAGACTGACAGGCAAAAAAAGGCCCCTGAACCAAAGGGGGAGGTCAGGGGCCTAAGTCTCAGCGTGATCGCTAAGACACCTGCTCAGGGAGGAGAAACAGGAGATGACTCACATCATCTGCAAGGTAAGATGGTTCCATGAGAAAATAGTTCAAGAATTTTATAAAAATATTTTAAGGTGAAACATGCAAACACTTGGAAAATATCCTCACATCAGAATGCGCCGCATGCGGCACGATCAGTTTTCTCGTGACTTAATGCGCGAGCACATACTTACTTCGGCAGACTTTATCTATCCTGTTTTTGTGCTGGAAGGCACAAATAAAGTTGAAGAGGTGAAGTCGATGCCGGGCGTACAGCGTAAGACTTTAGATTTATTACTGAAGGATGCCGAACAGTGCGTCAAGCTGGGCATTCCTGTGATGGCGATCTTCCCTGTCATTGATGCACCACTCAAAACACTCGGCGCAGAAGAAGCCTACAACCCAAATGGTCTGGTACCGCGGGTGGTTGCAGCGCTGAAAAAAGCCTTTCCCGAACTTGGAGTGATGACTGACATCGCACTCGATCCATACACCAGCCATGGCCAAGATGGCCTGATCGACGACAGCGGTTATGTGCTGAATGACGAAACGATTGCTGTGCTGACCAAACAGGCGCAGTGCCACGCCGCTGCCGGAGCGGATATCGTCGCCCCTTCTGACATGATGGATGGTCGTATTGGTGAAGTACGTGCGGCTCTGGATGCTCATAAACACATCCACACCCGCATCATGGCTTACTCCGCCAAATATGCCTCTAGCTTCTATGGCCCGTTTCGCGATGCAGTTGGATCAAGCGGCAATCTCGGCAAAGGTAATAAATACACCTATCAGATGGACCCAGCCAATTCCGACGAAGCGTTATGGGAAGTGGGTCTAGACCTGCAAGAAGGCGCTGACATGGTGATGGTGAAGCCGGGCATGCCTTATTTGGACATTGTGCGTCGCGTGAAAGATGAATTCAAAGCGCCGACCTTTGTGTATCAAGTAAGTGGCGAATACGCCATGCTCAAAGCCGCCGCGCAAAACGGCTGGTTGAACGAAGAGGCTTGTGTGTTGGAATCGCTACTCGCGTTTAAGCGCGCAGGGGCTGATGGAATTTTGACTTACTTCGCATTGGACGCGGCGCGGTGGTTACAAAAATAAGCAGATCACTTGATAGCGGTCGGTGGCGACTTTACACTTTGTGGGCTGCTGAGACTGAGGCCGACCACCTACAAGTACTAGACCGTTTGGCATATAGAATAAAAACCTTTTAGGTGATAGAGTCTCCGTAGTCTCATCGGGCATAGGCAATTTATCATCAACAAGGCGTTATTCATGAATGACTTTGCGGTAAACGCGATTGCGGAGCAGGTGTTAAGCGGAATTAATCTTCCTCCTTGTCCCGCGACTCTTACCTCAATCATGAGGGAAGCAAAAAGTCCCTCGGCAGACTTCGCAAGCATTGCTAAGTTAATCAATCGCGATGTAGGTATTGTTGGACCTTTGCTTAAATTAGCAAACTCGCCATTCATAGGTTTGAAATCAAAAGCGACCTCCGTATTTCAAGCTATTACCGTGCTGGGGATGCAAAACACACTCAATCTTGTACAAAACATTGCATTACGCCAAAGCATGGGGGGCGGCTCACACAACTTCGAAAAGTTTTGGGAGCGATCAAGTTTGTCAGCAACGATAGCTGAAAAGATAGCGGTTAAATTTCCGCTCGTATCAAAGGACAGCGCTTACATCACTGCGCTATTTCATGACTGCGGCATCCCGATTCTGATGATGAAATACGAGGACTATCGTAAAACAGTGATGAGTCAATGCAAAATGGGAAAAACAATTTGCGAAGTTGAACATGAGATGTATTCAACAAACCATGCAGTGGTTGGAAATATGCTGACTCGGAATTGGATGTTGCCGCATCAAGTAAGCAAAGCGATTCTTCATCATCACGACGACACGCTTTTTACTTCTCGAGATGAGAGCATCAATGATGAGGTTCGTACTTTAATCAGTATCGTTCATATGGCGGAATGTATCGCGGACGAACATATGCATGTAACGGAAAAAGAATGGGCGACATTTGAGCGCGGCGTTCTTAATCATCTAGAAATTTCACCACAGGAATTTGCTGAAATGAAGAGCGACCTATTAGCCCATTTGAATGGCGAATAAAACCAACATTCAGCTCAAAACCTTACCCCAGCATTCCTGTCAGCGGGCGATAGCGCACCTTGTCTCCACGACACACGGTTTGTTCACTAGCTAAATCAACTAAGCCATCTGCCCAAACGACTGAGCTCAACACGCCAGACCCTTGCTGTGGGTGGAGAGATGCTTCAGGCACGCCATCAGCCCCGAGTGACAAGCGAGCGCGTAAAAACTCGCGTCGTTTATCTGCACGTGGCCAATCGAAAGCGGCGCGAACTTCAAAGGTTAGCGCTGACATTGCATGGGCACCTTGCAGATGTCGCAAAAAGGGAAGCAGTGCTAGCACGCAGGTGACGTAGGCTGAAACCGGATTGCCGGGTAGGCCGACGAAGGGTGTTGTACCGACTTGTCCAAAGGCTAAGGGTTTGCCGGGTTTGATGTTCAAGCGCCACAGGTCGAGGCGCCCAGCTTGTTCTACCGCTGCGCGTACATGGTCTTCTTCACCGACGGAAACGCCACCGGTGCTGACGATGACGTCGGCCTCTTTGCTGGCACGCGATAGGGCGGCTACCGTGGCGTCGAGGCGGTCTGGTACTTGGCCGAGATCAATGACCTCATAACCCGCGCGCTCTAACATGCCCGTCAAAATATAGGCGTTGGAACCATGAATTTGCCCAGGCTGTAGCGGGTTGCCGGGTTCAACGATCTCATCTCCCGTACAGAGCAATGCCACTCGCAAACGCTTTAGCACACGCAACGATGTCAGCCCCAGCGAGGCAGTTAAACCAACTGAGGCTGCATCAAGTAACGTGCCCGCAGTGAGGCAAACGCTACCGCGTTGAATGTCTTCTCCCGCGAGGCGAATGTTGGCACCCTGTTTGGGCACACGGTGGAAGGTGACTGAACCATCCGTACCTGTACAGTCTTCTTGCATGACGACGGTATCCGCGCCAGCAGGGATAGGGCTACCAGTAAAAATGCGTGCCGCTGTATTAGGTTCAAGGGGTTTAGCAGAGCTACCAGCTGCAATTCGCTGACTGATGGCGAGGGTCGTTTCTGCGTTCACATTAAGATCAGCGTAGCGCAATACATAGCCATCCATTGCGCTGTAGTCCCAATGTGGAATTTGCACTGGTGCCATTAAGTCTTCAGCGAGCACGCGACCATATAGCTGTTTCAGCGGAACCTCTTCGATACCGAGACGAGTCGCGGGTAGTTGGCACATCTGTGCGATAGCGTCTTCTAGCGGGGTTAGCTGAACTTTGGCTTTCATATTTTTCTCCATTTCGAATCTCTCTAGCGAAACACAATGGTCTTATTGCCACACACAAGTACGCGGTCTTCGACGTGATAGCGCAAGCCGCGGGACAACACGGTTTTTTCTATATCTCGACCATAGCGCACTAAATCATCCACCGTATCGCCGTGATCAATACGCGTGGTGTCTTGCTCAATAATTGGGCCGGCATCCAATTCGTCGGTGACGTAATGGCAAGTCGCACCGATGAGTTTGACGCCGCGCAAATAGGCTTGATGATAGGGCTTGGCACCGACGAAAGAAGGCAAAAAGCTATGATGAATGTTGATGATGCGGCCCGGAAAACGTTGGCACAACATGGGCGGCAAAATTTGCATGAAGCGCGCGAGAACCATGCTGTCGCCGCGATGCTCTTCAAATAGTGTGGCAATTTTTTCAAATGCCGCCGGTTTATTTTGCATATCAACATAGATGAAGGGGATGCCGTGCCATTCCACATAGCCCCGTAAATCTTCGTGGTTAGATATCACGCAGGGGATGTCCACTTGCAATTCACCACTACGCCAACGATGTAATAAATCGTTGAGGCAGTGGTCTTGCTTGCTCACCAAAATCACCAAGCGTTTTTTGACCGCGGAATCGGTGAGCTGCCAATCCATGTTGAATTCTTGCGCTAACGAAGCAAAGCGTTGGCGAAGCTCCTGGGCATCAAACGGCAAAGAGTCCGCACGAATTTCTTGGCGCATGAAGAAGCGCTCTGCTTCTTGTTCTGTGTGATAGCTTGCCTCGACGATGAAGCCGCCGTGTTGCGCGATAAAACCACTCACTGCGGCAATGATGCCGGCGCGGTCAGGACATGAAATAGTGAGGGTATAGTGGGGGCTCATAAATTTGTAAGAATATGAATATATTGAGTTATATTAATTTCAGGTAAGCGCGTCTGGGAGTGACCGCACCTCTAATGTTTTGTTCCACAAGAGTGACATTATCCGAGATGCTATGGCAGTGTCACCACTGGAAAAAAATTCAGCTTGTTCGGTAGGTCGGACTTCAGTCCGACATGTTGGGCTAAAGCCCAACCTACTACTCAGCACCTCGGTTTCTAAGCGTTGTTTTAAATGGCGCGCAACTGCCTCGCCAGTATCAATCAGTGTAATTTTTTTACCGACGATGTCGCGAATCACGGGCGCTAAAAATGGATAGTGCGTGCAGCCTAAAATCAGCGTATCAGCACCACGATTCAGTAGTGGCTCGGTGTAGCGCTCGACGAGTTCACGCGTTTTCGTTGAATTCAATTCTCCTTGTTCAACTTGCTCGACTAAACCGGGGCAACCTTGCGTCACGATCTCAACCTTGCCGGCGTATTTGTCTAACAAGGCGGCGAAACGCGCACTCTCCAAAGTGCCGATGGTGGCGAGGACACCTACCACTCCGCTTTGTGTAGCGGAAACGGCAGGTTTTACCGCGGGCTCCATGCCGAGGATGGGAAGCTTGAACTCGGCACGGAGTGTGGAAGCCGCAGCAGCGGTGGCGGTATTGCAGGCAATGACGATCGCATCAGCGCCTTGTTCGATTAGAAATCGCGTAAGGGTGAGTGAGCGCTGCGTAATATATTCAGGGGTCTTGTCGCCGTAAGGAACGTGCGCAGAATCGGCGATGTAGATCAAGCGCTCGTTGGGTAGCGCTTGGCGAATGTGATGCAGGACAGACAGGCCGCCTACACCAGAATCGAAAACGCCAATTGCGCCAGACATTTTATTCACTAGCTTTCGGAAACGTTGCTGATTTCGTTACGAATACAGTAGAAATTATTCTACCGCTTGGTCTCGCAAAAACTCTTCGTAAGTCCCGTGATAATCGTTCACGCCTTTGGCGGAAATCTCAATAATGCGCGTGGCCAATGAAGAAACAAATTCACGGTCATGGCTGACGAAAATCAGTGTGCCTTTGTAAAGATCGAGCGCGGTATTGAGTGACTCAATCGCTTCCATATCCATGTGGTTAGTGGGTTCGTCCATCAGCAGCACGTTGGTTTTTGCCAGCATCAGCTTGCCAAATAACATGCGGCCCTTTTCCCCGCCGGATAACACCTTCACTCTTTTCTTTACGTCGTCTCCTGAGAATAGCAAACGCCCCAGTGTGCCACGTACCACTTGATCGTCATCAGTTGGGCCGCGCCAGTCGATCATCCATTCCATCATCTCTTTGTCTTCAGCAAAGTCGGCGGCATGGTCCTGCGCGTAGTAACCGAGCTTGGCTTTCTCTGCCCATTTGATGGTGCCGGTGTTCGGCTCCAAGTCGCCCGCTAAGCAACGCAACAAGGTGGTTTTGCCGATACCGTTAGGGCCGATAATGGCGACTTTTTCGCCCGCGTCGATGCGGAAGTTGACGTTAGAAAGCAGCATGCGGTCATAACCCTTGCTCATGTGTTGCACTTCTACCGCAACACGATGCAGCTTCTCGCGCTCGTCGTATTCAAAGCGAATGAAAGGATATTGACGGCTAGATGGCTTAATGTCTTCAATCTTAATTTTGTCGATCTGGCGCGCGCGCGAGGTGGCTTGCTTAGCTTTAGACGCATTCGCTGAAAAGCGTGCGACGAAGGCTTTTAGTTCGGCGACCTTCTCTTTGGCTTTCACGTTGTCGGACGATTGCTGTTCGCGTGCCTGAGTGGATGCCAGCATGTAATCGTTGTAGTTGCCCGGATACACGGTGATCTTGCCGTAGTCCAAGTCGGCCATGTGCGTGCACACGCTATTCAAAAAGTGACGGTCGTGCGAGATGATGACCATTGTTGAATTACGCGCATTAAGAATGTCTTCTAACCAGCGAATGGTGTTGATATCCAAGTTGTTGGTGGGTTCGTCCAACAACAAAATGTCTGGGTTGGAGAACAGCGCTTGCGCCAATAGCACGCGCAATTTAAAGCCCGGCGCTACGGCACTCATCGGCCCGCTATGCAAATTGATGTCAATACCTAAGCCCAGTAATAATTCGCCTGCACGGGCTTCGGCAGTGTAACCGTCGAATTCAGCGAAGGTCGCTTCCAGATCGGCAGCGCGCATGTAGTCTTCTTCAGAAGCATCCGGGTTGGCATAAATCTCATCACGCTCAGACATGGCTTCCCACATCTCGTCATGGCCCATCATCACCACATCCAACACGCGTTTTTCTTCGTAAGCGAATTGATCTTGGCGCAACTTACCGAGGCGCTCGGTTTTATCCAACATGACTTCGCCGGAGCTTTGCTCTAAGTCGCGGCCAAGAATTTTCATAAAAGTGGATTTACCGCAACCGTTAGCGCCAATCAGGCCATAGCGGTTGCCATCGCCGAACTTTACAGAAACGTTTTCAAAAAGCGGCTTAGCGCCGAATTGCATGGTGATATTTGCAGTGGATAACATGTTAAAGCCTTAATTTCGAAGGCGCGCATTCTATCATTGACCGTTGGTTTAGAATGCGGCCTCCCCGTAATCCATTTTTGCACTGCTATGAACGAAAAAATTGTTGATATTGCCCCGCTGATTAAGCAAACCAATGACGGACTTTCAGTAGAAGAGCGCACCGCCTTAGAAAAAGGTCTGGTTGAAAAGCTAGAGGCGTTAAGAGCGCTGCCAGTCGATAAAAAAAGTGACAGCAAAACCTTGTTGCAGCGCGTACGGCTACAGTTGGATGTAGCTGAAAATTTGAATGCTTTAGATCGCAAAATGGAGGCATGGAGCATCGCTTACGAAGCATTCCATATCGCGCTAGACCAAGAATCTTGGCAGGACGCGGTTGAGGCGTGCAACGTGTTATTTCAAACATCGCTAGTAGATGCCCTTGCGGCCTTAGGTATGGGTATTTGGCTGTCGGTCACCTTCCCTGTTAATCCTGAGCTGACGATGGCGATGTTGGTGCATGTGGTGGATGAGACGCCAGACAATTCTGACGGCGCGGCATTGGCGGCGATAACTGCGCGCTATGTAGTGGATCTGCGTGCCGACGATGAGCAACATGAAAACTTAAGTTTCTTTGCGGACAATCTTATTGCGATGGTGGCGAAGCGTCACAGCAAGGTGCAAGACCAAGAGGGCATGAATAAGTGGCTAGATAAATTAGCATTGCGCGATCCACAGGTGTTTTTGCCACGATTGGGGAAGGTAGTGGATGTGCTGGTCGAGGGGAAATGGTGGTTTGATCGTGATGCGCTACGGAGTAAACTGCCCAATTAATCGTAACCCATTTGGATGTACCAAGAATAACTATGGTTCCTCATCTCACTACCGCATTAAAAGGCCCGCTGCTTGAGTTAGAGCAACGCATTATCACAGCTCAACCGACCATTGAACATTGGTTCCGCAAGCAATGGTTGGAGCGCACACCGCCGTTTTATTCCTCAGTGGATTTGCGTAATAGCGGTTTCAAGCTCGCGCCGGTCGATACCAATTTATTTCCCGGTGGTTTTAACAATTTGAATCCTGACTTTTTACCGCTGTGCGTTTTAGCGATGCAGAGCGCGGTAGAAAAATTTTGCCCCGAAGCGCGTGGCGTATTGTTGATTCCTGAGAATCACACGCGTAACCAATTTTATTTGCAGAACGTGGCGCAGATCGTGACCATTCTGAAGCAGGCGGGTATGCGTGTGAGAGTGGGATCACTGTTGCCGGAAATCACGCAACCCACCACCTTGGAGCTTGCTAACGGCAACTCGCTGACTTTAGAGCCACTGGTGCGTATAGGTAACCGTTTGGGCGTGACCGATTTTGATCCCTGCGTGATTGTGTTGAACAACGATCTTTCAGCAGGTGTGCCAGAAATACTGAAAAACCTAGAGCAAACGCTGCTGCCGCCGCATGGTGCTGGATGGCATGCTCGACGTAAGTCAAAACACTTCGATGCTTACAGTCGTGTGAGTCAGCAATTTGCCGAATTGATTGGCATTGATTCGTGGTTGATCGACCCATATTTTGATGTGTGCAATCAGATCAATTTTCAAGAGCGCGTGGGTGAAGATTGCCTCGCGGCAAAAGTGGATGGTGTATTGCAAAAGATACGAGGAAAGTACGCAGAATATGGCGTGAAGCAAGATCCGTTTGTCATTGTAAAAGCCGACGCAGGCACCTATGGCATGGGCATCATGACGGTGAAAGATGCCAGCGAAGTGCGCGATTTAAATCGTAAACAGCGCAATAAAATGTCTGTGGTTAAAGAGGGTATGCAGGTCTCTGATGTTTTGGTACAAGAAGGGGTTTATACCTTTGAGGACCTGAACGGTGCCGTGGCTGAGCCGGTGGTGTATATGATTGACCGTCACGTGGTGGGTGGTTTTTATCGCGTACATACGGATCGTGGCATTGACGAAAATTTGAATGCACCCGGTATGCGTTTTGAACCATTGGCATTTGAAGCTTGCTGTACGTTGCCCAATCCGAGTTGTGAGCCAGACGATACGCCGAATCGCTTTTACGCTTACGGCGTGGTGGCGCGTTTGGCGATGCTGGCGGCCTCATTGGAATTGGAAGAGATGGCCGCTTGATGCGATTTTTTTCGCTGCTGTTCGTTTTGCTGGCAATTGCCAGTTGTAGCAAAGAGCCTTTCTACCAAGAAGAGGCTTATGTTTTTGGCACACGGGTTGAGGTCAGTATCGCGGGGACTGATGAGAGCAAAGCACGAGCAGCAGTGGCGGAAGTGTTGCACGAATTTCAGCGTTTGCACGATTTGCTGCATGCGTGGAAGCTTTCTGAAATAAGCCAATTAAACGCGGCGATTGCGCAAGGAAAAAGTGCGACGGTATCAGCAGAAACAGCGGCGATGTTGCAAGATGCAACGCGACTGTCTGTGCAATCTGAAGGATTGTTTAATCCCGCAATCGGTGGGCTGATTCAACTCTGGGGTTTTCAGGCAGATGAGTTTAAAGCAGTGTTGCCAGATGAGAATACCGTCGCGGCGCTGGTAAAGGCGAATCCACAGATGACGGATTTGATCTTTGAAAAAAACAGAATACTCAATAAAAACAAGTCAATAAGTATTGACTTGGGTGGTTACGCCAAGGGCTACGCCTTAGATCGGGCGGCGGCAATTTTGCGGCAAAAAGGAATTAAAAATGCGCTCATCAACATTGGTGGAAATGTATTGGCGCTGGGGGCGCATGGTTCGCGATCGTGGCGTGTGGGCATTCAGCATCCGCGCAAACCTGGTGCCTTAGCCACGATGGAGTTGCATGACGGGGAGGCAATCGGGACTTCAGGCGACTATCAACGCTATTTTGAAATTGGTGACCAACGCTATTGCCATGTGATTGATCCGCGCAGCGGTTATCCGGTGACGGGTGTGCAAGCAGTAACAATTGTGACTAAAGGTGAGCATGCCGGCCTGTTGTCGGATGCCGCTTCGAAACCGCTATTTATTTCCGGTGCACAGGGTTGGCGGCTTGCCGCACAGCGTATGGGGCTGGCGGAGGCGCTATTGATCGACGCTGCGGGTGTGGTGCACCTCACCGCAGACTTACAGAAGCGGCTAGAATTCACCAATCAATCGACGGTCAGAAAGATCGAACTATGAACACGCAGCAACAAGAGGATGCGCTACAAGAAAATATTCGTCGCACGGCGAGTGGACAGGCGCTGAAAAAAATTCAGGTAATCGTGGAAGAAGAGCAGAAAAAAGAGGCGTTGCTTGGACGCGTTCTGCATACATTTTTGCTCTACGGCTGGGTGGTGCTGTTGTTTTTAGGCGGCATTGTGGCGCACTTGTTTGGAGTGATTTAAATGATTGGCGTTTTATTAGTTACCCATAATGGACTTGGCGAGAGCTTGGTGGATTGTGTGCGTCATGTGATGGGGAGTGTGCCAGCGAATTTAAAAGTACTCTCTGTTTTGGCCAGCGATGATCCGCAACAAAAAGAACAAGAAGGCCGCGCGTTGGTTGAGCAGCTGGATCAAGGCAAAGGCGTACTGATCTTGTGCGATGTATTTGGCGCGACGCCGAGTAATATCGTCCAACGACTGGGGCAACCAGGGCGTGTGCAGGGTGTGGCGGGTGTGAATTTGCCAATGTTGTTGCGTGTGGTGGTGTGTAGCCATGAGAAGACGCTGGATGAAATGGCGCAGCGTGCCTTAGATGGCGGCCGCGATTGTATTGTTTTGATGAACACTGAGACGAAGGATGGCAATGCAACAAGATGCACTTATCATAAATAAGTTAGGGCTGCACGCTCGGGCCTCAGCCAAGCTAACCCAGTTGGCCTCAGAGTTTCCTTGCGAAGTATGGATGACGCGCAATAACCGTCGCATCAATGCAAAAAGCATTATGGGCGTGATGATGCTCGCTGCAGCAAAAGGCTCGACGGTAACGATTGAAACCATTGGTGAGCGCGAGCAAGAGGCGATGACGGCGATTGTTGGGTTAATCAACGACTATTTCGGAGAGGGCGAATGAGCTTCGCGCTTCACGGGCTACCTGTATCTCGCGGCATCGCGATTGGTCATGCGCATTTGGTGTCGCATGCGGCACTCGAAGTTAATCACTATGTGTTGCCTAAGCATTTGGTGCATGAAGAAGTGACGCGTTTAGAAGAGGCGTTGGAAACAACCCGCAATGAATTAAAAGGCTTGCGTGAACACCGTCCGCAACAGGCGGCAGCCGAGTTTGACGCGTTTCTCGATTTGCATTTGATGATTCTGGATGATGAGCACATCAGCAAAGCTGCGCGCGACATGGTGCTGGCGGAGCAGTGCAATGCCGAGTGGGCATTGAAAACTCAGATGGACACACTGGTGTCGCAGTTTGAGGCCTTCGACGATGCTTATTTGCGTGAGCGAAAAACCGATGTAGTGCAGGTGGTCGAGCGGATTCTAAAAACCATGAGTGGCCAGCCGGGCCATACACCGCCAAGCGCTCAGCATGATTTAAATTTAATTTTGGTGGCGCATGATGTCAGCCCCGCCGATTTGATTCAACTTAAGCCACAGCAGTTCACCGCTATTTTGACTGACTTGGGCGGCGCGACTTCGCACACGGCGATTGTGGCGCGCGGCTTGAATAAGCCTTGTGTCGTGGGTCTGCATCATGCGCGCGAGCTGATTAAAGACAACGATATGCTCATCGTGGATGGTGAGCATGGCGTGGTGCTGGTGAATCCAGACAAGCAATTGCTGGCTGAATACAAGTTACGCCAAAGTCAGCTGGATATTGAGCGGCAAAAACTCAAACGCTTAAAAACGGCGCGTGCTAACACGCTCGATGGTACGCATATTGAGCTTCACGCCAATATCGAAATGCCACACGACGTGGCTGAAGTGAAAGAAAACGGTGCCACGGGGATTGGTTTATTCCGTAGCGAATTTTTGTTTTTGAATCGCGATAATCTGCCGGATGAGGAAGAGCAATTTGAGGCCTACCGCTCGGTGCTTGAGGGGATGGGCGGTTTGCCCGTCACCATTCGAACCTTTGATTTAGGTGCGGACAAGCAGATTAAGGGCGCAGTGCGTGTGGCGAGTAATCCTGCGCTGGGGCTACGTGCAATTCGCTTATGTTTGGCTGAGCCACAGTTGTTTCGTGCTCAGTTACGTGCCTTGTTTCGTGCTTCGGCCTATGGCAATTTAAAAATTTTGGTGCCAATGCTATCGGGTGTTTCTGAAATCAATCAAACCTTGCATTTTATTGAAACGACCAAGCAGGAGTTGGCCGCAGAAAAAATCGCATTTAATCCCGCGGTGCCCATTGGTGGCATGATTGAAATTCCGGCAGCGGCGTTGGCATTAGGCGCGTTTGTTCGTAAATTGGATTTTCTATCAATCGGCACCAACGACTTGATTCAATATACCTTGGCGATAGATCGTACCGACGAAGAAGTCGCGCATCTGTATGATCCGTTGCATCCGGCAGTACTGCAACTGCTAGCGCATGTGATCGGCGGGGCGAATAAGGCGAATGTGCCGGTTTCAGTTTGCGGTGAGATGGCAGGGGAATTAGACTATACGCGTTTGTTACTGGGCTTGGGTTTACGCCAGTTTTCGATGAACTCGGCGCAGTTGCCCGCGACTAAACAGCGCATCCTGACTACTAGCCTGCCAGAAATTATGCCGCTAACGATGAAGCTGTTACGCTCGGACGATCCGCTGAAAATTCAAGACTTGTTGTTGCGTTTAAATTCGTGACATTGAGCCATACAGGTGCTCTTGCTATACTGAACTACAGAGACGATTTCAATAATCATTGAACAAAGGTAAAAGATATGGAACAGGCACGCTTTAATATGATTGAGCAGCAGATTCGCCCATGGAATGTACTCGATGGCGAGGTGTTGGATTTACTCAAAAAAGTTAAGCGCGAGCACTTCGTGCCAACTGAGCAACGTGCGCTGGCCTTGATGGATGTTGAGATTCCGTTGGGTTATGGCGTAAAAATGTGGCCCCCAGTGCTGGAGGCACGAGCGTTGCAAGAATTAAAAATTGTTGATGGTGATCGCGTATTAGAAGTGGGAACGGGAAGCGGCTATCTCACTGCACTTATTGCGCACCTTGCGGCGGAGGTGACGAGTGTTGAAATTGTGCCCGAACTGAGTGCCAGCGCTGCACATACGCTGGCGGCGCAGCACATTCAAAATGTGAAACTAGAAATCGGCGATGCGGCCAATGGTTGGGGCGAGTTGCATTACGACGCTATCGTGTTGACAGCCTCTGTTCCGTTGGAACCAACTGCGCTGATGCGCAACCTAAAGGTTGGTGGACGGCTGTTTGCGGTGATAGGAGATGATCCTGTTATGCATGCTTGCGTGATTACGCGAACAGCATCGGATGCGTTTGATTCTGTTGCCCTCTTTGAGACAAGCGTGGCGCCTTTGCAAAATGCGCCTCAACCACAACGATTTGTTTTTTAACGCTTGAAGGCAGAAAGCTTTACCAATAATATTAGACTTTTCTAATATACTATTTGCGGTGCAAAATAAATGAAATTATCTAAATTAGCTTTATCTGTTTTGGTTGCGTTGGCGGCCAATTCCGCACAGGCTACTGATTTAATTGAGGTATATCAGGCGGCGCAAGGGCAGGATGCGGCGTTTGCGGCCGCTCGCGCCTCACGTCAAGCAGGCCAGGAGAAGCAATCGCAGGGCCGTTCATACTTGATGCCAAGTGTAAATTTGACGGCGAATAGCACGTTCAACGACATCAATGTCCAATTCCCTACGGGTTCGCGCGACTTGAGATACAACAACTCTGGCTATGGTGTTAGTTTGGTACAACCGCTGTTCCGCCAGCAAAACTGGATGGCTTATTCTTCGGCTGAAATACAGGTGGTGATTTCAGAGGCGCAGTATCAAGCAGCGCAACACGATCTGATTTTGCGGGTAGCACAGGGCTATTTTGATGTGTTGGTGGCTAAAGATAACGTGCAACTGACCGAAGCGCAGAAACAGGCGATTTCAGAGCAACTAGAGCAAGCCAAGCGCAACTTTGAAGTGGGCACGGCAACTATTACTGATACCTATGAGGCGCAAGCTCGCTATGACTTGATCTTGGCGCAGGAGATTAATGCGCAAAGCAATTTGGAAGTAAAAAAACGTGCTTTACAGCAGGTTACCAATGCAAGCACCGGCGAGCTACGTCAGTTGGGTCAAGAACTGAAATTAGAAACACCGCAGCCACTGGATGTAGAGAAGTGGGTGGAAGATGCACAACTGCATAACGTGCAAATCACCATTGCGGAAGCGGCCGCACAATTAGCGGATAAAGAAGTCTCTAGATCATTGGGCGGACACTTGCCGACAATTGATTTGGTGGCAAATTACGCAATGAATTCGGCGAACGGCGGAACATTTAACGGTACGGGCTACGGCCCAGCGGATACCACAAGTAAGGTGGTTGGCGTTCAGCTCAATATGCCGCTGTTTCAAGGTGGTGCAACGCAATCGAAGTATCGCGAAGCTGACGCAAACCGCGAGAAGGCGAAACAAGATTTAGAAAATGCAAGGCGTTCAGTGGCGGTGCAAACTCGCCAAGCCTATCTTGGCGTAGCGAGCGGCATCGCGCAGGTGAAAGCATTGCAACAAGCTTTGAAGTCCAGTGAGAGTTTGCTGGAGGCGAGTAAGTTGGGGCAGGGCGTGGGTGTGCGGACCAACTTGGATGTGTTGAATGCGCAGCAACAACTCTTTTCAACTCGTCGCGATTTGTATCAAGCGGAATATAACTATTTGATTAGCCGCTTACGCCTTAAGGCAGCGGTCGGTACGTTGAGTGATGAAGACCTTAAAGGTGTGAATCAAGCGCTACGTTAAGGCTGGAATCTAGACCTTAACGCCTACCGCAGATTACGCAGATTAACGCCGATTTTCCCCTCATTTAATCTGCACTTATCTGCGCAATCTGCGGATAAAAGATTTTGTAGATTTTGCAATTAACTCACTCAGCTAGATGTTGATGAGCGCGGAGCGCTTGCCCTACAAGGGTGAGTGATATTTCCGTAGCCCCTTGATTTAATTGAGTAAACCCCATTCCTGCGGCGCCCATCTCGGCAATTTTCTGCGGATTTCCCAGCAAGCTTTGTAGTGTTTGCATCAAATTTGTGGCGTCCATCACGCGCAGAGCCGCACCACTTTCAATTGCTAATTCACTCGCCTGCGCAAAGTTATAAGTGTGTGGTCCGATTAAAACTGGTTTGCCAACTGTGCTGGCCTCAATCAAATTTTGTGAACCGAATGGCAGCAGGCTTCCGCCGATAAACGTCACATCACATGCTATGTAGTAAGCAAACATTTCGCCCATCGTGTCGCCCAGTACAATTTGTGTTTCGTTCTTAATCGTTTCATTGGCGCTGCGACGTTGTAATAGAAATCCTCTGTTTTGAATAAGCTCGGCTACCACGTCGAAACGTTGTGGGTGGCGCGGTACAACGACAGTGAGTAAATGTGGAATATTGGTATTGGCAAGAGCGTCGAGCAAAAGTGTTTCTTCACCCTCTCTCGTACTGGCGGCAAGAAAAATGGGTCGGTTGTCGCCAAATAGGCTACGCAGTTGCATGCCTAATTCGAGCATCTCCGACGGCGGTTCAATTTCGAATTTTAGATTGCCCATAACGCTAATATTTTGCGCGCCCAATAGCGCGAGCCTGTGCGCATCATCTTCGGTTTGCGCGGCAATAGCACTTAGCTCACTTAAACCTAAACGAGCCAAATTTGGGAAGCGTGCGTAGCGCTTAAAGGATTTATCTGAAAGACGTGCGTTGAGTAAAAGCAGCGAGGTGTTTTTTTTCTTGCACAGATGAATCAAGTTAAACCAAATTTCGGTTTCGAGCAGAATGCCTACTTGAGGTTTGAAGTGATTGAGGAAACGCTTCACTGCAAACGGGTAATCATAGGGAAGATAAACGCGCAGAACCTTGTCGCCATAAAGATGCTCGCTGGTTTCGCGTCCTGTTGGCGTGGTGTGAGTAAGCAGTATTTGATGATGGGGATAAAGGGTGGATAAGCGCTGAATTAAGGTGGAAGCGGCTCGGGTCTCGCCAACCGAAACGGTGTGTAACCAGATGACGGGTTTGTCCGTACTAAGGGAGTAAAAACCAAAACGTTCGGGGATGTGCTGAAAGTATTCTGGCTGTTTGCGGCCGCGCCAAAGCAGGTGAAAAAACACATAAGGCAGAAGCAGCCAAAGAACAAAGGTATAAATGAAACGCGGATTATGCATTGGCCAATAGTTTATTCAGTGTCATTAATACTTCTGCAATCGTGGGGGAGATATTTTTGCCGCCGAGGTTTACGGCGTTAACGCCTGCGAACAAGCCGGTTAGGCTAGGATCGGTGGCGGTATAAATGCCGATGGTGGGCACATTGAGCGCGGCTGCCAGATGGCTCAATCCGGTATCCACGCCAACTACAGCACGGGCATGGCCGAGTAGTGCAGCTGCTTCGGTGAGATTAAGGCGCGGCGGGTTAATTGCGTTTGGAATACTTGCCGCTAAACGCTCGCTACGGGCCTGCTCTTTTGCGTTGCCCCACGGCAAAACAAGCTGATAACCATCGCTAGCTAGTTGTGTGCCGAGCGCAATCCAATTTGCTTCATCCCATAGTTTGTCATCACGGCTCGTGGCGTGCAGCAGTGCAATGTAAGGCTGAGCCTGAGCCTGAGGAAGCCACGGCAAGTTTAGAGTGGGCGCATGAATGCCATAGTCAGGCCCACCCTGCGGGGCATAGCCCAAGGCAAGTCCGGCCAACTGACGATTGCGTTCTACCGCGTGTAGCGATTTGGAAACGGTGAACTTGTGATCGTAAAACAGGCTGGAGATGGGCTCCCGCGCGCTTTGCCAATCATAGCCATAGTAGGGAGATTGAACGCAGCGAGTGATTAAAGCGCTCTTGAACAAACCTTGCGTATCAAGGGTGAGGTCGTAATGTTGTTGATGCAATTGCTGGCAAATCGCTTTCATTTCAGCGCGTGAATTCCACCAAGATTTGCGCCAGCGCCGGATCGCAACCGGAATGATGTTGCAAACTTTGGGGTGCAACCTAGGCAGCGCAGCAAAACTTTCTTCAACTACCCAATCAATCTGTGCAGCAGGAAAATGCTGGCAAATATCTGTAACAGCAGGGAGGTTGTGCAGCACATCTCCGAGCGATGAGGTTTTGATGAGCAGAATGTTTCTAGCGTGGGTCATGTAAATTGGGGCAAATAGCCGAGGCCGAGATAATACACGACGAGAATATGAGTCTGGTAATGACGGCTTTGGGGTGGGTGTGAGGGAAGTGTCGCGTTGGTGGACTTAATGGCTGATTACTTCCAAAAACTAAAAAGGTAGGATAATAATCCACCTCGATATTTCTTCTGAGGAGATGTAGGCGATGTGTACGTCAAAGTTGTGTTGGTAGCAACTCGGTGCAATTTAGGTCTTTCTTTTTTCTTCATCCCGAGCAAAACCTCTACTTGTTCAATTCGCTCAGCATTCTCATCAATAAATGAGCGACACTTATCCTCACTTAGACGCAGTCTGTTTATTGCAGGAATACTGTTCCAGTCAGTAAATTGAGAATTATGTTTGGCTTGCAAATTTGCAAACATAACCACATCAGCATAATCAGGCATGAAGTCTCTGGTTGAGGCCCGTTGAGTATTTTCATGCTCAGGAACAACTTCAACTATTTCCTGTTGAAAATGCCAGCTGTTAAGTAACTTCGTTCCTATAGAGACGTGACACTTAATGATAAGACTTGCCAATGTGCTTTCTTCAATCGGAACGTGATGTTTTTCGATGTGCATGCACAAGGGCAACACTCCAATGTCGTGCATGAGTCCCGCCAGCATTGCCTGATCAGGCGATAGATGTTGATGTTCTAAGGCAAGGACATAACTTAATGCTGCAACCTTTCTACTGTGCTCCCAAGTTTCTTGCATCTGCCTATTGATGACTGGATTTTTTGAATACAGCATATTATTCATCGTAATTGTGATCACCAAATTGCGTAACTGGCGATAACCAAGTCGGATTGCAGCATCCAAAACATTGTCTATCTTTGGCTTGCCCATATAGGCAGCACTATTGGCTGATTTTATGATTTGAGCTGAGATAAATGGATCGCTGTTTAGCACCGCTACAATTTGATCGACGGACACGTTCGGATCGTCAATCAGTGTTTGGATGTTAGCGGCTACGCTAGGCAAGGTTGGCAGCGCAAAACTGTCCTGCTCAATTTCCTGCAGAATTAATTCAAGCAATTCCTGATAGTTTGCAGAACTCATAATGTAGACTCAATATTTCAGGAATAATCAACGATGTTGAGTGACAGCTTTATTAACATCTGAAAGGAAGGGTGCCGTTCACGCTACGCCTCTATGTTCTCGCGGTCAATATTGAGCCTCTTCCAATATGAAATGAGTCTAAAGGGATTGTGTATTTCCAACAAGAAA
>JBAXEJ010000051.1:0-18139 GCA_037140475.1 Gallionellaceae bacterium
CAGGGCGGCGGCATCCAGCGCTCTAATCTCGGCTTCCAGTTTGGCGATTTCAGCGTGGTTGTCGGCTACCTTTTGTTCTAAGCTGGGGATGAATACAAAATCTCCGTTGCCATACAGTGTGCCGAAAGCGGGAGTTTGGTTCTTGCCATGCGCTCTGGCATCGCCGTTGACTTTTTCTTTGATGATGGATTGGATTTCGTTGGCGGTGATGAAGTCGCCGGTTTTCTCCAGTAGCTCAATTAAGCGTCCGGTAAAAACAGAATGGCCGTTGTTGCCACCATCTAAGACTTCTTGATTTCTGCCACCTGCGGTTAAGACTTGGCGCACGGTTTCTTTGGTGATGTCTTGCAGATACGCCAAGTCACGGCGCGGCGTTTTTTCTACGGAGCGGGTGTCGGTCAACATGCCGGAGTAGCAGGCATCCATGACGTAGAAGATGTGTTTTGCAGGAATTCGCTTGGAAACAGTGTCGCGGATTTCCGTCATGGTGATGTTGGTACGCAGTTTGTTTACCGCGCCGTCATAAGGAATCAAGTAGCCGATTTCGCTGCCTTGCTTGCCGTCTTGATTGCCATGCCCTGCCCAGAAGATAAACAGCGCATCTTGCTCGCCCAGTTGGTTGGGGAGCTCTTCGGTGAGCAAGTCTAGGATGCGGTCACGGGTGGCTTCTTTGTTGTACAGGGTGATAATTTTGTCGAACTTGTATTGACGCTTGAGTACATCGGCGATGCCTTTGGCATCTTTCACAGCATAGGTGAGCTGCTTATCCGCAGGCAGGTTGGCGTATTGGTCAATGCCGATGATGACGGCAACACTTTTATTGTAGAGGCTGACTTCGCCGGTTTGTTTAGTGGTGGGATCGGAGGCGATAATTTTAAGCGCGCGGATGTCGGCGGCTTGGGCGGTGAGGGTGCTGAGTAAAAGGGCGGCGAGTAGAAGGCGCAAAGTATGACGGATTTGGTTTAATTTGCGCATGATTGTTTCCATGATTTTGAATGCGCAAGATTGTAGCTGAAGGAGCTGAGTCGCGAAGGGGCTTGAAGGCCTAGATATTTTTTATAGTCAGTGAAGTAAACGCGGCATTAATAGGCCAGGTTCATACACGGAGAAAACTCTAGACTACGCTGGATTGACCGCTACTTTAAAAATCACCTTACGCACCTGAGTATTACTCACCAACGGTGCATGCGCATCTTCTGGAAAGAAGATACAAAAATGATCGGGCGGCGTAGCAATCCAAGACACTGGCGCATCTGTAAAAAAACGGATATCTTTTTCTTCGCTGTGCTCACTCACCGGATTATGGCAATCAGCAAGCGGCTTCCAACCCATCTCATCGATTCCTTCTAACACCAATTGAATATCAATATAACGGCGATGTGCCTCTAGCCGTGCCATCTCGCGTGTTTTACCTGGCACGCGCTCCACGATGGCGATTAAATCTTCACCCACAATATTGTAGCGCCCCGGCGCCATGTTGAATAAGTCGTTATCGCGTATGTAGGCAAATGCTCGCGCAAACAATGGATGCAAAGCCGCGTAGCGATTGGACTGTGAGAGCGCAGAGAAAATCATGGTTATTTGCGAATTGGCAACATGCGCGTCAGCGTATTGTCATGTTGAAAATGGTGATGGTAGAGCGCTGCAACGACATGTAAACCCAGTAGGTAATACCCCGATGTCCCTACAAATTCATGCAGCTCCTTAATCTGCGTTGCGAGATCTTTGTCTGGCGCAATCAAAGCGGGCAACTCAAATCCAAAAAAGGGAATTGGCTTTCCAGAAGCGCTGAGCAACATCCAGCCGGTTAAAGGCATGCCAATCATTAGCAAATATAGTGCGAGATGCAATGCTTTGGCGGCCAACTGCTGCATCTGTGGAGGCTCTGGCTGAATGCTCGGCGTGGGGCCAGAAAATCGCGCGGCGATGCGTAGCCAAATCAGCACAAAAACCACCAGGCCCAACATGAAGTGCCACATCTTAAACGCATCGCGCATTGGCGTGCCTTTTTCAAATAACACGCGCAACTCTATTGATGCATACACTGCAACAAACAATATGACCATCAGCCAATGTATGCCGATAGTTAAAGAACCAAAACGCAAGTTCGAATTTTTCCAGTCCATTACCTTACCTCCAACGAAAAATGAGTTACTAAATAAAACGCGCGATCATGCCGTTTTGATATTGCCCTGACAACGGAATTTGTACCCGATGCCCGCTACCCGGCGCAACCGTTATTTCTTCACCTCTTAAGCTTTTCATCTCGCTCAGGTCAACAATATGATTGCCGGATGGATGAATAATTTCTAGCTTGTCGCCCACTTGGAATTTGTTCTTCACGTCGATTTCACATATACCGTTAGTACATGCAACGATGTCGCCCACATATTGCTGACGATAGCTCTCAGAGTGTCCACGCATATAGTTTTGCTGTTCGTGCGTGTGATGGCGCTCATAAAAACCATCGGTGTAACCACGATTCGCCAACGCATCCAATGCACCTAACAGTTGCATATTAAGCGGCCGGCCAGCCACCGCATCGTCAATCGCTTGGCGATAAACTTGAGCTGTGCGCGCTACGTAGTAAATCGATTTGGTGCGACCTTCAATTTTGAGCGAGTCGATCCCAATCTTCACCAGACGTTCAACGTGCTCGACCGCTCGCAGATCTTTCGAATTCATGATGTAGGTGCCGTGCTCATCTTCCAGCACCGGCATGGTTTCTTCTGGATGATCTGGACGAGAGATTAAATACGGCCGATCAGCCAACGGATGACGCGGTTGTGAACCGCAATCCGACAATGCACTTTCACTCAGTGCTTTATCAAAATCGAAATCAATTTTCTGAATATCGCCCGTGCCATTTTCTTCGGCATTTTCGACTTTGTAATCCCAGCGACACGAGTTAGTGCAAGTGCCTTGATTCGCATCGCGGTGATTAAAATAGCCCGAGAGCAGACAGCGCCCCGAGTAGGCAATGCACAGTGCGCCATGAACAAATACTTCTAATTCAATGTCGGGACACTGCTGGCGAATTTCTTCGATTTCATCCATCGATAACTCACGCGACAAAATCACACGCGATAAGCCTAGCGACTTCCAAAATTTAACCGCCGCATAGTTCACGGTATTTGCCTGAACGGAAAGATGAATTTCTTGTTCTGGCCAACGTTCACGCACCATTGCGATCAAACCCGGATCAGCCATGATCAAAGCATCTGGCTTCATCTCAATCACTGGCTGCATATCCGCCATATAGGTTTTTACCTTGGCGTTGTGAGGCATCAAATTACTGGCGACAAATAATTTTTTGCCCAAGCCATGCGCTTCTTGAATGCCTATTTGCAGCTCTTCTAATTTGAATTCATTATTACGCGCACGCAAAGAATAACGCGGTTGGCCGGCATACACCGCATCCGCACCATAAGCATAGGCGGTGCGCATTTTGTCTAGCGTACCGGCCGGCAATAAGAGCTCTGGTGTGCGTAGCATTTATTGATATCCCAAGCGGTGCAAAATCTCAATCGAAGCATTAGCCTGATTCAAGGTGTAAAAGTGCAAGCCCGGCGCGCCACCAGCGATGAGTTTTTCACATAACTGCGTCACTACATCACGGCCAAAATTTTGCACCGATTCAACATCATCACCATAACCCTCCATTGTCTTGCGCATCCAGCGTGGAATCTCTGCGCCGCAGGTATCGGAGAAACGCGCCAGCTGGGAGTAACGCACAATCGGCATAATGCCCGGCACGATTGGCACCGTGATGCCCAGCCTGTGTGTTTCATCCAGAAAGCGGAAATAGGCATCCGCATTGTAAAAGTATTGGGTAATTGCTGAATCCGCCCCGGCTACTACCTTGCGTTTGAAGTTAAGCATGTCTTCACGTGCAGAGTTCGCTTGTGGATGAAACTCGGGATAAGCGGCAACTTCGATATGAAAATGCTCACCGGTTTCTACGCGAATGAATGACACCAATTCGTTAGCGTATTGAAACTCACCGATACTCCCCATCCCTGAGGGCATGTCGCCACGGAGCGCCACGATGCGCTTAATGCCGGCATCCTTATAGGCATGCAATAGAGCGCGAATGTTCTCGCGTGTACTGCCCACACAAGACAGATGCGGCGCGGCCTCATAGCCTTCATTCTTAATCTTCAACACGGTCTCAAGCGTACGGCCTTGCGTTGAGCCGCCGGCACCAAACGTGCAAGAGAAGAATTCCGGCTTGAGCACAGCCAAACGCTTACGTGCTGCGGATAATTTTTCAACGCCCTCGGGCGTTTGCGGCGGAAAAAATTCAAAACTAATATGTGGTTTATTCACGAAGACTTCCTCATAATTTGTGCGGCAGCTGCTGAGAGCGCCCACGAAAAAATACTATACAACACAGCGCCCATGACGCCATTCCAAAAACTATCGACAACAAAATCTTTGAGTATCGAACCGGTAAACCAAAATAACAGTCCGTTAATCACAAAAATAAACAGGCCCAATGTGATGATCGTAACCGGTAGCGTTAGTAATAAAAAAATCGGGCGAATGAGTGTATTCACCAAACCTAGAAAAAAGGCGGCGATCAACGCTGCTGTAAATCCTTCCACGTGAATGCCGGGAACAAAATTAGCAACGGCGATCAGCGCCAACGCATTGAGTATCCAGATTAAAAGTAGATACATGGGGAACCCCTGATTAAATCGCACATGGCCACGCATTCGGCTTTGTGGGATGGGATGCAAGAAAGGCGAGAAAGTGAATAGTCATTCTATTCGCGAGGAGCCTGCCACCGCAGACCGCCCACAAAGCCAATGCCCTTAAGGGTTGCAACAAAAACAGGTACTCGCGTTGTTGCGCTCCTTGGCATCGTAGAATAACTACGACCTGCGTCGCGCGCCTAGCGATTATCCCGTTTTTGTTAACAACGCGGTTCATGATCGACTCAATCAGTGGTTCCATAATTTCCAAGGTAAGAGGGGCGGGATGAACCCGCCCCTTGCATACTAATCTACAACTACCAGCTTAGTAACGATAGTGCTCAGTCTTGTACGGACCTTCTTTTGGCACACTGATGTATGCCGCCTGCTGATCAGTCAAAGTTGATAACTGTGCGTTCAAAGTTTTCAACTGCAAACGTGCCACTTTCTCATCCAGATGCTTAGGCAAAGTGTAAACGCCCACTGGATACTTGTTGCTGCCTTTAACTGACTCAGTCCACAACTCAATCTGAGCGATAGTCTGGTTAGCAAAAGAAGAAGACATCACGTAAGAAGGATGGCCGGTGCCGCAACCCAAGTTCACCAAACGGCCCTGGGCCAACAAGATGATGCGCTTGCCGTCTGGGAAAATCACGTGGTCAACCTGTGGCTTAATCTCTTCCCACTGATATTTTTCCAACGAAGCAACGTCGATTTCGTTATCGAAGTGACCGATGTTGCACACGATCGCGTTGTTCTTCATCGCCTTCATGTGGTCGTGGGTAATTACATGGAAATTACCTGTTGTCGTTACGAAAATATCTGCTTTGTCGGCAGCGTATTCCATCGTCACGACGCGGTAGCCTTCCATCGCAGCTTGCAGTGCGCAGATTGGATCAATCTCCGTTACCCAAACTTGAGCCGACAAGGCACGCATCGCCTGAGCAGAACCTTTACCCACATCGCCGTAACCTGCGATCACCGCAACCTTACCCGCAATCATCACATCTGTTGCGCGCTTGATGCCGTCTACCAAAGATTCGCGGCAACCGTATAAGTTGTCGAATTTAGATTTAGTGACGGAATCGTTAACGTTGATGCCTGGGAATTTTAGTTCGCCACGAGTGTGCATTTGATACAAACGATGCACGCCAGTTGTTGTTTCTTCGGTTACGCCTTTCACTGCGGCCAGACGCTTGGAATACCAAGTTTTGTCTTTCGCGAGTGTTTCTTTGATCGACGCAAACAAACAAGTTTCTTCTTCTGAAGTTGGCTTGCTGATGAGTGATGCATCCGTTTCAGCACGCGTACCAAGATGCAGCAACAAAGTAGCATCGCCGCCATCATCCAAAATCATGTTGGTGAAACCGCCATCCGCCCATTCAAAAATGCGATGCGTGTAGTCCCAATACTCAATCAGTGTTTCACCTTTAACCGCGAATACCGGTGTGCCGCCAGCAGCAATCGCAGCAGCTGCATGATCTTGAGTAGAGAAAATATTGCATGATGCCCAACGCACATCCGCACCCAACGCCTTTAGCGTTTCGATGAGCACAGCGGTTTGGATCGTCATGTGCAATGAGCCAGTGATACGCGCGCCGCGTAGTGGTTGAGTAACAGCAAATTCTTCGCGAATCGCCATCAGCCCTGGCATTTCACCTTCAGCGATAGCGATTTCTTTGCGGCCCCATGAGGCCAAGTTGATGTCGGCAATAACGTAGTCTTTAGTAGACATAAACACTCCATTCAAGTTAATGAATGGGCGCCGTTGCAACATGTTGAGCCATCCCCTCCGAGCCTGACAGTTTCACCTTGCGGTGACTGCTGCAGCGCCCCTCGGCGGGATGGTTGATACGAAATTACAGTCCTGCGTCAGCCTTTAGCGCCGCTGCTTTGTCAGTGGCCTCCCAAGTAAAGCCTGGCTCTTCACGACCAAAGTGGCCGTAAGCTGCCGTGTTTTGGTAGATTGGGCGTAGCAAATCTAACATTTGCACAATGCCTTTTGGACGCAGGTCAAAATGTTTTTTCACCAAATCAGTGATCTTCTCGTCAGACACTTTGCCTGTGCCATAGGTGCTGACCATGATACTGGTTGGCTGAGCCACACCAATCGCATAACTGATTTGCACCAAGCATTTATCAGCCAAGCCCGCAGCAACAATATTTTTCGCCACATAACGGCCTGCATAAGCTGCGGAACGGTCAACTTTAGACGGGTCTTTACCCGAGAACGCGCCGCCACCGTGAGGGGCTGCACCGCCATAGGTGTCAACGATAATCTTACGGCCAGTCAAACCCGCATCGCCATGTGGGCCGCCGATAACGAAACGACCTGTTGGGTTAACCAAAAACTTGATGTCGCCTTTGATCAACTCTTTTGGCAATACTGGCTTGATGATTTCTTCAATCGCCGCCTCGCGGATTTGTTCTAGCGTCATTTCTGGTGTGTGCTGAGTTGAAAGCACAACGGTGTCGATGCTGTAAGGCTTGTCATCCACATACTTAACAGTCACTTGAGATTTCGCATCTGGACGCAACCAGTTCAAACGGCCATCGCGACGCAATTGCGATTGACGCTCAACCACGCGGTGTGACAAATAAATAGGCAATGGCATCAGAGTATCGGTTTCGCGGCATGCATAACCGAACATTAAACCTTGGTCGCCCGCGCCTTGATTGAGGTAGTCGTCAGATGCGCGATCGACACCTTGTGCAATGTCTGGGCTTTGCGTACCGTAGCAAACATGGACTGAGCAACCGTCAGCATCAAAGCGTAATTGAGGGTCATCATAACCAATGCGGCGAATTGTTTCGCGCGCCACTTTCGCGTAATTTACATTCGCGCTGGTGGTGATCTCACCGGCCAATACAGTTAGGCCAGTGGTAACCAATGTCTCTGCCGCTACACGCGCATAGGGGTCTTGCGCTAGAATCGCGTCCAGAATGGCATCAGAGATTTGGTCGGCAACTTTATCTGGGTGACCTTCAGAAACCGATTCAGATGTAAAAAAATATTCGCTCATAACTCTATTTACTCGCTCTGGAAATTTAACAGGGCGCGGATTATAACAAAAACTGTGGTTTTGGCAGCCTTATGGATTTTTCTCGATTGCTGGTGTGGTGCTTTGATTTATTGGCTCATTTACCCTTGCCGGCATTACATCGCCTCGGCTCGGCATTGGGCTGGTTAAGTTATTGGAGCTCCAAATCCTATGCGCGACGTTTACGTGAAAATCTGCTCAAGGCATTGCAACTAAAAGATTCTACGCATTTTGAATCTATCCTACACACCAACATCAGCGAAGCCGGCAAAGCGGTTTTAGAACTCACTTGGATTTGGCGGCGCCCCTTGAGTGTGGTCGTGGCAAGCGTCAATCATTGTGAAGGTTTAGAGCATGTTGAAGCGGCGTATGCCAAAGGCAAGGGAGTCATTATCCTCACCCCTCATCTCGGTTGTTTTGATTTAATTAGCTCCTACATCGCTGCGCGCTGGCCAATAACAAGCATGTATCGCCGTCCCCGCTGGAAGTTTCTTGATATTTTGATGCGGCAAGGCCGAGAGCGAGGCAATGCCAAGCTCGTTCCCGCAGATGTTGGCGGTGTACGTCACATGCTCAAAGCCTTAAGACAAGGCCATTTTATTGGCGTACTACCGGATCAAGTGCCAGGCAATGGTGAAGGCGAGTGGCTGCCATTTTTTGGTCGCCCCGCTTACACCATGACTTTAATCGGCAGACTTGTTGAATCCAGTGGTGCAACTCCGATCATGACCCTAGCCATTCGCGCACCGCATGGTGAAGGCTACACCTTAAAATTTACGCCGTTAACCCTCAACCCAAATGAGCCTGCCGCGTTGCAAATTAATCGATCACTTGAAGAGGCTATCTATTCCTGCCCCGAGCAATATTTGTGGAGTTACAACCGCTATAAAGTACCCAATGGGGTTGCCGCTCCCATTGCACAGGAAACAAGTAAATGATGGCTCGTATTGGCGTATTTATTTTTTGGCTGATGCACTTTTTGCCTTTCCGCGTTTTAGTTGCGATTGGTAATGGTTTGGGCTCTTTTTTGTATTTAGTCGCCGCTGAGCGGCGCTTTGTGGGGAGCGTGAATTTGAAACTGTGCTTCCCCGAAATGAGTGATGAGGCACGCAGCAAACTCCTGCGAGAGCATTTCAAAATGTTTACGCGAGGCCTAATTGAACGAATTATTTTATGGTGGGGTAGTGCGGAACGAATTAATAGCCTCATTCGAGTTGAAGGCGCTGAACATTTTGAAGCGATCAAAGACAAACCTTCCATTCTGCTTACCCCCCATTTCGTGGGTATGGATGTTGGCGGTCAATGGGTCGCACAGCGCACGAACACGGTGTGTATGTACGCCAATCAAAAAAACCAGTATATGACTGAGCTACTGTTAAACAAACGCGCCCGCTTCGGCCAGCAACGCTTATATTCGCGTGCACAGGGTTTGCGCCCAATCTTGAAAGGAATGCGTGAAGGCATGCCCTTCATCTATCCGACCGATCAAGATCAAGGCATTAAAGACGGCGCGTTCATTCCCTTCTTTGGCGTACTTGCCGCCACCATGACATCACTACCGCGCATCGCACAAATGACCGGCGCGAAAATCGTACCGTGCATTACGCGTTTATTACCCGGCGGTGAAGGTTATGTGCTGACGTTTTATCCCGCATGGGAAAATTATCCGAGCGGCGATGACATAGTCGACGCACGTCGCATGAACGAATTTTTGGAACAACGCATTTTAGAAATGCCAGAACAATATTTCTGGCTACATAAGCGCTTTAAGACCCGCCCCGAGGGCGAGGTTAGCCCCTACCCGGATTAACATAACAATATGTTTATATTGAGATAATGAAATATCACGATCTTCGCGACTTTATAGCTCAGCTTGAAAAAATTGGTGAGCTCAAGCGGGTAAAAACTCCAGTTTCGACACATCTCGAAATGACCGAAATTTGCGATCGCGTATTACGCGCAGGTGGCCCTGCGATCCTGTTTGAGAATGTGGCTGGACACAAGATGCCTGTGCTTGCTAATTTATTTGGCACGCCACGTCGCGTAGCATTGGGCATGGGCGAAGAAAGCGTAAGCGCACTGCGCGAAGTAGGAAAACTGCTCGCCTACCTGAAAGAACCCGAGCCCCCCAAAGGGCTGAAAGACGCTTGGGATAAATGGCCCGTGTTGAAGCAGGTGCTTACCATGTCACCCAAGGTGTTGTCATCCGCGCCTTGCCAAGAAATTGTATGGGAGGGCAAAGATGTCGACCTCTCCAAACTACCGATACAACATTGCTGGCCGGGCGACGTAGCTCCACTGATCACGTGGGGTTTGGTGGTCACCCGTGGGCCACACAAACCTCGACAAAATCTAGGTATCTACCGTCAGCAAGTGCTCGCGCCGAACAAAGTCATCATGCGTTGGTTGGCACATCGCGGAGGCGCCTTAGATTTTCGTGAACACTGCGTAAAAAATCCTGGGCAACCTTTCCCTGTTGCTGTGGTGATTGGCGCCGACCCGGCCACAATTTTGGGTGCGGTTACGCCCGTGCCAGACTCGCTTTCTGAATATCAATTTGCGGGGTTGCTGCGCGGTAGCAAAACCGAGTTGGTGAAGTGTATTGGGAGCGACCTGCAAGTGCCCGCTTCGGCTGAAATCGTGCTGGAGGGGGTGATTCACCTGAACGAAACCGCACTTGAAGGCCCGTACGGTGACCACACTGGCTACTACAACGAGCAAGATAAATTTCCTGTGTTTACCATCGAGCGTATCACCATGCGCCGCGACCCGATTTATCATTCCACTTACACTGGCAAGCCGCCTGATGAGCCGGCCATGCTTGGCGTGGCGCTGAACGAAGTATTCGTGCCGTTGCTGCAAAAGCAATTTCCAGAGATCACCGATTTCTATCTCCCGCCGGAAGGCTGCTCCTATCGCATGGCGGTGGTAAGCATTAAAAAACAATACGCCGGCCACGCCAAGCGCGTGATGTTCGGCATCTGGAGTTTCCTGCGCCAATTCATGTACACCAAATTTATCATCGTGGTAGATGACGATATTGATGCCCGTGATTGGAAGGAAGTCATGTGGGCCATCACTACGCGCATGGACCCCGTGCGTGACACCTTGTTGGTGGAAAACACGCCGATTGATTATTTAGATTTCGCGAGCCCCGTGTCTGGTCTGGGCGGCAAAATGGGGTTAGATGCCACCAACAAATTTCCCGGTGAAACCACTCGTGAGTGGGGTACGCCAATCGCTATGGATGATGCAACTAAAGCAAAAGTTGATGCGATGTGGGGCGAATTGGGTTTGTAGTTTATTGAGTTACTTGAAGCAAAAAAGCCGAGGATGTCCTCGGCTTTTTAACTCAACAGGAAAGTTTTCTTAAAACACGAAACCTGCAGATAACACTGCTTCGGTCATCCAAAGCTCTTGGTCTGCCGAGCCCTGATATACCGGAACTCTGCTCAGAACACCGTAAGCCTCTTTTGCCGTGAGTTCTAGATACATCGATTCATAGACTCTATAGCGCAATCCCACCTCGACACCTGCCGTCCAGCCAAGGAGTTGCCACCAATCGTTTCTGCCGAAACAGCAACTGTTTTGCCCCCACTTTGGGCCAACCTGATTGGTGTTGCCGTCAATTGTATTTTCAGAATGCGGTAGTAAAAATCCAGCCCCAATCCTGCTAATTGATTCCAAATCCCCAGCCTTTTGTTTAGGGCCATATAAGTGATGCAACCAAACTGCGTTCAACATGATGTGATTCAAACCATTGTGATGAACGTAATCAAATGTATCCTTGTTGAGCACCCAGTAAGTATTGATAGGCTGGTTTTTGAAAGTGCCGGTAACATGTGCCGTTTGACCGAGGTTGGTGTTGTATTTACTGTGATCCAGCGAAAATTCGATGGCGAAGGTTTTCTCCGGATCCATGTATTTACCAAGCCTGATATTTTCTTGCGGATTGAAGAAGTTCATATTTAAAGTTGAACTGAGCCCTTCAGGAAAAGTGGTTGCGAGGTCAGATGCTTTAACCTGATGCACCGTAAAATTACTTCCTTGGCTTGGCTGGGTAACGTGTATGTCGGAAGCTTCGTACCATTGCCGACTATAGCCCCATGAAAAATACCAGTTTTTCTCTTTGGAGATGGTGGGCAGATTGGCTGTGCTGGCGTCTTTCGGCGCAGCATTTTGTGTGGCGGGAGTGTCTTGGTTTGCAGTCAACACAACCGAAGTGCTTTCGGCCAGCGCCATTGAATAGGGCGCTAAGGATAGAATCGTAAAGATGAAGAGCTTGTTAAATCTTGTTTGCATAATTTAAATAGAAAAAGTAAAAGATGAAATAAAGTGGAATGTCCACAAATCAAGTGTGGATTATACTGTGGAAGCTACCTTTTCTGCACCCACTCAATCAGCGCGTCCTGCGCTGCTCCGCCAGCTCTTGCATTTGCATGATTGATCAAAAAGACCACAACATATTCTTTGCCACTCTTTGATTTCACGTATCCCGCTATCGTTTTTACACCTTCCAGCGTGCCAGTTTTCAAGTGCGCGTGACTAGCTGCAGGCGTTCCTTTTAACCGCCTTTTGACCGAGCCGTCGACGCCAAGAATCGGTAGCGATGCAACCATCTCAGCATTCATCGGACTTTTAGCCGCGCTTTGCAAAAGCTGGGCTAAGTGCTGCGCATTAATGCGCTCTTTGCGTGACAAACCAGCGCCATTTTCTAACACCAACTCCGGAAAGTTCAGTTTTTTCTGCGCCAGCCAGCCTCTCACTGTTTGTATGCTTTGAGGAATGGTCGCCGGTCCCGCCCCATGTGGGCCAACGCCCAGCGTGAGAAATAACTGCCGCGCCATCACGTTGTTACTGAATTTATTGATGTCACGAATCACTTCAGATAATGGCATCGAATGATGTGTCACAAAGAGTTTTGCAGTGCTAGTGACCATTCCTTCGCGAGTATTTCCTTTGACCATACCTCCCAGCTCTTGCCATACTGCGCTAAAAACCGCTGCCACATATTTGGTATGCGGCATTACATTGAGGTTTTGTTCGCGCTCACCACATTCGCTGGGATAACCGCCTTGAAATACGATACTGTCGCCACGCGGCTGAATACGAATAGTATCGTCCCAGTTGTCGCAGTTAGGCGCAGGTTGTGGGACGAGTTGATTGTCTAGCTGCACACCCTCAAGCGGTGGTTCGCTGATAATTTTTAAACGATTTCCATCGGGCAGATAACGAAGCCTCAATGTGTTGAAATTCAGTAACAGGGCATCTGCGCCCACGTTGTAAGCTCGCACAGGATCGTTATCAAATTCACTGGGATCATGCGGCGGCAGATTAAAAAAACTTCTATCCAGCACAATATCGCCCTGAATTTCGCGTAAGCCGCGTGCTCGCAACTCGCTTAGCCACAACCAAAATTGCTCGATATTAAATTTGGGGTCGCCATAACCTTTTAGAATTAAATCGCCTTTGAGGACACCCTTATCAAGTGTTCCATCCAAATACACCTCAGTTTTCCAAGTGTATGAAGGGCCCAAAATTTCCAATCCTGCGTAGGTCGTCAGTAGCTTCATCACCGAAGCTGGGTTCATCGCTTGCTGCGCATTAAGGCTTACCAATAATGCCGGAGAGTTAACTTCTCTCACCTCGATGCCAAGACTTGAAGTTGGGATATTTGCGTGTTTCAGTGCTGCAGTCACTTCGGGTGGCAACGTACTGGCGTACACACTAGAATTACTCAATAAAAACAATAAAATATAAACAAATTTCATGGCGGACTTAGTTGAGAGAATGAATGATGCTGAACGTCTTTTCGAGCAGAAAATCGATTTCATTATTGCTAATGACATACGGTGGCATGAAATATACCGTGTTACCCATTGGACGTAATAACAATTCTTGTTTAAGTGCTTCGTTAAAACAACGCTGAGCAAATTTCGCCTGCTCAGTTTCTACTTCAAATGCCCAGATCATGCCGGTATTTCGAAAGTTTTTTACTTTAACGTGTTCACGCAAAGGCATTGCTTTCCGATTCAGATAATCTGCTTTATTTCGATTACTCGCCAGCACATCATCCTCGGCAAATATATCTAAGGTTGCCAACGCTGCACGACACGCCAACGGGTTACCCGTGTAGGAGTGCGAATGTAAAAAACCTCGTGCTGTTTCATCAGCGTAAAACGCTTGATAGATTATGTCTGTGGTCAGCACCACAGACAGCGGCAAATATCCACCCGTAATACCTTTCGATAGCAATATAAAGTCGGGGGAAATTTGCGCTTGTTCGCAAGCAAACATCGTTCCTGTGCGCCCCATGCCGACGGCAATTTCATCCGCAATAAGATGCACTTGATATTGATCGCATAACTCACGAGCGCGTCTTAAATAAACCGGGTGATACATCGCCATCCCTGCAGCCCCCTGCACTAGCGGCTCAATAATCAATGCGGCAATCTTGGCATGATGTTGTTGTAAATGTGTTTCCAGCTGAGAAGCACATCTCAGCGCAAAATCTTTTGCAGTTTCGCCTTGTTCAGCGAGTCGACTATCGGGACTAGGTACTGTGGCGTTTTGCTGAATTAACGCGCCATAAGCATCTTTAAAGATTGCGACATCGGTAACCGAGAGAGCGCCCAACGTCTCACCGTGGTAACTATTTTGCAGGCTGAGAAATTCTTTCTTCTCCGGTTTGCCTGTGTTGCGCCAATAATGGGCGCTCATCTTTAGCGCAATTTCGGTGGCCGAGGCACCATCGGAGGCATAGAAACAATGGCCCAAACCTTGCGGCGCTAAACTCGCTAATCGCTCCGACAGTTGCACCACTGGCTCATGGGTAAAGCCCGCTAACATGACATGCTCCAACTTGCCCAACTGGTCGGTAATAGCAGCATTGATTCGCGGGTTGCTGTGCCCAAACAAATTTACCCACCACGAACTCACTGCGTCCAAATAACGCTTACCCTCCACATCATAAAGCCACACACCACTGCCACGTTGAATCGGTATCAAGGGCAAGGTTTCATGATGCTTCATTTGTGTACAGGGATGCCATACTGCGGAAAGCGAACGAGAGAGAAGATCGATGTTTTGCGTCATAGGCGAATCATAGCGGAGATCATCGCACTCGCAAATTTCAGGCGTAAGATGCGACGATCAAATATTCACTTGGAGTTATACATGCAAATCTTAATTACCGGCGGAACTGGGCTGATCGGTCGACACCTTTGTAAAGCACTGTTAGCCGCTGGCCATCTACTCACTGTATTGAGCCGGCACCCTGAAACTGTCGCTACCAAGTGCGGTCTTGGTGTAAAAGCTATCGCATCGCTTGATGAGTGGCTACCTTCGCAACATTTTGATGCCGTTATCAATTTATCTGGCGAACCTATCGCCGACGCGCATTGGTCGGATATACGAAAACAGATTTTGTGGGATAGCCGGATTGGGGTCACTGAAAAACTAGTTCAACGCATTGCCGTAGCAGAACACAAGCCTGCTGTATTTCTAAGCGGTTCGGCTATTGGCTATTACGGCAATAGTGGTGATGCCGAGCTAAACGAAGATGCTAGCGTAGGCGGTGACTTCGCCGCCAAGCTTTGCATAGCATGGGAAACTGCCGCACTTTCAGCGGAGCAATATGGCGTGCGCGTCTGTTTGTTACGCACTGGGCTCGTTTTAGCCAAAGAAGGTGGTCTCCTCGGAAAGCTACTGCTACTTTTCAAATTGGCAATGGGCGCTCGGCTTGGTAACGGCAAACAATGGATGAGTTGGGTGCATATCGGCGATTATGTGGCCATGGTTTTAGCCCTGCTGAATCACCAAGAGCTCTCCGGCCCTTTCAATCTAACCGCACCACACCCTGCTACTAATAAAGAGTTTACGCAACAGTTAGCACACGCTCTGCATCGGCCAGCACTTTTTTTCGCGCCTGCGTTTTTACTTAAATTAGCGATGGGAGAACGTGCTTCCCTATTACTTGAGGGGCAGCGCGTATTACCCAATAAACTTGAATTGTCTGGTTGCAAATTCTCGCACCCAACACTTGATGGCGCCTTAAAGCAGCTTCTCAATTAGCCTTAAGGGAGGCGCTGCGCCTCCCTTCTTTTCTGTAAACCCAAACTAAATTATTCCCACACTCTTGAAATTGCTGTCAGCCACCCCTATTATTAGCAGTCGCTGGTGTTGAGTGCTAACTCAAAACGCCACTTTTTAGTTAACTGTATGTTTTAGGAGAACAAAGTATGAAAATTCGTCCCTTAAGCGATCGCGTTATCGTTAAGCGTTTGGAAGAAGAGCGTAAAACTGCGTCTGGCATCGTGATTCCTGATGCGGCAACTGAAAAGCCAGATCAAGGCGAAATTATGGCGGTAGGTAACGGCAAAATTGGCGACGACGGCAAGTTGCGCCCAATGAGCGTTAAAGTTGGCGACAAGGTTTTGTTCGGCAAATATGCTGGTCAAACTTTCAAAATGGACGGCCAAGAGCTAATGACGATGCGTGAAGACGACATCATCGGCGTGGTTGAAGCCTAAGTAATTTTACGAATTTTAGGAGAATAAACATGGCAGCAAAAGACGTAAAGTTTCATGATGCAGCTCGCGCCAAGATGGTAGTGGGCGTTAACATTTTAGCTGATGCAGTTAAAGTTACACTCGGCCCTAAAGGCCGTAACGTTGTGTTGGATCGCTCTTATGGCGCTCCAACCATCACTAAGGATGGCGTTTCTGTTGCTAAAGAAATCGAACTGAAAGACAAGTTCGAGAACATGGGCGCGCAGATGGTTAAAGAAGTTGCCTCTAAGACTTCTGATGTTGCTGGTGACGGCACTACGACGGCGACCGTTTTGGCTCAGTCCATCGTGCAAGAAGGCATGAAGTTTGTTGCTGCTGGCATGAATCCAATGGATCTAAAGCGCGGTATCGACAAAGCAGTGATCGCTGCTGTTGCGGAACTGAAGAAAATCTCTAAGCCTTGCACAACAAGCAAAGAAATCGCTCAGGTTGGCTCTATCTCTGCAAACTCTGACACTGTAATCGGCGAAAAAATCGCTGCTGCAATGGAAAAAGTCGGCAAAGAAGGCGTTATCACCATCGAAGATGGCACTGGTTTGGATGATGAGCTTGATATCGTAGAAGGTATGCAATTTGATCGCGGTTACCTGTCACCTTACTTCATTAACAATCAAGATCGTCAATTGGCTTTGATGGAAAACCCATACATCCTGTTGCACGACAAAAAAGTTTCTAACATTCGTGACCTGCTTCCCGTATTGGAACAAGTCGCTAAAGCTGGCCGTCCATTGTTGATCATCGCTGAAGACGTTGACGGCGAAGCATTGGCAACTTTGGTTGTAAATAACATCCGTGGCATCTTGAAGACTGTTGCTGTTAAAGCACCTGGCTTCGGCGACCGTCGTAAAGCAATGTTGGAAGACATCGCAATCCTTACTGGCGGTACCGTGATCGCTGAAGAAGTTGGCTTATCTTTGGAGAAGACAACTTTGGCTGAATTGGGCCAAGCTAAACGTATCGAAGTGGGTAAAGATAATTCCATCATCATTGATGGCGCTGGTTCAGAAGATGCTATCAAAGCGCGTATCGGCCAAATCAACAAGCAAGCCGAAGAGTCCACCAGCGACTACGACAAAGAGAAACTGCAAGAGCGTAAAGCCAAGTTGGCTGGCGGCGTTGCAGTAATCAAAGTTGGTGCGGCAACTGAAGTTGAAATGAAAGAGAAGAAAGCACGTGTTGAAGACGCTCTGCATGCAACTCGTGCAGCCGTGGAAGAAGGTATTGTTCCTGGAGGAGGCGTTGCTCTGCTACGCGCTAAGGTTGCAGTTGCTGGCTTGAAAGGCGACAACCACGACCAAGACGCTGGTATCACAATCGTGTTGCGTGCAATGGAATCGCCATTGCGTGCCATCGTGCATAACGCAGGTGACGAGCCTTCTGTCGTGGTGAATAAAGTGGCCGAAGGTAAAGGCAGCTTTGGTTACAACGCAGCAACTAGCGAATATGGCGACATGTTAGCGATGGGCGTAGTTGACCCAACTAAAGTAACCCGCGTTGCATTGCAAAACGCAGCGTCGATCGCAGGCTTGATGTTGACTACTGCTTGCATGGTTGCCGAGTTGCCAGAAGACAAACCAGCCGGCGGTATGGGTGGTGGCGATATGGGCGGCATGGGTGGTATGGGCGGCATGATGTAATTCAACGTTAACGAGTTCGCTCGTTTCGTTTGATGCAGCAAAAAAGAACCCCGGAGTTACGGGGTTCTTTTTTATTGTGCGTCGTTATTGGCTTAAATCATCAGAGTCGCTATAATGCGCGCCTTCGTAAAGATGGCCCGGTAGCTCAGTCGGTAGAGCAGAGGATTGAAAATCCTTGTGTCGGTGGTTCGATT
>JBAXEJ010000052.1:0-17843 GCA_037140475.1 Gallionellaceae bacterium
GTGGTCGTACTGTCGGCGCAGGTGTGGTTGCTAAGATCGTTGAGTAATTGTTGTTAAAAATGGAGAATGGCTTGCCATTCTCCATTTTGTATTCCAATGGTTGCAAACTTAATTAAGTAAGATTACAATGCGCGCCCTCGCGTGACTGAGTTCACGCGTTTTCGTTCTTTAAACCAGCGGTTATGCCGCGTAGAAGCAAGAGAAGATTATGCAAAGCCAAAAAATTCGCATTCGCCTGAAGGCATTTGACTATCGTTTAATTGATCAATCAGCATTGCAAATCGTGGACACCGCGAAGCGCACTGGTGCGGTTGTTAAGGGCCCGGTTCCTTTGCCTACGAAGATTGAGCGTTTCGATATTTTGCGTTCTCCGCACGTTAATAAAACGTCGCGTGATCAGTTTGAGATTCGTACGCATTTGCGCTTGATGGACATCATTGACCCAACTGATAAAACAGTGGACGCATTGATGAAGCTGGATTTGCCGGCTGGTGTAGATGTAGAAATTAAATTGCAGTAAAAGCTGTATTTTGTTGTTGAATCGGCCAACCAATTGAAGTTGGCCCCTTAATAAAGGAAGTCAAAATGAGTTTAGGACTTGTCGGTCGCAAGATTGGCATGACCCGCATATTTACTGATGACGGAACATCGTTGCCAGTGACTGTGTTGGACGTGTCCAATAATCGAGTTGCTCAAATAAAATCCCCTAATACGGATGGTTATACTTCTGTGCAAGTCGCGTTTGGAACGCGTCGCGCAACGCGGGTAACTAAAGCTGCTGCTGGCCATTTTGCCAAAGCGGGTATTGAGGCTGCGAGCAAGCTCAAAGAATTTACAATTTCACCGGAACAAGCTTCGTCGTTGCAAGTGGCGGGTAAGTTGGGCGTGGAGTTGTTTCAAGTGGGTCAAAAAGTTGACGTAACTGGTATAACGATTGGTAAGGGTTATGCGGGTACGATCAAGCGCCATCACTTTAAATCTGGTCGCGCAACACACGGTAACTCCAAATCCCACAACGTGCCGGGTTCTATCGGTATGGCGCAAGATCCTGGTCGAGTATTTCCGGGTAAGCGGATGACGGGTCATTTGGGAGATGTTCAGCGTACAGTGCAAAATCTGCAGATCGTTCGCATTGATGCAGAGCGTCAATTGTTGTTGGTTAAGGGCGCTGTTCCGGGATCTCCTGGCGGCAACGTGGTTGTGCGTCCAGCTGTGAAAGCGGGGGCATAATGGAACTTAAGGTTATTGGTGCAGGTGGCAAATCCTCTGCAAGCGTTACAGCATCTGATGATTTGTTTGGTCGTGAATATAACGAGGCTTTAGTGCATCAGCTCGTTACTGCGTATCAGGCAAATGCAAGGTCTGCAAGTAGTAAACAAAAGGGGCGTAGTGAGATTGCTAAATCTACACGTAAGCCATGGGCGCAAAAAGGCACCGGACGTGCTCGCTCCGGTATGGCATCAAGTCCTCTATGGCGTGGTGGTGGTAAGATTTTCCCAAATACATCTGAAGAAAATTACACACAAAAAGTTAACCGCAAAATGTATCGCGCAGGCTTGGCTTCAATTCTTTCACAGCTTGTTCGTGAGGATCGTTTGCTAATTGTTGATGATCTGAAAATTGATTCGCCTAAAACTAAACAGTTGGCTGACAAAATAAAAAGTTTTGGATTTGGCTCTGAGCGAGTGTTGATTATCACGGATAGTATCGATGAAAATCTTTACCTTTCGTCACGTAACCTGCCAAATGTTTTGGTATTGGAGGCGCATCAGGCTGATCCAGTAAGTTTGGTTCGATTTAATAAGGTTTTGATGACTCGCAATGCAGTCGCGAAGATTGAAGAGGTGTTGGTATGATCGCGCAAAAATTTAGTGAAGAGCGTTTGCTGAATGTGTTGATGGCCCCTCAGATTTCTGAAAAGGCAACATTTGTTGCTGAGAAAAATGAACAGGTAATTTTTAAAGTGGCATCTGATGCAACTAAGCCAGAAGTTAAAGCGGCTGTTGAAATGCTTTTTAAAGTAACTGTTGAAAGCGTGCAAATTAGTAATGTTAAGGGTAAGCAAAAGCGTTTTGGTAAATTTACTGGTCGCCGTTCTGACTGGAAAAAGGCCTATGTATGCTTGGCTCCTGGACAAGAGATTAATTTTGCTGCTAGCGAGCAAGGATAAATATCATGGCACTTATTAAATTAAAACCAACATCTCCGGGTCGTCGCGCTGTTGTTCGTGTCGTTACTCCTGACTTGTATAAAGGTAGGCCACAAGCAGCATTGCTCGAAAAGAAAACGAGAACTGCTGGTCGTAACCACAACGGGCATATTACTGTTCGTCACATGGGTGGTGGTCACAAGAAGCACTATCGTATTGTTGATTTCAAACGCGACAAAGATGGCATTCCTGCAACTGTAGAGCATTTGGAATACGACCCTAATCGTACTGCGCATTTAGCACTATTACTTTATGTGGATGGTGAGCGTCGTTACATAATTGCTCCTAAGGGTGTCGCTGCGGGGGCTCAATTGATCAGTGGTTCTGAGGCTCCAATCAAGGCGGGCAATGCTTTGCCGTTGCGCAATATCCCGGTGGGCTCAACAATTCATTGCATCGAAATGCTGCCTGGCAAGGGCGCGCAGTTGGCTCGCTCTGCAGGCGCTTCTGTGCAATTGTTGGCTCGTGAAGGTGCTTACGCTCAATTGCGTTTGCGCTCTGGTGAGATTCGCAAGGTGCACGTTGATTGCCGCGCAACAATTGGTGAGGTTGGTAACGGCGAGCATTCTTTGCGTTCGATCGGTAAGGCTGGTGCAAATCGCTGGCGCGGCATTCGTCCGACAGTTCGCGGTGTTGTTATGAACCCAGTTGATCACCCACATGGTGGTGGTGAAGGAAAGACGGCTGCTGGACGTAATCCAGTTAGTCCGTGGGGCGTTCCTGCTAAGGGATTCCGTACGCGTCGTAACAAGCGCACTAATGTGATGATTGTTCGTCGTCGCTTTCAGGCTTAAGGGGTAATAGGATATGGCACGTTCAGTAAAAAAAGGCCCATTCGTTGATTTGCATTTGGTGAAGAAGGTGGAGGCAGTTCGTGCCACCAGTGACAAGCGTCCTGTTAAAACATGGTCGCGTCGCTCCACTGTATTGCCGGAGTTCGTTGGTCTGACAATCGCGGTGCATAACGGTAAGCAGCATATACCGGTGTACATTTCTGAAAATATGGTCGGTCACAAGCTTGGCGAATTTTCTTTGACTCGCACCTTCAAAGGTCACGCTGCTGATAAAAAAGCATCGTCCAAGAAATAAGGAGGAATGATGGGAACAACTGCAGTAATTAAAGGTGTTCGCTTATCGGCGCAAAAAGGTCGTCTGGTTGCTGATCAGATTCGCGGTCTTCCGGTTGATAGAGCGTTGCAAATTTTGGCATTCAGCCCTAAAAAAGGTGCCGGCATTATTAAAAAGGCATTAGATTCTGCCATTGCTAATGCTGAGCACAACGACGGTGCTGATATTGATGAGTTGAAGGTGACAACGATCTATGTGGACAAAGCGACTTCGCTTAAGCGCATGATTGCTCGTGCTAAAGGCCGTGGCAATGGGATCGAGAAGCAGACCTGTCACATTACAATTACGGTTGGGAGCTGAGCATGGGACAGAAAATTCATCCAATCGGTTTCCGATTGAGCGTACTGAAAAATTGGTCATCAAAGTGGTATTCGAATAGCAAGCATTTTTCAGAATTGTTGCTTAAAGATATCGAAGTTCGTGACTACTTAAAAAAGAAGTTGGCAGGAGCGGGTGTTTCAAAAATTATTATTGAGCGCCCTGCCAAAAATGCCAAAATAACAATTTACACAGCTCGTCCTGGTGTGGTGATTGGTAAAAAGGGTGAGGACATTGAGGCCTTGCGTAATGAACTAAAAAAACGCATGGGTTTGCCTGATGTTGGATTGAATATCGAAGAAGTGCGGAAGCCTGAAATTGATGCCCAGTTGATTGCAGACTCTATCACTCAACAGCTCGAAAAGCGCATTATGTTCCGTCGTGCGATGAAGCGTGCAATGCAAAATGCAATGCGCCTTGGAGCTCAAGGTATCAAGATTATGAGCTCGGGTCGTTTGAATGGTATTGAAATTGCGCGTACTGAATGGTATCGCGAAGGCCGTGTGCCACTACATACACTTCGTGCTGATATTGACTACGGTACCTCGGAAGCATTGACAACCTATGGTTTGATTGGCGTTAAAGTGTGGGTATATAAAGGTGAGCAGTCTGCTCAGCAAGATGTTGCTGCTGCAGTAACGACTGAGCCAGAAAAGAAAGTAAGAAAGTCGGGGGCAAAACATGCTACAGCCAGCTAGAAGAAAATACCGCAAAGAGCAAAAAGGCCGTAACACAGGCATTGCTACACGCGGCAATCAGGTTAGTTTCGGTGAGTTTGGACTTAAGGCTGTTGCTCGTGGTCGATTGACCGCACGGCAGATTGAGGCTGCTCGTCGTGCGATGACTCGTCATATTAAGCGTGGTGGTCGTATTTGGATCCGTATTTTCCCGGATAAACCAATTTCACAGAAACCTGCTGAAGTTCGTATGGGTAACGGTAAAGGTAATCCAGAGTACTACGTTGCTGAGATTCGCCCTGGCAAGATGCTTTACGAAATGGACGGGGTTGCGGAAGATTTGGCACGTGAAGCCTTTAAATTGGCTTCTGCTAAATTGCCAATTGCGACAACATTTGTTGTTAGACAGGTAGGTACATAAGATGAAAGCAAGTGAACTCAAAACTAAATCTACAGCTGACTTGCAACAGGAGCTGTTATCTCTAAACAAGGCGCAATTCGGTCTGCGTATGCAGATTGCGACTCAGCAGCTGAGCAATACAAGTCAATTGCTTAAGGTTCGTCGTGATATCGCGCGTGTTAAAACTGTAATGACTGAAAAGGGTGCGCAGAAATGAGTGCAACAAATCTAAAGCGTACGCTGACTGGCACCGTAGTTAGCGACAAGATGGACAAAACTGTGACTGTTTTGGTGGAGCGCAAAGTAAAGCACCCTGTACTGGGGAAAATTATTCGCGTTTCGAAAAAATACCACGCTCATGATGAGACAAATGAGTTTCATCAAGGTGATGTTGTATCTATCGAAGAGTGTCGTCCACTCGCTAAAACAAAGAATTGGCGCGTAACCAAACTGCTTGAAAAATCAGAGACGGTTTAATTTTAAAGTTTTTTGTAATTAGTGCTTGCGCTGTTGGGTAAGTTTGAATAGAATGCGCGGCTTCGTTTCACCGTCGCTTGCGGCGGCCTAACCCGAACGGGTTCCAAGACTAGCCGCAGTGAGCGGACAAAGTTGGAGATTTTAAAATGATACAAATGCAGTCAGTTTTAAATGTTGCCGATAACACAGGCGCACGTTCTGTAATGTGCATCAAGGTGCTTGGTGGTTCAAAGCGTCGTTATGCAGGTATTGGTGATGTGATCAAGGTCAGTATCAGAGATGCGGCTCCTCGTTCACGTGTGAAAAAAGGTGAGGTGTACAGCGCTGTAGTTGTGCGTACAGCCAAGGGTGTTCGCCGTTCCGATGGTTCTCTGATTAAGTTCGATGGCAATGCGGCAGTGTTGTTAAATGCCAAGCTTGAGCCAATCGGTACTCGCATCTTTGGTCCCGTTACTCGTGAGTTGCGCAATGAGCGCTTCATGAAGATCGTGTCACTGGCCCCAGAAGTGCTGTAAAGCAAGCAAGGAAAAAACATGCGCAAGATTAAGAAAAACGACGATGTGATCGTCATCGCTGGAAAAGACAAGGGTAATCGTGGCAGCGTGTTGAATGTGCTCGATGATCATGTTCTGGTTGGTGGGATTAATAAAGTTAAGAAGCATCAGAAGCCTAATCCAGTTAAGGGTCAGGCGGGTGGTATCGTTGAAATTGAGAAGCCTATTCATATTTCCAACGTTGCTATTTACAACGCGGCTACTAAAAAAGCTGATCGCGTTGGTATTAAGTCTCTGGACGACGGCCGCAAGGTTCGTATATTCAAGTCCAGTGGCGAAGTGATTGCTTAAGGGGTAAGAAGAGCATGGCTCGTTTATACGATTTCTACAAAACGTCAGTATCGAAAGAGCTGATGACAAAATTTGGCTACAAATCCGTCATGGAGGTGCCTCGTATTCAAAAAATTACTTTGAATATGGGTGTGGGTGAGGCGGTCGCCGACAAGAAGGTGATGGATCATGCTGTTGCTGATATGCAGAAGATAGCTGGTCAAAAGCCTGTTGTTACTAAGTCTAAAAAATCAATCGCTGGATTTAAGATTCGCGAGAACTATCCTGTTGGTTGCAAGGTCACGCTTCGTCGTGAGCGTATGTATGAATTCTTGGATCGCTTGGTTACTGTTGCTATTCCTCGTATTCGTGACTTTCGTGGAATATCTGGTAAGTCTTTTGATGGTCGTGGTAATTACAACATGGGCATCAAAGAGCAGATCATTTTCCCTGAGATTGAATATGACAAAATTGATGCGTTGCGTGGTATGAATATTACAATCACTACAACTGCGAAAACTGATGAAGAGGCGAAGGCCCTTTTGTTGGCATTTAAATTCCCATTGAAGAACTGAGGTTGAAATGGCTAAGGCATCTGTTATCAATCGTGATTTGAAGCGCCGTGAAGTGGTCAAGAAATTTGCTGCCAAGCGAGCTCTATTAAATGCGGTTGTTTCTAATGTAAATGCAAGTGAAGAAGATCGTTCTGCTGCGCGTCAAAAAATTCAGGCGTTGCCACGCAATTCAAGTCCTGTGCGTTTGCGTAATCGCTGTGCGTTGACTGGCCGTCCACGTGGGGTATTTAGTAAGTTTGGTTTGGGTCGCACTAAATTACGTGAATACGTGATGCGTGGTGAGATTCCGGGTGTTGTCAAGGCAAGCTGGTAAGGGTGAATTTATGAGTATGAGTGATCCGATCTCTGACATGTTGACGCGTATTCGTAATGCGCAGATGGCAGAAAAAGTAACAGTGTCAATGCCTTCGTCTAAGCTTAAGACGGCAATTGCAAAAGTTCTTCATGATGAAGGTTACGTAGATGGTTTTAAAGTAACTGAGAATCAAGGAAAGCCAACTTTAGAAATTGGTCTTAAGTATTATGCTGATCGCCCTGTTATTGAAAAAATTCAGCGCATTAGTCGCCCTGGATTGCGTGTTTACAAGGGTAGTGAAGATATCCCTAAGGTGATGAATGGTCTTGGGATTGCGATTGTGTCTACCTCCAAGGGTCTAATGACAGATCACAAAGCGCGCGCCAATGGTATCGGTGGCGAAGTTTTGTGCATCGTCGCGTAACGGAGGAACTATGTCTAGAGTAGCTAAAAATCCTATTTCTGTGCCGGCTGGTGTTGAGGTGGCATTAGTGACTGGAAAAATTACAGTTAAAGGCCCGAAGGGTTCTTTGTCTCAAGTGTTGAATAGTGATGTTACTGTTGAGCGCCAGGGTGATGTTCTGTTGTGTAAAGCGACTAATGAATCACAGCAGGCTAATGCGCAATCAGGGACAATTCGTGCATTGGTTGCCAACATGATCACCGGTGTTAATCAGGGCTTTGAGCGCAAGTTGACACTTGTTGGTGTGGGTTATCGTGCGCAGGCGGCGGGTGATTCGCTGAATTTGACACTTGGTTTTTCTCATCCGGTTGTGCATAAGATGCCGGCTGGTGTGAAGGTTGCGACACCAACTCAAACAGAAATTATTATTACGGGTTCCGATAAGCAGCAGGTTGGTCAAGTTGCTGCTGAAATTCGTGCCTACCGTCAACCTGAGCCTTACAAAGGTAAGGGTGTGCGCTATGCAGATGAAGTTGTAATTCTTAAAGAAACCAAGAAGAAATAATCGGGGCTGATATGTTGAATAAGAATGAAGCGCGTCAGCGCAGAGCACGCAAAACCCGTGCAAAGATCGCTGATCAAAAGGCAGTCCGTTTGGCGATTCATCGCACAAACCTCCATATCTACGCTCAGGTGATATCTGCCTGCGGTGGAAAAATTTTGGCCAGTGCGTCTACGGTTGAGGCGGATCTGCGTAAAGAAGTTTCAAACGGTGGAAATGCAGCAGCAGCAGCAGCTGTTGGTAAGCGTATCGCTGAAAAAGCGAAGCTTGCTGGTGTAACAGCGGTTGCTTTTGATCGCTCCGGTCACAAATACCATGGTCGCATCAAGGCGTTGGCAGATGCCGCGCGTGAGCATGGTCTTAAGTTCTAATTTGAGGTAAATCATGGCTAAAGCTCAAGGTAAGGGTCAGCAGCAACAAGAAGAACGCGGTGATGGCCTCATCGAAAAAATGATCGCTGTTAATCGTGTGACCAAGGTTGTTAAGGGTGGTCGCATTATGGGTTTCGCGGCATTGACAGTCGTTGGTGATGGTGATGGTGGTATTGGTATGGGCAAGGGGAAATCCAAAGAGGTCCCTGTTGCTGTGCAAAAAGCCATGGAAGAGTCTCGCCGTAAGTTGGTCAAAGTAAACTTAAAGAATGGTACTTTGCATCATGCTGTCGTTGGTCGTCATGGTGCAGCTAAGGTTTATATGCTCCCGGCGTCTGAAGGAACTGGAATTATTGCTGGTGGCGCGATGCGTGCCGTTTTCGAGGCTGTGGGTGTACGTAATGTTTTGGCGAAATGCATTGGCTCAAGCAATCCATACAACGTAGTACGTGCAACTTTAAATGGGTTGAAGTCATTGAACTCTCCAGCTGAGATTGCTGCTAAGCGCGGTAAAAGCGTAGAAGAAATTCAGGGGTAATCATGTCACAGGCAAACAAAATTAAAGTAACTTTGGTTAAGAGTGTTATCGGCACTAAAGAATCTCATCGCGCTTGCGTGCGAGGTTTGGGTTTGCGCCGTCTTAACCATACAGTTGAAGTTGAGGATACTCCGGCTGTTCGCGGAATGATTAATAAAGTTTTTTATTTAGTTAAGTGGGAGGCGTAAGTGCAACTCAATATAATTAAGCCTGCTGCTGGTTCTAAGCATTCAAAGCGTCGTGTTGGCCGTGGTATTGGTTCTGGTCTTGGTAAGACAGCAGGACGAGGTCACAAGGGTCAGAAATCGCGTTCCGGTGGTTTTCATAAAGTTGGTTTTGAAGGTGGTCAAATGCCTTTGCAGCGTCGTCTGCCAAAGCGCGGTTTTGTATCCCTAACTAGGAATGATACTGCACAAGTTCGTCTGTCGGATCTGCAGGATTTGCCGGTTGATGTGATTGACTTGTTGGCGTTGAAGCAGGCGGGTGTCGTTCCGGCTATTGCTTTAGGTGCCAAGGTAATTGTTGCTGGTGAGCTAACTCGTGCTGTTAAGTTACAGGGCTTGTTGTTGACTAAGGGTGCTCGCCTTGCAGTGGAAGCTGCTGGCGGAAGTATCGTTGAATAAGGGTATTTGTGAGCGCACCGAACCAAGCTGTTAAAGGTAAGTACGGAGATCTAAGCCAACGCTTATGGTTTTTGTTGGGCGCATTGATCGTTTATCGTATTGGCGCACACATCCCCGTTCCGGGAATTGACCCGACCATTTTGGCTGATTTGTTTAAGACTCAAAAGGGCGGCATCTTGGGAATGTTTAATATGTTCTCAGGTGGTGCGTTGTCTAGATTCACTATTTTTGCTCTTGGTATCATGCCCTATATATCGGCATCTATCATTATGCAACTAGCTGCAATTGCAGTTCCGCAGTTAGAGCAACTGAAAAAAGAGGGCGAGGCTGGCCGTAGAAAAATTACGCAATACACGCGTTACGGCACTTTAGTTCTGGCAATTTTTCAGGCCTTTGGAATATCTGTTGCTTTGCAAACACAGGCGGGTTTAGTTCCTCATCCTGGCGCTATGTTTCAAATGACAACTATTATTACCTTAGTGACAGGAACGATGTTTTTGATGTGGCTGGGTGAGCAGATTACAGAGCGTGGTTTGGGTAATGGTATTTCATTGATCATCTTCGCGGGTATTGCGGCAGGACTGCCAACAGCGATTGGTAATACATTGGAAATGGCTAGAACTGGTGCATTTTCTATACCGTTAGTTCTGTTCTTGATGATTGGTGCTTTGGCGATTACTGCTTTAGTGGTCTTTGTAGAGCGTGGCCAGCGAAAAATTTTAGTTAATTATGCAAAGCGTCAGGTTGGTAATAAGGTATATGGCGGACAGAGTTCTCATCTGCCACTGAAGTTAAATATGGCTGGCGTTATTCCTCCAATTTTTGCTTCTAGTATTATTTTATTCCCTGCGACCCTGGCTGGCTGGTTTGGTGCAGGACAGAGCATGAGCTGGTTGAAGGACGTTAGTGAAAAACTTTCACCTGGACAGCCGATTTACGTAATGTTTTATGCGGCAGCAATTGTATTTTTCTGTTTCTTCTATACGGCTTTGGTTTTTAGCCCGAAAGAGACGGCGGACAATTTAAAGAAGAGCGGTGCTTTCTTGCCTGGGATACGTCCTGGTGATCAAACCGCGAAGTATATTGAAAAGATTATGTTGCGATTGACTATGGTAGGCGCCGTATACATCACTTTAGTTTGTTTGTTGCCTGAGTTTTTAGTGGTTAAGTGGAATGTTCCTTTCTATTTTGGCGGCACTTCTTTGCTAATTTTAGTTGTGGTTACAATGGATTTTATGGCTCAGGTTCAGTCTTACATGATGACTCATCAGTATGAGAATTTGTTGAAGAAAGCCAATTTTAAAAGCGGGTTAACGCGTTAATGGCTAAAGAAGATGTGATACAAATGCAGGGCGAAATTTTAGAGTCCCTGCCTAACGCAACATTTAAAGTTAAGCTGGAAAATGGTTTTGTCGTACATGGCCATATTTCAGGGAAAATGAGAATGCACTACATTCGAATTTTGCCTGGTGATAAAGTGACTGTTGATGTTTCGCCTTATGATTTGAGCAGGGCACGGATTGTATTCCGCGCAAAGTAAGTTTTAGAGGATTGTTAGGAGAATGAAATGAAAGTTCAAGCTTCAGTAAAAAAGGTTTGCCGTAACTGTAAGATTATTCGGCGCAATCGTGTGGTTCGTGTAATTTGCAGTAGCGATCCACGCCACAAACAACGCCAGGGTTGATTGAGTTTAATCACTGCTGGATGTTATAATTTTAGACTTTTGAACGATAGGGTAGCTGCATGGCTCGTATTGCAGGTGTAAACATTCCAAATCATCAACATACTGTAATCGCACTTACTGCGATTTATGGTATTGGCCGGACTCGTGCAATGCAAATTTGCGCATCTGCTGGCTTGGTGACCTCCACTAAAATTAAAGATGTCAGCGATGCTGATATGGAAAAGCTTCGTGACGAAGTTGCCAAATTTACGGTGGAAGGTGATCTACGTCGTGAAATATCCATGAACATCAAGCGATTGATGGATTTGGGTTGCTATCGCGGTTTGCGTCATCGTCGTGGTTTGCCATGCCGTGGTCAACGCACTCGTACGAATGCGAGAACACGTAAGGGGCCGCGTAAATCAATCGCCGGCGCTAAGAAGTAATTTAATAAAGGATTCTATTCATGGCTAAGCCCAGCACGAGAGTGCGTAAAAAAGTTAAAAAGAATGTTGCAGAGGGTATTGCCCATGTACACGCTTCTTTCAATAACACAATTGTGACTATTACTGACCGCCAAGGTAATGCTTTGGCATGGTCAACAAGCGGTGGTAATGGTTTCAAGGGCTCTCGTAAGAGCACACCATTTGCGGCTCAGATAGCTGCGGAGCAAGCAGGTAAAGCTGCTGCTGAGTGTGGTGTTAAAAACCTTGAGGTTCGTATTAAAGGTCCGGGGCCAGGCCGTGAGTCTGCTGTTCGTGCTTTGAACGCTGCTGGATTTAAAATTACTAGCGTTTCGGACATTACACCTGTTCCGCACAACGGCTGCCGTCCGCCGAAGAAGCGTCGTATCTAATTGTTGGGAGTATAGATCTTGGCTAGAAATCTTGATGCAAAATGTCGTAAATGCCGTCGTGAAGGCGAAAAATTGTTCCTTAAAGCAGAGAAGTGCTTTACTGACAAATGTGCAGTAGAACGTCGTGCTTACCCACCTGGCCAGCATGGGCAGAAAAAAAATCAACGTCAGTCTGAATATGGTGGTCAACTGCGCGAAAAACAAAAGTTGCGCCGTATTTATGGCGTGATGGAGGGACAGTTCCGCCTGACATACAAGCGTGCTGAGCAAAGTCGCGGAATTACTGGTGAAAGCCTGTTGCAGATTTTAGAATCTCGCTTAGATAACGTTTCATACCGTATGGGTTTCGGCGCATCGCGTGCAGAAGCACGTCAGGTAGTGCGTCACAATTCAATCTTGGTAAATGGTAAGCGAGTGAACATTCCTTCTTATCAAGTTCGCCCAGGTGATGTGGTTGAAGTGGCTGAAAAATCGAAATCTCAATTGCGTGTTAAAGCAGCTTTGGCCGCAGCAGAGCAACGCGGTTTTCCGGAGTGGATCGAAGTGGATACTAAGTCCTTTAAAGGTACTTATAAAGCATTGCCACAGCGTTCTGAATTGCCAGCTACGATTAACGAGCATCTCGTTGTCGAGTTGTATTCTAAGTAATCCACGCGGAGTACACATATGTCAAATACCAATTTGCTAAAACCTCGTATTATTGATGTACAACGCATTTCACCTACTCAAGCGCGTGTTGTTATGGAGCCGTTTGAGCGTGGCTATGGTCACACATTAGGAAATGCATTGCGCCGTATTTTGTTGTCTTCGATGCCTGGCTTTGCCGTTACTGAAGTTAAGATTGCAGGCGTGTTGCACGAGTACTCTTCTATTGATGGCGTGCAGGAAGACGTTGTTGAGATTCTTTTGAATCTTAAAGGACTAGTTCTTAAGTTGCACAACATTACTGAAGCTACTTTGCATCTTAAAAAATCTGGTGCAGGTGTTGTTACTGCAGCTGATATTGAAACAAATGCTGACACTGAAGTTATTAATCCTAACCACGTCATCGCGCATCTAACTGCCGGTGGTAAGTTGGAAATTGAAATTAAGGTTGAGCAAGGTCGAGGCTACGTTTCTGCGATTTCTCGTTTGTCTCCAGGTGCCACTCGCCCTGTTGGTCACATCGCGCTTGATGCTTCTTTCAGCCCAATTTCTCGCGTGAGTTATTCAGTTGAGAGTGCTCGTGTAGAGCAGCGTACTGACTTGGATAAGTTGATTATGGACATCGAGACTAATAGCTCAATTGATCCAGAAGAGTCGATCCGTAATGCTGCGCGTATTTTGGTTGATCAGTTCTCTGTATTCGCTGCACTTGAAGGTACAGCGGCTCCTGTTGATAAGCCACAAGCGCCTAAGGTAGATCCAATGCTGTTGCGTCCAGTAGATGATTTGGAATTGACTCCACGTTCATCAAACTGCTTGAAGGCACAAAGTATTCATTACATTGGTGATTTGATCCAGCATAACGAAAGTGATTTGTTGCGCACGCCGAATTTGGGTCGCAAGTCACTGAATGAAATTAAGCAAGTTTTGGCTGAGCATGGTTTGTCGCTTGGTATGAAACTAGAAAACTGGCCTGCAGCGGTTGAGAAGTAATTCAATCACTACACGTCAGAATAGTTAAGAGCAGTACGAAAGGATAATCATGCGTCATCGTTTAGGTCTAAGAAAACTCAATCGCACCAGTAGCCATCGTTTGGCGATGTTGCGCAACATGACAGTTTCTCTATTGCGTCATGAAGTTATTAAAACAACTTTGCCAAAAGCAAAAGAATTGCGCCGTGTTGCTGAGCCAATTTTGACTTTGGGTAAGACGCCTAGCTTGGCAAATCGTCGCTTGGCTTTCTCACGTTTGCGTGACCGTGAAATTGTCAGCAAGTTATTTGATGAACTTGGTCCTCGTTATGCAACTCGCAACGGCGGTTACTCTCGCATCCTTAAGTTCGGTTTCCGTAAAGGCGACAATGCTCCGATGGCATTAGTTGAACTGATGGATCGTCCAGCAGATGCTGAAGTGGTTGAAGTAGCTGACGAGTAAATAATAGTTGTTGCTTATTCAAAAAGGCCGATTTAGATCGGCCTTTTTGCTTTTCGTGAAGCCTATTTTAATAGTTTCTTTAAGTAAGGTCCGGTGACACTGTTTTTATTCGCTGAAACCGCTTTGGGCGAACCTTGTGCCACAATTTTACCGCCCCCATCACCACCTTCTGGACCTAGGTCAATCACCCAGTCTGCAGTTTTGATGACATCCAGATTGTGTTCAATAACCACGAGGGTGTTGCCTTGATCGCGCAGCTTGTGAATCACCTTAAGCAGCAAATCTATGTCATGAAAATGCAAGCCTGTAGTAGGCTCATCAAGGATGTAAAGCGTTCGGCCAGTGTCGCGTTTTGAAAGTTCTAACGAAAGTTTTACTCGCTGGGCCTCACCTCCAGAAAGGGTGGTCGCACTCTGTCCCAGCGTGATATAGCCCAAGCCCACATCGAGAAGTGTTTGTAGTTTTCTGGCAATCACAGGAACTGCTTTAAAAAACTCATACGCATGCTCCACAGTCATGTTTAAAACTTCGTGGATATTCTTTCCCTTATACTGCACCTCCAGCGTCTCCCGGTTATAGCGGTGCCCGTGGCATACGTCACAGGGAACATAGACGTCAGGTAGGAAGTGCATCTCTACTTTGATGACGCCATCGCCCTGACATGATTCGCATCGCCCCCCCTTTACGTTGAAAGAAAATCGTCCTGGACCATAGCCGCGTTCGCGCGAAGTGGGTACGCCAGAAAATAAATCACGAATCGGTGTGAATAATCCAGTGTAGGTTGCGGGGTTAGAGCGTGGTGTTCTTCCGATAGGAGATTGATCGACATTAATCACTTTGTCGAAAAACTCTAAGCCTGAAATCTCGCGATAAGGAGAGGGTTCTGCATTGCTGCCGTAAAGATGTTTTGCCACTGCGTTATACAAAGTGTCGTTAATAAGGGTGGACTTGCCCGATCCAGAAACACCCGCAACACAAGTGAGCAGCCCAACGGGTAAATCAAGTGTGACATCTTTGAGATTGTTCCCGCAGGCCCCGGAGATTTTGAGTTTTCGATTTTTATCTGGCTTGAGATAGGCCTTAGGGGCGGCGATACTACGTCTACCTGACAAATAATCTCCAGTAAGCGATGCTGGGTTGGCGATTACTTCCTCGGGAGTGCCCTGCGCTACAACAGCACCTCCATGTTCCCCCGCGCCTGGCCCCATATCAATCAGGTAGTCGGCAGATTGAATCGCATCTTCGTCGTGTTCAACTACGATCACAGTGTTGCCCATGTCGCGCAGGCGCTTTAGTGTGGTGAGCAATCTGTCGTTGTCACGCTGATGTAAGCCAATAGAAGGTTCATCTAGTACATACATCACACCTGTTAAACCAGAGCCAATCTGAGAGGCTAGGCGTATACGCTGCGCCTCGCCCCCAGACAAGGTTTCGGCCGAGCGTTCAAGAGAAAGATAATCAAGGCCAACGTTATTGAGGAAGGTTAAGCGGCTGGCGATCTCCAAAACGATTTTTTCTGCAATAGCTTGTTTGTTACCCGGCAACTTCACGCCTTGAAAAAAAGTTAGAGCCTGCTTAAGCGGTAGTGCGCTGAGTTGATAGATGGTGTGATCCGCTACGCGCACATGACGTGCTTCCTCACGCAGGCGTGTGCCTTTGCACTCTGGGCAGCCACAGCTATTCAGATATTTTGACAACTCTTCTCGCACAGCAGGCGAGTCTGTTTCTTTATAACGGCGCTCTAGATTGTTGACGATGCCTTCAAACGGATGTTCACTACGCACCTTTTTACCGTTTGGGCCCAAATAGGAAAAAGAAATCTCTTCGCGCCCGCTACCGTGTAATACGACGTGTTGAATTTTTTCCGGGAGACTTTCAAAAGATTGCTCAAGGTCAAAGTCGTAATGCTTGGCTAGGCTATCCAACATTTGGAAATAAAACTGATTACGTTTGTCCCAACCCTTGATCGCGCCACTACTTAAAGAAAGAGAGGGGAATGCAACAATGCGAACTGGATCAAAGAAAGAGATAACACCTAGTCCATCGCATTTAGGGCAAGCGCCCATCGGGCTGTTAAAAGAAAATAAGCGAGGCTCTAGTTCCTGCAGCGAGTAATTACAAACTGGGCAGGCAAACTTAGCTGAGAATAAATGCTCTTTACCAGTATCCATTTCGACCGCCAACGCGCGACCATCCGCATGACGTAACGCAGTTTCAAAAGACTCTGCTAAGCGCTGTTTGATGTCAGCCGACACTTTTAATCGATCGACAACAATTTCGATGGTATGTTTCGAGTTTTTTGCTAGCTTTGGCAAACTATCCATTTCACAAACTTTGCCGTTCACGCGCAAGCGCACAAAGCCTTGTTTTCGCAGCTCATCGAACATCTCCAGCTGCTCGCCTTTACGCTCCACCACGATCGGAGACAAGATCATTACCTTCGTGCCTTCAGGCAATGAGAGCACGTGGTCAACCATCTGCCCAACTGATTGTGCTTGTAGCACGATGTCATGTTGCGGGCAAAATGGATCGCCCGCACGGGCAAACAGTAAACGCAAGTAATCGTGAATTTCAGTGACCGTGCCAACGGTGGAACGTGGATTGTGCGAAGTGGCTTTTTGCTCAATCGCAATAGCAGGTGAAAGTCCTTCAATCAAATCGACATCCGGCTTCTCCATCAACTGCAAAAACTGTCTCGCATAGGCAGAGAGCGATTCCACATAACGACGCTGACCTTCAGCATAAAGAGTATCGAATGCGAGTGAAGACTTACCTGAACCAGACAAGCCAGTAATAACTACTAACTTATTTCGTGGAAGATCAAGGTTGATGTTCTTCAGATTGTGGGTGCGTGCACCGCGAATTTTGATGTATTCCATGATTGGCAAAGCCAGAAAAAACGACTTGCCAATATACGCGACTTTTAGTGCTTACCCAAACAGGCGTTACTTCCCGTTTTGTGTACGGTTCAGGAGTTTGACGAACTCGACGGCGAGGTGTTTGTTTTCAGGGGTGAGTTGGTTGAACCCTCTGCGAAACAAGAGGGCAGCATTCGAATTGTCTTCGCTGTTGCCTTTTGATGTAGCTTTGCTTTTTGTGACTTTAGGTTGCTGGGCTTCGGCGTAGACGTATAAATCCGCTACCGTCATACCGAGTGCCGCCGCAACCTTTTCTACAAGTTCAAGTGCAGGCTGTTGTTGGCATCTTTCGATGCGAGACAAGTTGCCCGCGTTCGTACCCGCTTCCAACGCCACATCTTCTTGAGTAGCCCCGCGCTCTAGGCGCAATTGCTTGATTGCTTCGCCAATTTTCATGCGGTGATTTTGTTTTTCTCTTGCGTCTGGCGCAAATCGTATTCGCAAGTCATTCGTGATAATATTTGCGAATACGTAATTTATTTGCGCTAGATATTGCGTTTTGGCAGACTAAACTTAAGGGGATATTGAATGAACTACCTGCTACAAATTTTGCGAATAGTTATCTGGATGACCTGTGGTTTTACATCAATGGCAGCTTTTGCCGATGCGCGCGATGATGCGATGGATGCTAGGTCTGTTGCCATGGGACAAATGACTAAGGATGAGGCGCGTGAGCGTATGGCAGCAAGAAACGCGGCAGAACAGGAATCTCAAAGAGGCAAAATGGAAGAGGCGCAACAAAAGGCAGATTTAGAGCAGCGGGCACTAGAGTTAAGGGCTAAAGAACTGAAGGCGGGAACTGTGAAAGTTAGCTCTATGTTGGATGCTCGTTTGTTGTACACCCCAGCTTCATTGTTCGGCCTTATGGAGAATCCGTTAGTTACACCTAATGGGAAATATTTCTCAGGCGATGTATTAATTGAAGC
>JBAXEJ010000053.1:0-16469 GCA_037140475.1 Gallionellaceae bacterium
TTTCTTGTTGGAAATACACAATCCCTTTAGACTCATTTCATATTGGAAGAGGCTCTGGCTTCACCTTATGGGATGAGAATGTGGGAGTGACAAATGTCGGCAATAAATATCCTGATCGCTTAACTTCATAAATTAAGGGAATACTGTGCCATACGAGATAACTTGGGAACCGCATGGAGCGTATAGAAAGTTGAGTGGTTTTGTTTCAAACGATGACGTTAGAAAATCATTCACTGAGCTACACGAAGATGATCGGTACAACACATTGCTTTACATCTTGCACAATTCCAGTGAGGTATCTGGTTACGAGTACGCGAAGACAGACGTGACTTTGCTTTTCGCGAACCACTTAGGCGCCTCGATAAGAAATCCAGACTTGCATGATCTTGTTGTCAATACCGACGAGGCGCATATAGAAGCCATTCGCTCGTCCATGCCAATAAAACTATTGCCAACACCCGTAGAATTTTTTCCTACACTTGCAGATGCAAGGGCGCGAATAGCTGAGATTGTCGCGCAATCTAATCATCCCTAGACTATCTCTCTGTTTTAGCGATCACGACCGTCCACAAAGTCCACGATATAGCCAACCACACGGCTATATTATCCGCCGTGAAGCAGACGATCATTAATGAGCTTGGGATACTTGAGTCATTGGCTGACGTTCACTGCACCAGAGGAGAGTGAGGGGAAGGAAATTTTTACGGCAGTTTCTGCTTGATCGCTAACACAGCCTGATTGCGTAAGGTGCGCAGTAAAGAAAGTTGCCGCTCTGAGATTTTTAAGCTATTGGCCTCTTGCATGTCGGCATAAATCAATCCAATTGCTTTTTTATTTACCATGATTGGTAGCAATAAAAAACACTGCGCATCGATCGACTCGGTGTACCACTTGGGGATTTTGTCGGCAATTTTTGTCGCGCGCACATCTTCGATAACGATATCCAATCCCTTATCAATCGTTAAATGAAAAACATCGGGCACAAAAGTCAGTGAAAACTTTAGATGTGAAAGACGGCTATCCACGTGTTCACCAAAACCAAATTTTGCAAGCATCAAATTTGATTTATTGTCGCGAATGAAAATGATGGTGTGCTTAAACCCTAGGCTGCGATAGATCGTTTCTAACACCATGAGCAATACATCGTTGAGCTTGTAGTCTTCAACCAAAGTATTGGTCACGTCTTGAATGCCCGCCGTTAAAATCGCTTCTGGATCAAGCTTAACAGTGGGCGCGTCATTCGATGATGGGTTGAGCGAATCAAGTAGTGTCGCGCCGCCGATGGGGCTTTCTTCAATCACTTCTTCAGGTTCATCATGTCCGCTCCATTTGCGAATACGTTTGAGTAGCGGGCTTTTGCCAGAGGCGATACCCAGCATGCTGGAGCGTAACGCCAAATCATTCAAACTATTTTCTAGAGCGGTCGAAAGTTTTTTCTCAGATACATGTGAGGCGCTTTCATAGCGTTTGCAAAGTTTTTGTAACTCCGCACTTTTTTCATTCACTTCGGTAATGGCAGAAACGCGACACAATTCATTGGCCAAATTTACGGTCACACTGAGTTGGTCTAATTCATTACCTGGCTTGCGCACTTTGTCGTTGGGGAGTTGCTTCATGCCGGCGATTAAGCGTGGTGGGAATTTCCAACTTTCCGCTACACCCGCACCTAGTTTGCTGTAAGAAAGTCCTAGCACTTTGATGGAGGCTTGCTCCTCGCTGAGTTCTTGGTCCTCCATTAGGCGAATAACTTGTTGGCTTTCTTCAAAGAAATAAAACGTCGCGAGCAAGCGGCCAAGATTGTGAAACATAGCGCAAATCATCGCTTCTTCGGCTTCGCCTGGGCGGCCACCACTGGATAATTCAGCCGCTAACACCCCGGAGAAGAATGAAGCAATGACTTCATCTTTTAGTTCTGCGGCCTGTGCCTTGTTTTGCAAAAACTCCAATAAAATCAGAGTCATGGCTATATTTCTAACGGTATCAAAGCCGATGATGACGACCGCTTTAGAGATGGTGTTGATGTTGCCGCCAAACTGGCCAAACGTGGCGGTGTTGACCAGCTTGAGGATTTTGTTGGTCAGTGCGAAATCTTGCAGGATGACTTTGGCGAGATTGCTATGACTGGCCGAATCAGAAGAAACAATTTTGTTAATTTCACTGATGATGCCAGAGAGCGCAGGGAAGTCGCTCTTGCTGCGCATGCGACGCAACAAAAATTCTAAGGTGCTGTGCGAGCTACCATCACCTTGGATGCCATGAGTGGCATCCAGATAATGCAAAAGCGCCTCGCGCATGGCGTTTGCATCTTGATAGCGTTCTTCCGGTTTTTTCGAGACAGCTTTGAGAATGATTACTTCGAGCGCCTCATCAATTTCTTCATTGACGGAGGAGGGAGCTGCCATTTCTGCATTGGCGGCTCGATGTAGCACTTGAAATACATTATCGCCAGATACCGCCGGCTGTCCGGTGACCATTTCGTACAACAAAATACCCACAGAAAAAATATCGGAACGGAAATCGGCGCCTTGCGCAGAAAAACGTTCAGGCGCCATATATTGTGGCGTGCCATCAATGCCACTGACGGCATCTGTTTGATAACCAATGTGGCGTGCAATACCAAAATCTAACAACATCGGCTGCTCGTTTGCGGTCAACATCACATTGCCCGGTTTTATATCAAGATGCATTACGCCTTGCTCATGCGCATAGGCTAAGCCATCTAAAACACCGATGATTAGCCTGGCGGCTTGCGCTAACGGCAATGTGCCAGAGCGCTTGAGGAGCTGCGCTAAGGTTTCACCATTCACATAGGCAGAAACCAAATAGGGCACACCATCCTGCTCACCTACATCGTGCAAGGTGACAATATTCTGGTGGGTGAATTTGCTGGTAATGCGCGCTTCACGTAATAACGCGTCTTTTTGCGCGTCGGAGGTGGTGCGCAACATTTTGATGGCAACTTGGCGCTCAAGTTGCGGGTCTTGCGCTAGGTAAACCGTACCCTGGCCACCTTTGGAGATTTCCCGAATAACACTAAATCGGCCGATTGAGGTTATGGGCATAGTGAACTAGTTTGAATTCGCAAAACGCATCAGTAAATCTTCCTCTCGATGAGATGAAAGGAAGCTAAAGGGTTAAACGGCAGAGGCGTCAGTTTCGCCGGTACGAATACGAATGACCTGCTCAACTGACGAAACAAAAATTTTACCGTCGCCAATTTTGCCGGTGCGCGCCACTTTTACAATGGCATCAATCGCGGTGTCTAGCATCTCAGCGGTTACCACAATTTCTATTTTAATTTTGGGCAAGAAATCGACAACATACTCCGCGCCACGATACAACTCCGTGTGCCCTTTTTGACGTCCAAAACCTTTGACTTCGGTCACGGTCAAGCCACTTACCCCTAATTCAGATAAGGCTTCGCGCACTTCGTCGAGTTTGAAGGGCTTGATGATGGCTTCGATTTTTTTCATGTTCCGCTCCCAGGTAAAGATGGATCTATTATAACGAAGGCAAAGCCTATTTATCTGGATTTGTCATTTCCATACACTTCAGATTGCAACCGGTGTTACATACCCTTAGAGCATGAGCTCGTACGGCAAGATGCTCACCTATTGCTGAGCGTTTTTCGCTGATGTAGATCGAGTGCTTTCGAAGGCTAAAAAATGAAAAGTATCGTGATAGGTAACATGCCCAAAGAATCTGGATATGCATCATCTCGATTTAGCAGGCGCTGCTTTGGTTTTGGAAAGTTAGCTTCGACTTTATATTGAGAGTGTCAGAAACAATGAGAGGCGAACGCAATCGTTTGCGTAAGTGTTTGATCGCCTTAAGGTTCAAACGGCTGAATCCAAGGGACAGAGCGGCCATACGTAAAATAAAAAGATATGAGGAAAACCCTGCGAATGGTAAGGTTCGTCTTAGTATTGGCTAATCAAATACCTAGGAGTCAGAAAAAATGATTGCAAGAATTTTAACGGTGGGTAGTGTTTTCGCGTCATTACTATATCTGCTTTATTTCGCGAACTCGGCCACATCGGTGATTGCGTTCACCATGATTGGATTCCCTTTTGTAGGGTCGCTATTTATTTATATGATCACCGGCTCATTGGGTTTTACCTTGACCCGTCGCCATCCTTATAGTGAACGTGGTTTAGGTCCGAAATAAGCAATAACTTAAGCTAGGAACTTTCTTGAATGACGATCTACCACTTGGGGCACTAGCTTCTGAGGTATTCATTGAAAGTCGACATAGCTCTTGCCTGTAGCTAGAGGCAGTTCAAGGCTGCTCAAGTTTAATGAAAGTTATCCGATAGGTAAGAGTGTAGCGCCCAAGAAGCATTGGAATAATCATCACAGCAACGACTGTGAGAAAAAAGTCGCAACGGGAGGAGCATGTGCAATATTAAGCGTGACAATACGCTATCCATACTATTCCCTCGTTGATTTTACGAACTCAGTGTGTGTCATATGTTTCATTAAACATAGTGAAATTACCTTGCCTCACAAATGAAGGGAAATAATGAATACGGCATACAAATTCATCCGAACACCATTAGCGATTTCACTCATAGTGAACGGCCTCTTTTCAGCAGCCATTACGCTTTCTTTTCAGTCGATAGGATCTCCGGCTGTATTTTTATTTGCAGCGGCGTGTTCATTATTTACGGCGCTGATTTTTTGTTTTTTTACTTCACGTCAATTGCATGAAATAACGACGAGAGGGGAAGATAGCGTCGGGCAGTTAAATCCCCTGTTCGCTACTCTCGTCACATCTGTCCGTGAAAAAGCTGAAGCTAGGTACATCAAAGTAACAGGCACTGTCTCAGAAACTATTGAGCGGAGTACGTTATCTCTTGCGGCCACTTCGCATCGAGTTGACCAGCTGAAGAAAAATACTCACCTCGCGACAATACAATCAGAGGAAATCGCGACTGCGGCAGACAATATTCTTACGACCACACGTCAGTCCTCCGTTAGTGCAATCAATGCTGCACAGTTTGCGGTGCAAACAAAAGAAGATAGCTCTCGTGGGAGAGAGGCACTTCAGATGGCAATCAACGATTTAAACCTAATGAGAGATCGCACCCAAGAAACCTCGGGATTGGTTGCGAGACTCACGCAAAGTTCGAAGAATATTCAGGAAATAACTCAAGTCATCGATGCGGTAGCAAAGCAGATTAATTTGCTCGCACTTAATGCGGCAATTGAAGCCGCCCGTGCCGGTGAGCAAGGGCGAGGATTTGCCGTCGTGGCAGACGAGGTGCGTAAGTTGGCAGAAAAAACATCGGCGGCGACCAGTCAAATTGGCGGGATGGTTGACGAGATAGGGCAGGAAACAATTGCTGCAGCCAATACAATGTCTTCGCTAGCAGAAGAAGTGGAGCACGGGGTTAGTAGTATCAGTGAGGTAGGCGTTCAGCTTGACGGAATATTGCAACACGCTTCCGCACTAGAAGAACAAGTGCGAGCCATTGCTAAAGGCGCCGAAAACAATCATTTACAAGTCGATCAAATATCAGCCTCCATCGCCACGATTCACAATGAGCTATTGGATATTGAAAGTGAAATACAGGGGGTGTCTGAACAAACCATGGATCTCTCCGATTTAAGCGAAGGAATGTATGAGTCGCTTGGGGAGCTTGACTTAAACACCCTACACCATCAACTTTACAAAGTGGCGCGAAGTGCAGCGGATCAAATCGAGCAAGTTTTTGATCGAGCGATACAAGAACGTCAAATCAGTATTGATGACTTATTTGATCGTCAATATCAGCCGGTGCCGAACACCAATCCAGCGAAGTACACCACTCGCTTCGACAAATTTACAGATCGAGTTCTCCCTGAGATTCAGGAAAAAGTATTGAAAGAAAACTCTAGTGTTGTCTTCGCCGCAGCGATTGACCCTAACGGATATATCCCTACGCACAATATAAAGTTTTCTAAACCATTAACTGGGAATCTAGAAACTGATACTGCAAGCAATCGGACTAAGCGCCTATTCAATGATCGTACGGGCTCTCGATGTGGGAGTCATAAGAAAAAATCACTGATCCAAACATACAAACGCGATACCGGGGAAATCATGCATGACATTTCTGTTCCCATTATGGTGAGAGGAAAGCATTGGGGTGGGTTCCGCATGGGCTATAGGGCAAGCTAGCTGAAACCCCCTGGCCGCTTTATCTGCTCCCTACTCGCTGGCAGTGAGCCACGATGGGCCGCCAGCACCACGGTCGAGTATCGTTGCACGGCGAGTATCGGCGTAGCGATGTTTGCCAACTACGAGGGAAGCCAAGACGACGTTCTCAAGTGGGCGGATGCGGCGATGTATCAAGCCAAAGAAGGCGGGCGGAGTCAGATTCGTTTTTATGATGACAAGTAACCTGCGTGTAAAAAAATCAAAGGAGATACGTTTTGAACGCTAGACCGACATTCAAATTTAACCTATCAAATTTCCATAATCAAAATTATCGGCACATTGAGGTGGCAGGTACGTCTATCCATCAGATATTCAATACCGAGGTTTTTTATGCTGAGTTTGGTTACACCGAGGACATCAAAAAGTCCGGCTTAATGCCTGAAGAGTTTATTTGGGCTGAATATATCAAAGACGGGAAAAGTCACCCCAATTGCCTTCAGATGCATATCGTCGGCTACCTAAACAAGCACTCGGATTTGTTTAAGCAGAAATACGGCCATTTGTATGGACAGTGGCTTGCCGACCATGAGATCGAAAAAACTGAAGCAACAGAATTATGTGCCGCCTGTAAGCTAAAGAAATTTTGTAGCGAATCATCAACAAGAACATAATTTTTTGCGTAGCTAAACATCATTCGCTTGATGCACCGAGAAAGTGAGATTGCATAATGCTTAACAGCCAACAGCCAACAGCCAACAGCCAACAGCCAACAGCCAACAAAATCATGTTGCGTAAATACCTCGGTATTCTAATTGGATGGACGCTGTTAATTGGAGGCTCGCTGTTATGGAATTTGCACGAGCTTGACAAAAATACGCTGAGTAATGCAGCAGCAGTCGCACGCGCAAGTTTGGCTAAAGATATTGGGTTCCGCGACTGGGCGGCTTCCCACGGCGGGGTCTATGTTCAGCCATCGGCGCATACGCCGCCGAACCCGTATTTGAAAGTGCCTGGCCGTGATGTCGTCACCACCACGGGCATGAAACTCACCCTGATGAATCCCGCCTTTGTGATTCGGGAAGTGCAGGAAGATTTTAATGGTAACAAGATGGACTTGAGTCACCTCACCAGCTTGAAGTTATTAAACCCCAACAACAAACCTGACGAATGGGAAATCAAAGCACTGAAAAGCTTTGATCAAGGCGCCAAGGAGGTGATGGAAATTGCCGACATTGGCGACGCGACCTACATGAGATTGATGAAGCCACTACCTGTCATAGAGGGCTGTCTCAAATGTCACGCTGTCCAAGGCTATAAGGTAGGCGATGTACGTGGTGGGATTGGTGCTTATGTAAAAATGCGTCCCTTTACTAACGTACAACTGTCTCGAATCCATGATTTATCGTTTTCTCACGGGCTGATTTGGCTGATCGGTTTGATCGGCTTGGGCGGTATGTTCGGTCGAGAGAGATCTGTTCTCGTTGAACGCATGCACGCTGACCAAGTCGCTAAATTCCGCACGAAAACATTAGAAATGTTGGCAAGCAATGAGCCCCTCGGCGACATTCTGAAGGCGATTGTTTTGGGTGTAGAAGAGGTTAACCCCAAGATGCTTTGCAGTCTGTTATTACTGGATAGTGAAGGAAAACATCTCGTCACCGGCGCGGCACCTAGCTTGCCTGATTTTTATAATGAGGCGATCAACGGAGTAGAAATCGGCATGGGTGTGGGTTCCTGTGGCACGGCGGCCTTCACTGGCGAGCGCGTAATTGTTGAAATCATCCAGACGCACCCCTATTGGGCACCGTACAAGGCGTTGGCGGCGCGTGCCAATTTAGATGCCTGCTGGTCGCAACCGATACTCTCCTCGACAGGTAAGGTGCTAGGTACTTTTGCCATCTATCACCGCATAGCTAATACGCCCACTCAAGAAGACCTTTCCCTGATCGAGCGTTCAGCTCACGTGGCCAGTGTCGCTATCGAAAAACGGCAGGCCGATGCTGCAATACATGATCTGGCTTTTTACGACACACTGACCAATCTGCCCAACCGTCGTCTGCTGCTTGATCGACTTAAAGAGTGTTTACTTTCTTCTGCACGAAGCCAGCGATACGGAGCGTTGTTGTTTATCGATTTAGATAATTTCAAAACACTGAACGACACACTGGGCCATGAATACGGTGATCTGCTACTAATAGCAACGGCAAAGCGTATTCAGACTTGTGTTCGCGAAGTGGATACCGTGGCACGACTAGGCGGTGATGATTTTGTGGTGTTGCTGGCAGAGGTAGATGCTGATGTAGAAGTGGCTTTGCAGACAGTCGCACTCCTCGCCGAGAAAATGCGTACTGCGCTCACCACTCCTTATCAACTCATTGATAAGGAGTACTTGAGTTCCACCAGTATTGGCGTCAGTCTTTATCGCGGCAATGAAATGACCGTCAGTGAGTTGTTAAAGCATACCGATATGGCGATGTATCGTGCCAAAGAGTCTGGGCGCAATGCGGTGCGTTTCTTTGATGCCGAGATGCAACTTGCGGTAGAAGCACACGCTGCTCTAGAGGCAGATTTGCGTCGTGCGGTGCCTGAGCAGCAATTGCAGTTGTATTACCAAGTACAGGTCAACAGCGAGCAAAAGCCTATTGGGGCAGAAGCACTGGTGCGCTGGATTCATCCCACACGTGGCATGGTTTCGCCTGCGCAATTCATTCCCTTGGCAGAAGAAAGTTCACTCATCTTAGTGGTGGGCGATTGGGTGATGGAAGCCGCATGCCGACAATTGGCTGTGTGGTCTAAAGCTGAACATTCAAGCCATCTTACGCTGGCGGTGAACGTCAGCGCAAAGCAGTTCAAACAGTCTGACTTTGTAGAGAAAGTGAAGAACCTCATCCATGATCATGAACTAGATGCCTCACGCTTGAAGATCGAACTCACCGAAACTGTTGTGTTGACCGACGTAACCGAGGTGATCACTAAGATGCATGCCCTGAAAGCATTGCGGGTTAGGTTGTCGATGGATGATTTTGGCACAGGCTATTCGTCACTGTCTTACTTGAAGCAATTACCGCTGGATCAGCTTAAGATCGATCAAAGCTTTGTGCGCGACATGACCTCCGACCAGAATGATCAGGTGATGGTGCAAACTATTATCGACATGGCAAAAAATTTCCATCTGAATGTGATTGCTGAAGGGGTGGAAACCGAAGCTCAGTTGTCGTTACTGAAACATTTGGGTTGTCTAGCGTATCAGGGATATTTGTTTAGTAAGCCTGTCCCAATAGAGCATTTCGAGGCTTTGTTAAAGCCGATCTGACAGGCTGATTTGTCCACAAAAGATCAAGTTACCCCATCGTTACAGCATAAACTTTTGCATTATTACGCCCGTCTTTCTTGGCGAAATACATTGCAGTATCGGCATTTTTCACTAGTTCTTTTTCATCGTTACCATGATCCGGGTAGATTGCAACCCCTGTGCTCGACGAAATACAAACCTCATGGCCATCAATGCCGAAAGGAATGTTTAACGAACGACGAATTTTTTCTGCAACTCCAATTGCATCGCTAGCAGACTCAATTACCGACAACAACACGACAAATTCATCCCCGCCAATACGAGCCACCGTATCCGACTCACGCAAACATGTTTTGATTCGCAGAGCGACACCCTTTAACAACTGATCTCCTACATCATGTCCAAGTGTGTCATTAACGGGCTTGAACTTATCTAGGTCGATAAACATCAGAGCTAGATGCGTTTTATCGCGCTTAGCCACTGCCAATGCTTGGTGTAATCTATCGGTGAATAGTGTCCGATTAGGCAAATCAGTCAGCGCATCAAAATGTGCAAGATGCTGAACTTGCTCCTCCATCGCTTTGCGATCTGAAATATCGTAGAACCAACCTAGTACAGCGGGCTCTCCTTGGAAATCCAATCGCATATACGATGCCAGCGTCCAAGTTGTTTTTGAATGTTGATTGGAAACCTGCAACTCAATCAATTTATTGGTGACACGTGCACCATGAGCAAGTTGCTCAAGTACATCGGCATAATCTTGTGGGTTTACGTAATAACTTTGGGGGTTAGTGCCGATAACCTGCTCAGGTGGTGTTTTGATCAGCTCCGCATAACGTTGGTTCGCAAATAAAACTTGATTGCTTGATAGCTGTGTAATACGAATCGCAATGGGGCTTGTCTCTAGCATGAATCGGAAACGACTTTCACTTTCAGACAAATCGGCTTCAATTTTTTTTCGCTGAGAAACATCGATTCTAGCCGCAACATAATGAGTCAAAACTCCATCATTGTTCTTCACCGGTGCAATATGAACCTCTTCCCAATATGGCTGGCTATCCTTGCGTTTATTTAGCAATTCTCCGTGCCAAATATTGCCGTTACGCAAAGCGCTCCATAACTCCTTATAGATTTCTTTAGGCGTTTCTCCTGATTGAAGGATTCGCGTGTTTTGCCCTATAAGTTCTTCAGGAAAGTAGCCAGTCACTTCACTAAATCGAGGATTTACATATTCGATATTCGACTGAGCATCCGCAATTAGCACTGAAATGGGACTTTGCTCAATCGCGGTTGAAAGAGTGAGAAGCTTCTCTTCAAATTGTTTGCGCTGGCTAACATCACGCGTAACAGCAAGATGCATCGTCTGACCATTCTCCTTTAGTGGCACAGCGTGAGTTTCCAGCCAGCGATGCCCTCCTTTTAGCCCAATTACCTCAAACTCCATTTGCACTGTCTCACCTGCAAGCACTCTTTTGTGCAAGCTGTCGAAATTCAAGCGACACTCAGGAGCGATAAAGCTTCCAATAAATTTTCCCGATACTTGGTTTATCGACTCCGCCTCAATCATTGCTAGTCCAGCAGGATTCATAAATTTTAAACGACCTTGCGCATCGATAATTTTGATGCATTCAGGTTCGTTTTCGATAATGGCTTGCAAATACAATTCACGCTTACCTAGCGTATCGAGCAAGCTATTAAAGCTGGCGGCTAATTGACCTACCTCATCACGAGAAGTAACTGGCAATGGTTTTAAGGCGTCGGTCATTTGAGCCAAAGTCTTGGCTGTAGAAAGCAGGGGAGATAGCTGTAATCGCAACCACCACCAAATAAGAGAGCCGGCCACGACCATTAGTAGCAACATTCCCCACAAGATATATCGTTGTGTTTTAACAATAGGTGCAAAGGCCTCCTCAGTCGGAATTTGTACGGCTAAATACCAGTCTGCAACTGGTATTGATTTTACCGATTGCAAAACCTCCTTCCCCCTTGGGGTTCGCAAAATGAATGTGCCCTCTTCACCCTGAAGGAATCGATCGATTAAAGGATTTACACCCAGCGCAGGGCTTGCCTCCATGATGCGATCTTTATCTGTTGCAGTAACAATTCGGCGTGCATGCTTAGATACCAGCAAATATCCGCCAGTTTCCCCATAGGGATTTTGTGTCACCGCATCCAAAATATTCGGCTTGCTCAGGTCGATAATGCCAACCAGCGCACCCATTATTTGTTTGCTATCGTTAAAGATGGGCACAGCAATTCCAATTACAGGCACCTTTAAGACGATGCCGTAGCTAGGGTCGCTAATTGTTATCTTCCCCTGCTTAATTGCTGTTGCCACATATTCACGGTTCATGTAATTGACGCCAATACGCGGGATGCCCAGAGGAATAGAGGCGAGTGCAACACCATCATTGCCCGTGACATATCCACCCGCATTAAATAACTGAGTGAAGAATGGCCGAGCTTCTAAAAAATTTTGTAACTCTTTCGGGTAGCGCATTAATGCGGGAGTGATGCGCTCAGCAATATTTTGCATACCCCGAATTCGATCGTTAAGCTCAAAAGAAATATGTTCAGCTTCCAGTGAGGCGATTGCCATCTGCTGCTCGCCAAGCTGCCGCTGCATATCTTTTCGCAAGATATGTCCAGCATACAAGCCACCTAGTAAAAGACTGATTCCAAAAACGGCTAAGGTGAATGCGGTGACTTTTGTTTTAATTGATACAAACTGCAAACTCGAAATAATCATTTGAATATGTTTGTAATAGCGCCGTCGGATTAGGGCTGGTTCAGTCGGAAGTAAATAGGTTTAGTTACTAAAGTGAGTGAAGTGCGCCTAGCAAATCATTAGGGATTGCGCCACAATTACTGGCGATATATTTGGCTCATCAATTAGAGAGTTTTCGTGTCCTACTGCAGCCTTCCAGCAATTATCCAGATTCTGATCCACGCACATCACTATGTTTTTATCTAGCTTTCCTTCATCAACCATCTCATGAAGTATCTTTAAGATCAGCCGAGGGCTTAACGGGCCACGATATGGACGCTCTTGTGCCAATGCCTGAAAAACATCTGCAACCGCGATAATGCGCGCCTCGAATGAAATTTCACCTTCTCCAATGTGGTACGGATATCCAGTGCCATCAACTCTTTCGTGATGCTGTGCCGCCCATTCAGCAATTGTTTCCAACCCATGGATATTTTTAATAATCGTGTAAGTGTCAAAACTATGTCTTTGGATATGTGCATTTTCTTCTTCGGTAAGTTTTCCAGGTTTATCCAGCAATCCGTCTGGTTGCCTGAGTTTGCCGAGGTCATGCAGCAAGCCAGCCAACTCGAGCATGTCGCAACTCTTTTCAGAAAGGCCGAATAAGTTTCCTAAATATCGAGATAGTCTAGCGACTCCGTCTGAGTGCGATTTTGTGAATGGGCTTTTAGCATCCACAATATAAGAGAAGATGTAGACAATGCTACGTAACTCTTGAAAGTCCATAGATTGTGCTTTCGTCTCTGACAGCCAGCGCGACACATAGCCGTTAACATGATCGTTCTCGAGTGAAAGCCAGAATGCTTCCGACTTCGACACCTCCATGAATGCTTCGACCAGCTCGGGGCAGAACCAGTCGCCACTTTTTTCAACAATTTTCTGACGAATAGAATTTTTGCCCAGTAGTAAATTGGACTGATCCACCATGAAGCCCAGCGATAAAACATCGACCCGATCAACTAGGTAAATGCAATTGGCACTGAGCTTTACTTCTAGCGGCAAATCCATTTTTTTCAGTTCTGACCAATGGGTATGGTGATAACGAACTATAGGTGCAAGGTGTGCCGTCCGCATGCAAGTTTCTAGTAGATCAGCCCCTAGGTCACAGTGATCCCCTTCCTTTTCCCACGCAAGTTGCGCTAATCGTTCATGCACTACTGTTTTCGACACGCCGCAATCGTGCAGCATCGCAGCCTGAAATAGATCATCCATACGTTTGGAATCCCAACCGAGTTTCTTGCCGCACTCTACGGCCATGTAGGCGACATGTTTGCCGTGATGAATATGCGTCACCCCTACCAGGTCGAGAGCATCAGACAAGGAGTAAATTGCTTCATGTAGGTTGATATTAAATTTCGACAATGGTCTTACCTTTTATTAAATATTCATAACGAATTTGACTCAAGTTAATCAGCCAGGTTTGAACCTGAGACAGCCGAGTTCGTAATGTGAGCGTACTTACTATTCAAATATTTGCTGCATCGTTCACCTCAATCTGCGTAACTCGATTGGATGCTTAGTATCTGGTCCTGCGAGCCGAGTAGGGCAGCCACGCAATCTGCATCCAGCTTGAAATGACTCAATCTTCTAAGTTCAGCGAATGCCTGTTCGTTGCTCCAGGCTAACTTGTATGAGCGCACTGAAGTCAGTGCGTCGAATACGTCGGCAACGGCAACGATGCGCGCCTCGAGTGGAATCTCTTCACCTTTCAAGCCTTCTGGATAACCGTTACCGTCTATGCTTTCGTGGTGATAAAGAACGATATTGCGAATCATGTCGATATCTTTGACGCACTTGATATTGAAATTAAGTAGCATCGTATCAATGATCTCGCGCCCCCTCGTCGTATGCGTTTTCATCTCGGTGAATTCTTCAGTGGTCAATGGGCCTTGCTTAAGAAGAATCCTGTCGGGAATGGTGATCTTGCCGACATCATGCAAAGGCGCGTGCTGAAGGATTCTGTCGGCGAATTCATCATCAATCGAGTGGGCAGCGCCCATGGCAAAAGCAATCAATCGCGAATAGCGGGCCATGCGCTCAAGGTGCATACCAGTTTCCGGATCACGATGACGAGTGAATTGTGCAGCGGTCCTCATGGCGCCGTGGAGTGTCGCGACCTGGTTCAATTCGGCAGCTAACAAGATCGTCAATAAATGAGCGATCATGTCCAAATAAGTTAGGTTCGAATCATTGAACACCGCGCGCTGATAGGAGTTAAAAAAGAGCATGCCAATGAACTTCCCCTCGTTAAATAAGGGAATGGTGTAGCTTGAAAGATAACCTTTGCCTACGATTCGCTTCGAATGGATGGATTTACTGTTGGAAAATACGCCCATATCATTAATGATGCGCGTTTCACGATTGTTGACCAATTTGAGAAGCGTTGGAACTTCGCTTAGCTTTATCTCGTATAGGGTGAGGGGATTCTCACCCTTCCAGCTCCCCACATGGGTACACAGCGTGTCTGCACTTTGGTTATATTTTGCAAGGGAAATACGATCAATGTGCGGGAGGTGCTGACAGGCTATGTTATGGATATAGGATATTTTCTCCGACAAGGTGCGGTGACTATCGAGTTCATTGAACTCTAATTGATGTTCGAATCCTTGAACTTTGGATTTTCTTGAGCCACTTTGGCTGTGCGCTGAAGTGAAATCACGAAGCAATTTCTGTTGCATAACTCCCTCCTTTCGCTGATCTCGCTCTGGATTTTTGATTGGCTAGCTCTATATCATGTGAGCAAAAATTGAGCCCTATCAACATGAGTGCTGTTTGTTTATATAGTCACCCCACTGTAGGAGGAACTCGCTCATACGTCATCACCCTATAGGGTGATGAACATTAAAACTTTTAACCTTATAATGCAGATACTTAGCAAGTTTCTTACCTCTGAATAAGATGACAATCAGCCTCACCGGTCACGCCGAAATAGATCAACAGCATGAGCTTCTCGAAAACACAGTCGGGCGGTTGGAGTTATTTTGTTCCGAAGCAAATCACAATCCAGACGCCACTTGTAAGGGCTGCAGCTCTTTTAAGCAAAAGCGCTGCAGCTCAGTGCTGGCTACGATTACAAGCGAGTTGTCGGCGTTTCTCTCTGGCCATTCAGCCTATGAAGAAAAAATGATGGAGTTGTTGCCTGACAATCCCAGTTGCCAAGCGCATGTAAAAGCCCACAAGTCTGCCCATGAAGGAATTGCAAAACAATTGAGGAAGCTCTCATTGCGGATTGCCAAGGAAAGTCCCCGCGATGTAAGCATTGTGATGAGACGAATAGTGGGTGATTGGCTAGGCGATCACAGCACGTTATTTGATACTCGCTTAGTAAGCCTCGTCAAAGTTGATTCGACCAAGATTGATTTTGATGGGGAGCTCGTCATGATGCTAGATGAGTATGTCTTTCCAAACCGCCCCACAAAGTCAAACGCATCGATGAGAGTCAAAGGGGTATTGCAGGTAAAAAAGCTTGAAACTCGAGGACGCTTTGAGTCACTTTCACTCGCCCAACGTAAAGTCTTCTGGCTTGTCGTTGGAGGAAAAACCACCCGTGAAATTGGCCAAATGCTGAATGTCTCGGTCAATACGATAAAGACCCACCGTGCTGCGATCTTTAACAAAATGGAAGTAAAAACGGCACTTGAATTGGTCAAGAAGGCCGACCTGCTTCGCTAGCTCCAGCCTAATTCACGCAGCAGGGCAAGCAGTATGATTAGCAGCGTCAACAGCAGCTTACGGGTTGAGAAGTCCTGGTTGCATCTGACAGGTTATGGCGTGTCAGCGACGGCCAATTAATCAAATTGTTAAATCCCAGAGGATCGCCATAGTGTCCTCGACACCTGCCTTGAGCGTCAATAGTTTACTTCGTGATGCTGTCATTGAACCTTCAATAAGGGGGGCGCAAAGTTGACTGATTGCAATGCTCACGTTGGGTCGAATCGGTGAGGTGATCATCGTCCGTAGTTGGGCTGTTTGATTTTTTACTGGTGACTGATTGCTATCTGGCAGGCAAATCGAGCGGATGAACTCACAGGACGAAGGCGACAGTCGCACGAATCTCATGAATAATCGTAGCTAGGACCTAAATTACCTTGTCCGCCGCATTAAAAATTGTCTTGATAACGCACGGTAATTGGATAGCGCCAATCTTTACCAAAACCGCGGTCAGTGATGCGTACTCCAACAGGTGCTTGGCGGCGCTTGTATTCGTTGATGCGAATTAATTTTACGACGCGCATCACATCAGCCTCGGCATAACCACGACTAATAAT
>JBAXEJ010000054.1:0-15859 GCA_037140475.1 Gallionellaceae bacterium
CGGCAAACAATAGCACCGCAGATGCAGCCATCGAGCCCAACATCGCCAAGGGGTAGGTGTGAAGCGGAAGATATTTAATTGCAACTGCCAGTAGAAAAATTGCCGTGCCGCCCGCGATGCCGCTACGGATTTTTTCTGTAATTGATGTATGCGTCGAATGAACGGTGAAAAGATTTTTAAACTTCATTTGAATCCTAATTGGAATGTTGCGGCCAGTCGATAAAATGAATGCTAGGCGATTCGGGAATATACGTTCATTTTGCTCGAATGACATAAAGAAGGGGCAGAAATTTATTAGAATGTCAGCCAGCTACAAAACGAAAGAAAAATATTTGCAAATCTCGTGGTCTGAATGATAAGGCCACGGTGTAAGATAAATTGTCGCAATTAATTTTTATTTTTTATTTATTGAAAACGCTCTCGGAGAGAAGAATGAAATTAACACATCTAGTTATTGTAATTGCAACGGGGTTGGCAGTATCAACGAGTGCCATGGGCGCCGAAATGCCGGAATTAGCCAAAAAAGGTAACTGTGTCGCTTGTCATGCGATGGATAAAAAAATGGTAGGACCTTCTTGGCAAGATGTGGCTGCCAAATATAAAGGCGATAAGAGCGCTGTCGCTTCTTTGAGTGGCAAAATTATCGCTGGAAGCAAAGGTATTTGGGGGCCGACTCCGATGCCGCCGAACCCAAAAATTACAGAGGCGGAGGCTAAAGAGCTCGCTAAATTTGTCATGAGTTTGGCCAAGTAGGTTTGACAGGCAGTATCACCGAAAGGTGTCGCCAAAATTTTTAAAAATAAATTTAGAGCATTTCGAGTAGCTTATTCAGTTGCCGTTGAAATGCCACAGCATTTTTTAAATTTCCTACCGCTGCCGCAACTGCAAGGTGCATTGCGGCTTATTTTTGGATTTTCATTTTCAGAATTTTTGCCACTGGCGCGATCGGCCGCGGCACGTTGCGGTGCCCAAAATTTAAATATCCAAGCAACGCTAGCAGGAATCGGTTTAGATAATTCTTCGCGTTGAGCAGGCGTTGCAATGAGCGCTTCCTCTTCAGCGCTTATATCAGCTGAGCCAAGTAAACGAATCGGTTGCAGTATTTCGATGCTGTGCTTAGATTCAAATAATGCCTTCCACCGATCTCGCTGAAGATTGATGCCAGTCATGTATCCGTGTGCCCACATTTCACCATCGACGTATTCACGTTCATCATCCACATAGACCTGCATGTCAAAGACAGGCTCGAAGAAGTCTGGTTCTTGCTGAAGATTCCAGATAATGGCATTTAAGTGACGGGTGATTAGATCAACGATTCTTTCTGCTTGAGCTTCGTTCTTAAAGGTCGGTGCATCTTCTGCGCTGGGTCCCCACACTTTTGGCAGCCATTCGGTTTGCTTTGGCATCACTGGGCCTGAAACCAGGGCGGTTAAATAACCGTCGAGACAATCCAGCAACATGACCTCATTTGAGGTGGCATCTGACATCAAAAAACTGTCGAGTTCATCCATCTCGGTATCAGAGAGGGCAGGCATTACCTCTATGGAATCTAAATCTTGATTAGACATGGTTTCATTACTTTCACGTTTGTTAGTGGTGCCCATTGGGAATATGGCACGTATTTTACAGCAGGGCTCTAGGATTACCCATTAAGCACTGAACGAATAAAGTCATTGCATCGTTACTTTGTTATAGCGAGATAGGACTGATCCGTTTAATATGCTGTGAAAAAAGTAGGACAAATAAAGCAATACCCACGAGGATAGTAGTTCAGGATTTTAACGAGATGAAAAATACCTCCCCAGTCGAAGTTACTTCGTGTGCAACACCCGTTACTCCTGTTGAGTACAGCGAACTGACGCCTATTGAACAGGAAAAAATTCTGCTGTTGCAGCAGGCAATTTTGGAGTCTGTTGCGCTCGGTGGTGATCACCTCGCGATGATCAACAGCGTGTGTAAATTAGAGGAGCAATTGCTTCCTAATTCTGTGGGTTCAGTCATGTTGTTGGATGCAAACAGAGAGCATCTCAATGTGTATGCGGCACCGAGCATTCCCGCTACGGGGCAAGCGCAGCTTAATGGTTTGAAGCCTGGGCCGAATGCGGGCTCCTGTGGCAACGTGATCTATCGGCAAGAGCCTGTGTTCGTTTCAGATACGCTAACCGATCCACGTTGGAATGATTTGCATGATCTGGCGGTCAATTTTGGTTTGATGGCGTGCTGGTCAATGCCAATCCGCTCCAGTGGCGGAGCGGTGGTTGGTACTTTCGCCTTGTCGAGTTTTGAGCGCCGCTCCCCGGCACCCTTTCACCGCAAGATGCTGGAGATTGGCGCGTCCATCATTGGTATCGTTCTCGATCAGTTCCGTGCACAAGAATCATTACACCTGTCGGCACAAGTTTTTGATGGTAGCAACGAAGCCATCATGATTACTGATACTGAGCAACGCATCATCAGAGTGAATCGTGCTTTTAGCAAGGTAACGCAGTATGGTTCAGAAGAAGTTATTGGCAAAACGCCCAAAATTTTATCTTCTGGTCGTCACGATATGTCGTACTTTCAAGCGATGTGGCAAAGCGTGGATAATTTTGGCCACTGGCAGGGGGAAATTTGGAATAAGCGCAAGGATGGCGAAGTATTCCCTGAGTGGCTGAGTATTTCTGTTGTACGTGATGCTGACGGTAAACTTACCCATTATGTAGGGATGTTTTCAGACATCACCGATCGCAAAGCGATTGAGGCCAAGGTTGAGTTTCTTGCTTATCACGATGCGCTAACCGGCATTCCGAATCGCGTGTTGTTAGGCGACCGTATGAAGCAGGGTATTGCACAAACAACGCGCGAACAAAACATGATGGCGGTCTGTTATCTTGACCTTGATGGTTTTAAACCGATCAACGATTCTTTTGGGCATGAAGCTGGCGATCAGGTGTTAATTGAGATCGCCAAGCGTATCGGTGGCACTATCCGCGGCGGCGATACCCTCTCCCGTTTGGGTGGGGATGAATTCGTCGTTTTACTGCTGGGCATAGAGCGAGGCGAGGAGTGTGTGGCGACACTCAATCGTTTACTCGATGTGGTGGCTCAACCGCTGACAATCGGCAAACATATCATTCAAGTGAGTGCCAGTATCGGTGTTTGTATTTACCCCTTGAACGACGAAGACCCAGATACGCTGTTACGCCATGCTGATCAAGCGATGTATAAGGCGAAAGAGTCTGGCAAAAATTGTTTTCATATTTACGACCCCGCGTTGGATCAACGGGCTCGCGAGCAAAATGATCTTCTAAAAAGTGTCAGCTTGGGCTTAGAGCAAGGGCAGTTTGAGCTTTACTATCAGCCGAAAATCGATTTGCGCACGCAAAAGTTGAAGGGGGTAGAAGCGCTCATTCGTTGGCATCACCCAGTGCGCGGTATGTTGGCGCCGGGCGAGTTTTTGCGATATGTTGAGAACACCGATGTGGATGTTCAGTTGGGTGAGTGGGTAATCTCTAGTGCGTTGGCACAACTTACGCAGTGGCAAAGTGCAGGCTTATCTCTCGATGTGAGCGTAAATATTTCGGGCTATCATTTAGAGTCAGCGCGCTTTGTGGAGAGGCTTCAGCAGCAACTCGTTAAATACCCTGCGCTAGCAAAGGGTAGCTTTCAAATAGAGGTGCTGGAAACAGTTGCCTTGAACGATATCGCGACTGTGAGAAACATTATTGAAGCGTGTCGTCAGCTGGGAGTAGAGTTTGCCCTTGATGATTTTGGTACGGGTTATTCGTCGCTGACTTATCTGAGCAAGTTGCCCGTGGATGTGCTGAAAATCGATCAATCTTTTGTGCGTGCGATGTTGGATGACAAAGGCGGTATGGCTATCGTACAAGGCATCATTGCATTGGCGAAAGCTTTTGAGCGGAAGGTCGTCGCTGAAGGTATTGAAGCTCAGGGTCAATACCGCGCACTGCTGGATATGGGGTGTGAGGTAGGCCAAGGCTATTTGATCGCAAGGCCGATGCCGGCGGCAGAAATAATGAATTGGGAATTTACCGTATGACGCCTTATAAAAACCTGCACGACGCAATCGAAAATCTGGAAAGCCTGCCAGCGATTCCACATATTGCGCAGAAAATTCTGTCCCTTAAAATCGCCACCGATAAAGATGAGCGAGCACTGTTTAAACTGATCGAAGAAGATCCAATCATTCTTTCCAAAGTGATTGGCTTGGCTAATTCGCCGGTGTATGGCACTGACCGAAAAATTTTGACGCTGCATGATGCTGCCGCGGTGCTTGGTTCTAAGCGCATAAAAATGAGTGCGCTTAGCCTGTCGATGATGACCTCATTAAAAAGACGTCCGCCAGGACGGCTTGATGTCGAAAAGTTGTGGCAGCACAGTCTTTCTGTCGCCGTTACGATGGATACCTTGGCGCGTTTTATGCCGGTAGCGTTGCGCCCGAGCGATGAAGAGATTTATCTGGCTGGGTTACTGCACGACATTGGCCTCCTAGTATTAGATTTTATTGCTCCGAAATTGAGCGATCAACTTCATACGCGTTTACTTGCTGAGCCAGAGTGCTCAATGGAAGAGATGGAAGCGAAGCTACTTGAAATGTCACATAGTGAACTGGGGGCTCAGTTAGCCAGTCACTGGGCGTTGCCAGAGACTCTTGTCGCTGTACTACGTGGACATCATGCTGAGGGCGTTGAGCAGTCTAAGTCAGTAATTGCACTCACTGCAATGTTGCGGCTTGCTGCAAAACTATTAGCTGACACGGGGATTTTTGAAACCGCGGATAAAGAAATTAGAATTGAAGATTGGCAGACCTTAAGTATTGATCCGCTCAAGGCTGAAGATATTGTTGCGAAGGTGGAGGATCACATCAAAAATATCGAGCCCTCGGCTATTTAATTCGAGCGTTACAGCTTCCCATGATTAGTGTGTTGTTGAAAAAAGGCGCTATGGTTAATCATTAAGTGAATAAATGCGCCTTGTTCTATTTCAGATGAAGGGTGGCCAATTTCTTCGCGTAAGGAGCGAATGAAAAGCTCAAGTATTATAAGTGAGTTGATATTGTGGGTAATGAGGCTGTCGTGCCAACGGAACAGATGAAATAAGGTTTCGTTGTCGCTCCATAACAGGAGCTTGCTTTGCCACTCAGCGATTAATTTAATGAGGTCGTCGTTGCCGTGTTCGCGCTGAAAAATTTTACTCAACTGAATTAAAAATTGATCATAAAGTTCAATTTTTTGGATCTTTAGCTGTGTCTCAATTTCTAATTTGCGTTCAGCATAACGACCAAACATAACCAAGCCACTGGCAATGACGAGTGAGGTTAAGGCGATAATTAACCAGATGTCGAGCGAGGTGGCGGTTTTATAGAGGCTATTCCAAAGGTCGATAAAGCCCACGTAGCCGATAACGATGGCGACCGAAGCCAGTGCAATGACCATGGCTTTGTTGAACAGCCACTCCATAGGAGCGGGCTTGCGGCGATTAAGGAGTGTGTTGTTTTTCACTTAACTTTAATCCAGTTTTTTAATTAGAGCGTTCGAAGCGATTTCTCGTATGTCAGGCTTTAGCCCAACCTGCCAAAACTTAATTATTATGTATCTATTTGATTAATTTTACCTTTCGCCTTTAATCATTTGCCTCTACATCGTCGATCGCGGTAGGCACAATTAGCTTGCGCTCCATGACGGCGGCAAAAAATCCATCTGTGCCATGTTGTTGCGGCAGGAGTTGTAGATAGTCACCCATTTCCAACGAAATTTTTTGCTGTGCCAGCGCTTCGCTTGCAGGTAGCAAAGTGAATTCGGTATGCTCAGCAAGAAACGCTTCGACGATGGCTTGGTTTTCTTCTTGTAGCAGGCTGCAAGTGGCATACACCAAACGCCCGCCCACTTTTACTAAACGGCTGGCCGCATTGAGAATCGAGGTTTGCTTCTGCGTGAGTTCTTGCACGCTTTTTTCGGATTGGCGAAATTTCAAATCCGGGTTGCGGCGCAAGGTGCCGAGGCCACTGCAGGGGGCATCGACCAGCACACGATCAATCTTGCCTGCGAGGCGCTTAATTTTGCTATCGTTTTCGTGCGCGATGAGCTGTGGTTGCACGTTGCTCAAACCGGAGCGCGCCATGCGCGGCTTTAAGTTGGCGAGGCGCTTTTCAGATACATCCCAAGCGTACAGGCGACCTTGCGAATTCATCATCGCACCCAGCATCAGCGTTTTGCCGCCGGCGCCTGCGCAAAAGTCCACCACCATGTCGTTGCGCTTTGGTGCGAGTAAAAAGCCTAACAGTTGACTGCCTTCGTCTTGCACTTCAAAGCGTCCACCTAGAAACAGCGGGCTTTTATTCAGCGCTGGCTTGCCGGTAACGCGGATGCCTAATGGTGAAAATGGCGTGGCCACGGCTTGCACATTTTCGGCACCAAGGCCGCTGAGAATTTCGTCACGATTGGCCTTGAGGCTATTCACGCGCAAATCGAGTGGGGCGGGCGCTTGCATCGAAATGCCCAATGCCAAAATTTCTGCATCAGTACGCTGCATTCGTAATTTCTCAATGATCCAGTCGGGAAGCTCAGCCTGAATGGACAAGGGTAGTTCGCCAATTTGAATCCCTTTAACTTGCCCTAGCCACTCTGCCTCTGTTGCCTTAAGTAGTGGGGTGAGTTCGCGTACGTTGTAGCCACCAAAGCGCACCCAAAATGCGAGGGCCATGCGGCGTGGCGTGGCTTTGTTCACGGTGTTTTCAGGCGTGGTGCAAGCATGTTCTAAAAAAAGGCGATGACGCAATACACCGAAGACTGTTTCCGCAACCAGTGCTCGTTCATTTGAGCCAATGCGCTCCGCCTGAAAGAAGTGACGTAGTGCCGCATCGGCAGGGTGAACCAGCGGCAAAATGGCACGCAGTGCTTGGGCGACGAGGTCGAGACGGTATTCGGTGATGAGCATGTAGGGCCTTAAGTCAAAAAACATTTATCCGCAGATTACACAAGATTAAAAACCTAGCTAAGTGCTTCGCTTTACTTGTGTCGAATACGGTTGGAAAAAATCTGCGCCAATCTGCGAAATCTGCGGATTAAAGTCGTTTTTGATTTTTAATCGGGTGTGCAGTTTACCAGATGCAGGCGGCTTATTCGTCGGAGACACGGATGTCGGTGATGATGGCCTCAGCGCCAATTTTCCCGTCATAGCCGATGTAGCGCATTTTTACGGGTAGGAAACGATATTCCTGAGCAAACCAGATTTCTAGGCCTTCTTCGTTGGCACGATGTAGTTTGCGGAAATGGACTGTTTGTAGCTCGCCCATCGGGGTTTTGAGTGTTTCTGCAAACATGATTTCAAAACGATATTCTTCGAACTTTTTTCCGGTGGCAATGTTGATGGTAACCACTTCCACTTGTTTGGCCATGGGTGGAAATTGATACATGATGCTGAGAATGTCTTGTGCGTGTAGAGGAAGGACGGCTTCTTTGCCATTTGAGAAGCTAACTTTATTGTTAAGCCAATCAAACTCTGCGCGGTTCTTTTTTTTGCCGCTACTGTCGGTGATTTCCTCGGTAAATACGTCAGGTTTTAGTACATGAACCGTGGCTTCGCCGCCGCTGGTTTGCACCATCTTGTAGCTTTTAAGTACACCCACGAGGCCGGTCGTTTGTACGCTGGCTTTCAGTGTGTAATAGCCATCTTCGATGTCTAGCTTGTGGCTAGACTCACCTACTTTGAAATTGCCCTCTCCTTGATACACATTGAACTTCAGACGAGCATGCTTGGGTAACAAGGGGCGTTGCGGCTCAGCTGGTGGGGGAGGCGTTTCTACTACAGTTTCGGCAACAACCGGCTCAGGCTCGGTCGCAACCGGAGCGCTGCTCGCGGTAACGGCACTTTCTGCAATCGGCAAATCAGAGACTGATTGCGCCACGGGATCAGGTTGCGGTGTGGGCTGTGCCTTGGGTTTGGCTTTTGGTTGGGCTACTTTAGGGCTCGGTTTAGGAAGCTGTTCAAGTCTTGCAGTGAGAGGCGGTAGCTTTGCTTCGAATTCAGGCAGCTCAATTGGCGGTAGCAATAACACTAAGCTATGCAATAACAACGAGGCTGTTACGGCAAATAAGATGCGTTGCGTCGAGGTGGATAGGGATTTAACCAAGGCGAACACAGTGCGGCGAGGTGGGCGCATAAAGAGTGCGCTGAACCTTAACTTAAGCCTGGAGAAATAAGCGCAGCACTTGGTTGCGCTAAGCGATTTGTCGCAATGCGACCATCGCTGTTCAGCCAAACTTGTTCACGACAGAGCCAGCGCAGTGCTTGTGGAAAAATGCGGTGCTCTTCACGCAACACGCGAGAGGAGAGTGTCGCCGGTGTGTCGTCGTGCAACACAGGGACTGCGGCTTGAATAATGATCGGTCCGCCATCCAGTGTGGGGGTGACGAAATGCACTGTGCAGCCATGAATCTTTACGCCTTCTTGCAGCGCACGTTCATGAGTATTAATGCCGGTAAACGAAGGCAGTAGTGAAGGGTGAATATTGATTAATTTGCCGCGATAGCGTTCCACAAATGGGGTGGTAAGAATGCGCATGAAGCCGGCCAGCACCACTAGGTCCGCGTGATAACTATCGATGACTGTCGCGAGTGCCATATCGAATGCGGCGCGGTCAGCGTGGTCGCGATGCGACACCACCGCAGTAGGGATGCCGTGTTGTTTTGCGATCTGCAAACCAACCGCATCCGCTTTGTTGCTGATGACGGCCGCGAATTCACAGGGCAGCTTTGCTTCTAGCAAAGACTGCATATTGCTGCCGCGACCGGAGATAAGGATGACGACTTTTTTCACGACGCTTAGCGTACTTGAGTTTGATGCTCGTCGCCATTGCGCGCGCGAATTACGCCAATGCGTGAAACCGTTTCGCCAGCCGCTTGTAGATGTTTGATCGCAGCATCCGCATCCGCCGCAGCGACAATGACCACCATGCCAATACCGCAGTTAAAGGTACGGAACATTTCTTGTGCTTCAACATTGCCGCCTTCGCGCAACCAGTCAAACAGTTTTGGCATTTGCCAAGTTTTGCTGTCGATGTCGGCAACGACATTTTGTGGCAAGACGCGCGGCACGTTTTCGGTAATGCCGCCGCCAGTGATGTGCGCCATGCCTTTAACAGTCAGGGTCTGCATTAACGACAGCAACGGTTTAACGTACAAGCGAGTTGGCGCCATGATGCAATCAGCTAATGAGCGATCGCCATCAAACTTGGCATTTAAATCAGGATGCGAGCGCTCGATGATTTTACGCACGAGCGAGTAACCGTTGGAGTGCGCGCCATTTGAAGCTAAGCCCAATACTACGTCACCTGCTTTGATGTGCTCACCAGTGATGATTTTAGATTTTTCCACCACGCCCACTGCAAAACCAGCGAGGTCGTATTCACCTACCGGATACATGCCCGGCATTTCAGCGGTCTCGCCGCCGATTAGCGCACAGCCAGATTGTTCGCAGCCGCAGGCAATGCCTTTGATGACTTCGGTCGCAGCGGGTACGTCAAGTTTGCCGCAAGCGAAGTAGTCCAAGAAGAACAAGGGCTCGGCGCCTTGCACCAAGATGTCGTTTACGCTCATGGCCACCAGATCAATGCCTACGGTGTCGTGGCGATTCAGTTCAAAGGCGAGTTTGAGCTTGGTGCCCACGCCATCGGTGCCAGAAACTAAAACGGGCTCTTTAAATTTTTTGGATATTTCAACCAAGCCACCAAAGCCGCCAATGCCGCTTAAAACCTCAGGACGCATCGTGCGCTTAGCAAAAGGCTTAATGTTTTCAACGAGTTGGTCGCCAGCATCAATGTCAACGCCGGCGTCGCGGTAGGAAAGGCTGTTAGTTGGTTGGCTCATTTAATATCTCACTCTCTTAATTTAAGGGCCGTTTCATTGCACTTGGTTTGACCTCGGAAACGAATTTGGAATACAGTGCGGCACATTTTTCGGACGGCGGATTTTACCCCAAATGACCTCAACTCGCTTCCCCGTACTGCAATGGTTCGCCATTTTATTGATGCCTGTGGGATTACTTTATCTGTTGGCGCCAGTGCTCTTTCCCTTTGTGGCGGCGGCTGTTCTAGCCTATATCTGCCAACCGCTTGTCTCACGCTTAAGTACAAAAAACAGGTCACGGACACTAGCCACTTTGATGGTGATGCTCGGCATGCTAGCTATTTTTGTGCTGATGGTGCTGATTTTGATGCCGCTCTTGCGCAACGAACTTGATTTGCTGTGGTTACGTTTGCCGAGCTTGCTAGAAAGTGTGCAAGCGCGTTTGCTACCCTTTTTGCAGCAGAGTATGCCTGAAGCGAAATGGGATATGGCAACGCTCAAAAATGTGTTGAGCGAAAATTCTCAGGTCGCGGGCGGAGTCGCGGGAAAATTGTTGCCTTGGCTTACAGGTGGAGGCGCGGCGTTGCTTGGCTTGGTGATGAACCTAATGCTTATCCCGTTGGCGATGTTTTATTTATTGCGCGATTGGCCAGAACTGTTGGCCAAAGTGGATGCGCTGATTCCGCGGCGCTGGCATGACAAGAGTAGTGAAATTGCAAAAGAAATTGACGAAGTGCTCGGGCAGTTTTTACGCGGACAAATCGCCGTGATGTTGTTAATGAGCGTGTTTTATGTGTTTGCACTCTGGCTAGTCGGCGTAGAGTTTGCCTTACCGATCGGCATGGTGAGTGGGTTGCTCGTTTTTATCCCTTATGTTGGCATGATTGTTGGCGTTGCTTTGGCCACCGTCGTTGCGCTGAGTCAGTTTGAGCTGTGGACTGATGTGGTGTGGGTGTGGATGGTGTTCGGCGTGGGGCAACTGCTTGAGGGAATGGTAGTTACTCCTAGGCTGGTGGGTGAACGCATCGGCTTGCACCCACTTGCGGTCGTTTTTGCGCTGCTCGCTTTTGGCCAACTATTTGGCTTCGTCGGTTTACTCATTGCTTTGCCGCTTGCCGCAGTGTTGTTGGTGGGTTTACGGCATCTGCGCAGTACGTACCTCTCTAGCGAGCTTTATAAATAATATGACGCAATTGTTGCTTGGCATTGCTCCGCAGTGGGAGGCTAGCTTAGAAAATTTTGTAATCGGCCGAAACTTGGAGCTGCACTCTGCCTTGCGCCATGCGCTTTCTAGTACAGGTGGCGAGCGCGGCTTTTATGTTTGGGGAGAGGCGGTGAGTGGTAAAACTCATTTGCTCAAAGCCGCAATCGAGCGTGCTCGTGCCAATGGGCAGACGGCGGTGTATCAGTGTGGCGCAGTGCCTGAGGAAGCGCAGGTGGTAGCAGTCGATGATGTCGAAAAACTAGATGATGCCGCACAAATATCCTTGTTCGCACTCTATAACCGTCTGCGTGAATCTGGTGGCATGTTATTAGTGAGCGGGCAAGCTGCTCCAGCGCATTTGCAGTTGCGCGACGACTTGCGCACGCGACTGGGTTGGGGCTTGGTGTACCAAGTGCATGCCTTGAATGACGAAGAAAAAAGTCAAACATTGCAACAGCATGCAAAAGCTCGCGGCTTTGAGTTGCCGATTGAGGTAACGCAATATCTGTTGCGGCATGGGCGGCGCGATTTGCCCTATTTGTTAAGCGTTTTGGATGAACTGGATGAGCACTGTTTGCGGTTGAAAAAACGAGCTGCGACGGTGCCACTGTTAAAAGATGTGATGCAAAAATAATTGGAGCGTGAAGTGAACTTAGCCTTATTTGATTTAGACAATACCTTATTGATTGGCGATAGCGATTTTGAATGGTCGCAATTTTTAATGGAGCAAGGTGTGCTCGACCGTGAGCTATTTGAAGCCAAGAATTTACAGTTTTATGAGCAATACAAAGCAGGCAAGTTAGACATTCACGAATTTTTAGATTTTCAGTTAAAGCCACTTTCGCGTCATTCACGCAAAGTGTTGGATGCGTGGCATGAAGATTTTATGCGCATCAAAGTGCGTCCGATGATGGGCGATGCCGCGCGTGCGTTAGTGGCAAAGCATAAAGATGCCGGCGATGTGTGCGTGATCATCACTGCGACAAATAGTTTTGTGACCGCGCCGATTGCGCGTGAATTTGGCGTACCTAATTTGATCGGCACCGACCCTGAGCAAATTGATGGCGAATTTACCGGCAATGTCGCGGGCATTCCAAGTTTTCGTGAAGGCAAAATTGCACGGTTAGAAGCGTGGATGGGGGAGCGTGGCTGGACGTGGGCGAGCTTTGCCGACACTACTTTTTACAGCGATTCACTTAACGATTTACCTTTGCTGGCTAAAGTGAAAAAACCAGTGGCAGTTGATCCTGATGCCACCTTGCGTCAACACGCAGAGCAACATGGCTGGCCAGTCATCTCGTTACGCTAATTGTCATGGTTAACCCCGCAAGGGTGTTAACCATGTTTTTCTTTCACCATTTCCCCTACCAATTTAATTACTTGGCTGCTCGCATTTTCAGCAGCTTGTAATTTGACAATAAGCTCTTCACGTATGGATGCGTCATTTGCCCAGTCTAGTTGAGCGAGCGCTAATGCACTATGTACGTTTGAATGAACGAGGGAGTGAGGTAAGTCAAGGGTGGTATAGGCTTTGGTGTTTCCAAACGCGGCTTTACCAGCGTCGAGATACCATTTTCCTAAACGGCAATTTTTGTGGTTAGTTTTAACTGCTTTAGCCTCATCACATTCAGGGGTCTCACACATTTCTATCGCTCGATAGGCATTTTGCATGTAGATGATGTGGTCCATTTTTACGAGGGAACCGAACGACCAGTCTTTGGTTTTAGAGACTCGGTGGATGGTGTTTTCAGCGGCTTCAGAGAACTCTGAGAAGCGCCCTTTAAAGTCACTCATCTGGGCATGAACTTTCGCGGTGACACTACTCGCGGATCGCGTTTCTTCTTCAATTTTTCCGACATGGCTCCTAAAGCTTTCGACGATACCGTTGATTTCAACGGTGGCGTTTTTGGTGCGTTCGGCTAATTTCCTGACTTCATCTGCAACAACAGCGAAACCTCTTCCTTGTTCGCCCGCTCTAGCTGCTTCGATAGCGGCATTTAATGCAAGCAGATTCGTTTGGTCAGCAATTTCCGCGATGATGTTTACTGTGGATTCAATGGAGGCACTCTCACTTCCTAATAAGTTAGCAGAAGTCGCGAGTTGTTGGACCTGGGTGTTCATGTGATCAAGAGCGCCGCTAATTTCGCCAACCACTTCTAAGCTTTCGGTTGCAGCCTTGCGATTGGCGATGGCAATGGTTTCGACCTGATCCATTTCCCCGCTCATGCCTAGCAGATCCTGTTGATTGAGCTTTAAGTTATTCAACAATTTGGCGGAATTCATCGTATGAATGCGGGAACCCAATTCATTTTTGCTAATGAACTGCACATTATCTTCCATCGCTTTAATCGCTTGGTTGACCTTGTTGAGCGAATCGGCAAATTGGCCCGGTAGTCCGCGCGAAAGTGCTTTGCGATAGTAAACCCCCTCGGCGACCAAACTAAAGCAGGTGTTGACTTCTTTGAAGTAGTTTTCAATCAAATCAAGAAAGTCATTAAGTTCCCAGGCAGACTTTCCGATTTCACCTAGCCCCTGTGTGCGAGTGACACGTTCGTGCAATTGTCCTTTGCGTGAGCTTTTCAGCACGTTTTGCACTTTGACCACGACTTCAACGGCATGTTCATATTTCGAATAGGCATAAATTGAAAAACCGATCGCGGTTAATGGAAACAGCCAATCAATGGGGTCGAATCCATGAAGGTAAGTGAGCCTAGCCGCCATAATAAATGTGAGAAAGATGAATACTGCGCAGACAGCCAAAAAGCGTCCACCCATCATTAAGTGATGAGCAAGATTGATATTCCAGTTCATGCTTGGCTCCCCTCGTTTAATGAAAGAATGAAGCGCTCATAAGTGGTGCCCATGTCTTTAAGTTTCGCGTGCAAAAATTCTACTGAACTTGCCGGGGCTTTTGCGGTACCCGCACGACTTTCTATTGCAAGCATTTCTTGGTAGATGGATTGCATGGTGTGAACTGCGTCTCTACTAGGTTTGCTTCTGACCGAAAAATATCCGATATGATTGCCATTGGCGTCAAGGTCTGGAGTGACATTAGCAAATACCCAATAATAATGACCGTCTGAGGTGATATTTTTTACGTAGCCAAAAAATTCACGCTTTTGCTTTAAAGTGTCCCATAACAATTTAAAGGCGCCGCGTGGCATATCGGGATGGCGCACGACATTGTGCTGCTGAGCAAGTACATCGCTCTCAGCAAAATTCGCCACTCGCATAAACGAGCGGTTTACGTAGGTGATGCGTCCGGTCAAGTCGGTCTTGGAAACGATAATTTCGTTATCGCCAAGCAAAACCTCCTGCTGTGTTGGAGTGATCTTCAATTTCATACTTTCTCCTGAATCGCTTATTTGCCAGTGATACTGGCTTTTAATTATGTGTTTTATTTATAACTATTTGAATATATTTGGATATGTTAATTTTTAATGCTTGCTGTTTGCGTTAGGTAATCAAGGTGCGATGAGGTGCTGAGTTTATATCGGCAACCCACCCGCTAACTTTAGTTTTGGGCTCAACTGTGATTCAGTTATCCACTGTAATGAATACGCAAGCGGCACACCTTATCACTTTGACGGATTTACTAGCTAAAAAGTCATGCTCGCTAGGGGTGTATAATCCGCCGACCTCAATTTGCGGCGTTCTAACCGCAATCAGCTAATTAAAAGCGATGATAAAAAAACTATTTAAACGAGTATTCGGTAAAAAAAACAAAATTCGCTCACATGGCTCGGCCACGGTGATTCCTTTTGATGAGCACAAAGTGGGGCGCGAAGGCGTAACGCATAGTGCTAGACGGGTGACCGACGGATTGCAGGCGGCAGGTTTTAAAGCGTTTGTGGTGGGCGGTGCAGTCCGTGATTTGTTGTTGGGGCGTCAGCCAAAAGATTTTGATGTGGCAACCGATGCCACGCCGGAAGAGGTGCGTCGCGTATTTCGTCGTTCACGCATCATTGGCCGGCGTTTTCGTTTGGTGCATGTAATGTTTGGTGAAGAAACGGTGGAGACTTCAACCTTTCGTCGCATGATTGAAGCTGAAGATGCGCAGACTGATGAGCATGGTCGCTTGCTACGTGACAACGAATTTGGTGATCAAGAGCAGGATGCAGCGCGGCGCGACTTTACTGCCAATGCTTTGTTTTACGACCCCACTACGCAAGAAATTTTCGACTATCACCACGGTTACGAGGACATTCGCGCTAATACCTTACGCATGATTGGTGATCCAGAAGTACGCTATCGCGAAGATCCGGTGCGTATGTTGCGTGCAGTGCGGCTATCCGCGAAGCTGGGGATGAAGTTGGATGACGCGACGGCTGCGCCGATTGCCAAAATGAAGGGCTTGCTGGCGAACGTGCCAGAAGCTCGCATGTTTGACGAGATGTTGAAGTTATTGCTCTCGGGGCACTCTTGGGAGTGTGTGACGAAGTTGCGTGCGATGGGTTTGCATCACGGCATGTTGCCCATGCTGGACGTGATCTTAGAGCAACCGCTGGGGGAGAAATTTGTCACCTTGGCTTTGCGCAATACCGATCAGCGTATTCAAGATGACAAGAGCACGAACCCGGCTTTTTTGTTTGCCTGCTTGTTGTGGCACGAAGTATTGGCTGCGTGGAACGCGAAGCAAGAAGCAGGTGAAAAGCCTATTGGCGCTTTACACGAGGCAATGGACGAAGTGCTGGACAGGCAACGTGCGCAACTGGCGATTCCTCGTCGCTACGACACCATCATGAAAGAAATGTGGTTGTTGCAGCCGCGCTTTGAACAGCGTGGCGGTCAACGTCCGTTACGCCTATTG
>JBAXEJ010000055.1:0-15555 GCA_037140475.1 Gallionellaceae bacterium
CCAATGATAGTGTGCACTACGCATGTGAAAGTAGGTCATCGTCAGACTCCTATAATGTAAAAAGCCCCTCCAGTAATGGTGGGGCTTTTTACTTTGGGGCTAAGCGTAACGACCTACTTGAACGAAGTAACAACGAGCTGTTATTGAGTTCGTTGCGGCGTTGGCTAACATGAGCAAAGCGACTGTTACGTCCCCGCGGACGGCCTTAGCCAAAGTAGGTCATCGTGAGACTACTGTAATGTAAATAGTTATTGGCCTAAAAGTCACAATGTTGTTGATTATACGAGCGCATTTGATATCTTCTATATGTTAGAATGCGCGCCCTTTGAAATTTAATTAGGTAGCAAAATATGTCTCGCGCACTTCGAAATATCGCCATTATCGCCCACGTTGACCACGGTAAAACTACCCTAGTTGACCAATTGCTCCGTCAGTCTGGTACTTTCCGCGACAATCAAAAAGTTGATGCGCGCGTGATGGATAACAACGATTTGGAAAAAGAGCGTGGAATAACTATCTTGGCGAAAAACACCGCCATTGAATATGAAGGTACGCATATCAATATTGTGGATACACCAGGACACGCCGACTTCGGCGGCGAGGTAGAGCGCGTTTTGGGCATGGTTAACGGCGTATTACTTTTGGTTGATGCAGTTGAAGGTCCAATGCCTCAAACTCGTTTTGTTACCAAAAAAGCATTGGCTTTGGGCCTACGGCCTATCGTTGTGATTAACAAGATTGATCGTCCAGGCGCTCGCGCTGACTGGGTTTTGGATCAAACTTTCGATCTATTTGATAAGTTGGGAGCAACGGATGAGCAATTAGACTTCCCCGTTATTTATGCTTCTGGTTTGAATGGTTGGGCTTGTCTGGATTTGAAGGATGCTCCTTCAAGTGGTGGTAGTGCAGACAATATGCGCCCATTATTTGAAACTGTTCTTAAATTCGTTCCAACTCCACCGGGTGATCCTGAAGCTCCATTGCAATTGCAATTAGCTGCGCTAGATTACTCTACTTTTACCGGTCGTTTGGGTATTGGTCGTGTTCTGAATGGTCGTATCAAGCCGGGCCAACAAGTTGTAGTAATGAATCATAGCGATCAAGTTAGCTCGGGTCGTATCAATCAAGTTCTTGGTTTTCGAGGTTTGGATCGTGTGCCAGTTGAGGAAGCTGAAGCAGGCGACATCATTATTATTTCCGGCTTGGATGAGATTGGTATTGGCGTCACTATTTGTGACAAAGATGCTCCTGTAGGTTTGCCAGTTTTGGGCGTAGATGAGCCAACCTTGACGATGGACTTTATGGTTAATGGTTCTCCATTGGCTGGTACTGAAGGCAAGTTCGTTTCTAGCCGTCAAATTCGTGATCGTTTGACTAAAGAGTTGTTGACCAACGTGGCATTGAAGGTTGAAGACACTGCCGATGCGGACGTGTTCCGTGTGTCTGGTCGTGGTGAGTTGCACCTGACTATTCTGTTGGAAACAATGCGTCGGGAAGGCTTTGAGTTAGCTGTTGGCAAACCTCGCGTAGTCTACAAAGAAATTAACGGCGAAAAATGCGAGCCGTATGAAAACCTGAGTATTGATTTGGAAGATGCAAATCAAGGCGCCATCATGGAAGAGATTGGCCGTCGTCGCGGTGAGTTGACTAATATGGAATCGGATGGACAAGGCCGGACACGTTTGGAGTATCACATTCCTGCACGCGGTTTGATTGGTTTTCAATCTGACTTTATGACAATGACTCGCGGTACCGGGCTTATCAGTCACGTATTTGATGACTACGGTCCGGTTAAGCCTGACTTGCCTGGACGTCACAATGGCGTATTGATTTCGCAGGAAGATGGAGAAGCGGTCGCTTATGCTTTATGGAAACTGGATGACCGTGGCCGTATGTTCGTGGTGCCTGGTGATAAGTTATACGAAGGCATGATTATTGGAATTCACGCGCGCGATAACGACCTTATTGTTAACCCAATCAAGGGCAAACAACTCACCAACGTGCGCGCATCGGGTACCGATGAAGCCGTGCGCTTAACGCCTGCTTTGAAAATGACGTTGGAATCAGCCGTAGAGTTTATTGATGACGATGAGTTGGTTGAATTGACACCAAAATCTATTCGTATTCGTAAGCGTTTCTTGAAAGAGCATGAACGTAAGCGCTCTTTGAAGTCAGAGTAAAAAAATAAAAAAGGCGCGAAAGCGCCTTTTTTATTGACTGTACTGAAGATCAGATTAGGATTCGGGACGCATTTGTGGAAATAAGATGACATCACGAATGCTTGCGCTATCGGTAAGCAACATGACAAGTCGATCAATACCAATTCCTTCCCCTGCTGTTGGCGGTAAGCCATGCTCTAGCGCGCGAATGTAGTCGTTATCTTTGAACATTGCTTCCTCATCGCCCGCATCTTTTGCAGCAACTTGTTCATCAAAGCGCGTTTCCTGATCTTCTGGATCATTTAGCTCTGAAAAGCCATTGGCAATTTCTCGTCCAACCATAAACAACTCAAAGCGCTCCGTTATTTCAGGATTTGTATCGCTACGACGAGCCAACGGCGAAGCTTCAGCCGGATAGTCAACGATAAAAGTGGGTTCAAATAACTGTGTCTCAGCAAGTTCTTCAAATAAATAGAGCTGCAAACTACCTAATGCATCACTAGATTTATATTTTGCTTTTAAGTCTTGTAGTTCATTGATTAGAAAGTCGCGATCATTTAATTGCGCATCAGTGAATTGAGGATGATATTTCTGAATGGCTTGCGTCATGGTCAAGCGATGGAAAGGTTTAGACAAGTCCAATTCTCGTCCCTGATACGAAATAACGGTCGTACCTAATACCTTGCGAGCCACTTCAGCAAATAACTTCTCAGTAAAATCCATCAAATATTTGTAATCGCGATAAGCTTCATAGAATTCAATCATGGTGAACTCTGGGTTATGGCGAGTTGAAAGGCCTTCGTTGCGGAAGTTGCGATTGATTTCGAATACCTTTTCCATGCCACCTACTACTAAGCGCTTGAGGTATAGCTCAGGAGCAATACGCATGTACATCTGCATATCCAGTGCATTGTGGTGTGTGATAAACGGTTTAGCAGATGCTCCGCCGGGGATGGGGTGCATCATCGGTGTTTCAACTTCAAGATAATTGTGACGCGAAAAAAATTCACGAATGGCTTGAATGGTTTGACTGCGAATAGCAAATACGCGGCGGGTTTCTTCGTTAGTAATTAGATCAACGTAACGCTGGCGATATTTTTGCTCTTGGTCGGTAAGGCCATGAAACTTCTCTGGTAAGGGGCGCAGTGCTTTTGTTAGTAGTCGTACTTCAGAAACACGCACCGATAATTCGCCTGTTTTTGTTTTGAACAGCGTACCCGTGGCGCCGAGAATATCACCTAAGTCGTAGTGCTTGAAGGCATCATGATTGGCTTCGCCAGTATCATCATTGCTGATGTACAACTGAATACGTCCACTCATATCTTGTAGCGTCGCAAAGCTAGCTTTGCCCATTACACGTTTGAGCATCATGCGGCCTGCCACGGAAACTTTAACTCCCTCAGTTTCTAACACCTCCTTTTCTTGCTCGCCAAAAGCTTTGTGTAACTCGTCAGCTAAATTGGTGCGGTTGAAGTCGTTAGGAAATGCAACGCCATGCTTACGTAGTTCGTGCAGTTTTGCACGGCGCTCAGCAATGATCTGATTTTCTTCTAATGCGACGGTCGGTGTAGGTGTGTTCATATAATTTCCTTAAACGCCTTGTTTCAAACTAGCTGCAATAAAATCGTCGAGGTCGCCGTCTAGCACGCCTTGAGTGTTGCCTTCTTCATGATTGGTGCGAAGATCTTTGATACGAGATTGATCCAACACGTAGCTACGAATTTGGTGTCCCCAGCCGATGTCGGTCTTACCGTCTTCCATAGCTTGTTTTTCCGCGTTGCGTTTGCGCAACTCAGCTTCATACATGCGGGATTTCAACATTGCCATTGCCTCGGCACGGTTGCGGTGCTGTGAACGGTCGCTCTGACACTGCACGACGATGCCGGTTGGGATGTGCGTGATACGCACCGCCGAGTCGGTCTTGTTGATATGCTGTCCACCCGCGCCGGAAGCGCGGTAGGTATCAGTGCGCAAGTCCGCAGGGTTGATGTCTACCTCAATGGTTTCGTCCACTTCTGGGTAAATAAACACGCTAGAGAACGAAGTATGGCGGCGATTGCCAGAGTCGAAGGGTGACTTGCGTACTAAACGATGCACGCCGGTTTCGGTGCGCAGATGGCCGAATGCGTATTCACCACTCACCTTGATAGATGCACCTTTTATGCCCGCGACTTCACCATCAGATTGTTCGAGGATTTCGGTTTGAAATCCTTTACGTTCACAGTAGCGCAAATACATGCGCAACAGCATCGAAGCCCAATCTTGCGCTTCCGTGCCGCCGCTACCCGCTTGAATTTCGATGAAGCAATTATTTGCATCCATGTTGCCAGAAAACATGCGGCGAAATTCCATGTCCGCGACGATTTTTTCAGTTTTCTCAATATCTGCAGCAATGCCATGCAAGCTGTCGTCATCGTTCTCGGCAAGCGCCATTTCGATGAGCTCGCCAGCATCGCTGAGCGCTTGTTCAACGTTTTGTAAATTGAGCACGACGCCTTCCAGCATCTTGCGTTCACGACCTAATTCTTGTGAGCGTTTGCTGTCTTGCCAGATGGCAGGATCTTCAGCGAGGACGACGACTTCGGCTAAGCGTTCTTGTTTGCCGTCGTAGTCAAAGATACCTCCGCAGTTCAGTGTTGCGAGTGCGAAGGTCTTGAATCTTGTTGGTGAGTGCGTTGAGTTGTTCGGCTTCCATGATTATTACGACGTTTTCTAAAGGTCGAGATTATACATGTTGGAACATGGCGGGTCAGGAGTACGCAAATGGAAATGGAGTAATTCCTTAGATAGTTTGCCAGTGTCGCAAAATGAATTGGAGGCTAGCGCTACCGTTATAGTCGTTGATTCCCAGGCTGTAAACCGCATGGATATGTTCTGGCATCAGTTCTGTAGAAAAAAAATGCATTGCCTCGAAGCTGTTTTTTCCAATGCCAAGCTTTAGTTTCAAATGTTTTTCTCCAATGATGCGTTGCGACTGAACTTGAAATTCGCCTCGGAACAGTGGTTCAGGAAAACCTTGCCCCCATACTTGTTGCGCTAATACTCTGGCTACATCAAGTGAAAAGTCACTTAATGATAGCTCCCCATCTGTTTCAATGGTTTTCTCTAAGTCTGTCGATGTAAGTAACTTTTGTGCGACATCTTCGAAGGCTTGGTGAAACTCCTTGAAATGTTCTTCGCGAATACTTACTCCCGCGGCCATCGCATGACCGCCAAATTTTTGCAGTAGGTGAGGGTGTCGTTTGGCGATCAGGTCAAGTGCATCGCGTAAATGTAGTCCGTTGATGCTACGCCCTGAGCCTTTCAGCTCTCCGTCTTTGGCGCGAGCGAAAGCAATGACAGGACGATGAAAGCGATCTTTCAAGCGTGAGGCAAGAATGCCAATGACCCCCTGATGCCAGCTTTCATCAAATAGAGTAAGGCTAAAGCCATCTTCCGGGGTGATCTGCCCCACGGCGGCGAGAGCGACTTCCTGCATATCGGCTTCGATGCTGCGACGCTCCTGATTTAACGCATCCAACTTGGAGGAAATTTCGAATGCCTCTTGTGCGTCATCTGTTAATAAACAACGAATGCCTAAGCCCATATCTTCCAATCGACCGGCTGCATTGAGGCGTGGCCCAACAATAAAGCCGAGTTCATAAGCAGATGCTTTTCCCAAGTTTTTCTTGGCGATTTTAAAGATGGCGTTGATGCCTGCACAAGCGCGCTCAGCTCTAATTCGTTGTAAGCCTTGTTGAACCAGTATGCGATTGTTTTCATCTAGCTTGACTACGTCGGCTACAGTGCCGAGTGCGACTAGATCAAGTAACGCGCCAAGGTTTGGCTCTGGCTTTGTTGCAAAGGTGCCGCGCTCGCGTAACTCAGCGCGGAGTGCAAGCAACACGTAAAAAATCACGCCAACACCCGCTAAATTTTTGCTAGGAAATTCGCATCCGAGCTGATTGGGATTCACGATGCATAGCGCATCGGGTAATGCATCGCCGGGCAAGTGATGATCAGTTACTAATACTTGCATGCCTAGTCGATTCGCTTCCGCTACACCGTCCACGCTAGCGATGCCGTTATCTACCGTAAGTAAAATGTTGGGTTTGAATTGAGATGCTAATTGCACAATTTCAGGCGTTAAGCCATACCCATACTCGAAGCGGTTTGGCACGATGAAATCCACACAAGCGCCTAACAAGCCTAAGCCGCGCATCGCTACAGCACATGCGGTCGCCCCATCGGCATCGTAGTCAGCCACGATAAGAATTTTTTTCTGGGCACTAATCGCATCCGCTAATAGGCGCGCCATTTCTTGAGCATTCTTTAATTGCGTAAAGGGGAGCAGATGCGCTAATGCTGTATCTAACTGGGTCACATCTTGAATGTTGCGTGACGCGAAAATGCGGGCCAATAGAGGTGAAAAGCCCGCAACAACCAGATGTTGGTAATCTTTCGCGAGATAGGCGCGGTTATGGACTTGGGTCATGTTTGCAAATTTGCATCAAAATGTTGTCGCAGTTTAGCAGACAGAGCAATCGTTTTTTGTTGTCAGTTAAGATAGAATCCGTCCCACTTTATAAATCGACACAGGCATATCGTGGCACTGATAGTTCAAAAATACGGCGGCACCTCAGTTGGTAGCCCAGAGCGCATTAAAAACGTAGCGCAACGCGTTGCAAAATACAAAGCACAAGGTCATCAAGTTGTCGTGGTTGTTTCCGCAATGAGTGGTGAAACCAACCGATTGATCGCCCTTGCTAAAGAAGTTCAAGCGCATCCAGACCCGCGCGAATTAGATGTCATGATTTCTACGGGTGAACAAGTCACCATTGCCTTGCTGGCGATGGCGCTGATGGAACAGGGCATGAAAGCCAAAAGTTACACTGGCGCGCAGGTAAAAATACTGACTGATAGTGCTTTTACCAAAGCCCGCATCGTTAGCATTGACGAGCAAAATATCCGTACTGACTTAGCGAATGATTATGTTGTGGTGGTTGCCGGCTTCCAAGGTATGGATGAAGAGGGCAATATCACGACATTAGGTCGCGGCGGCTCTGATACAACTGGCGTAGCGATTGCGGCAGCGCTTAGGGCGGATGAGTGTCAGATTTATACCGACGTTGATGGGGTATACACCACCGATCCACGGTTAGTTCCTGAGGCACGCCGTTTGAAAAGCATCACTTTTGAAGAGATGCTGGAAATGGCTAGCCTTGGCTCTAAAGTGTTGCAAATTCGCTCTGTAGAATTTGCCGGAAAATACAAAGTTAAATTGCGCGTGCTTTCTAGTTTTGCAGAAGAGGGCGAGGGTACGCTGATCACGTTCGAGGAAAATGACAAAATGGAACAAGCAATTATTTCAGGAATCGCGTTCAATCGCGACGAAGCAAAAATAACCGTACGTGGCGCACCAGATAAGCCAGGTATTGCATACCAAATTCTGGGGCCCGTAAGTGAGGCCAACGTTGATGTTGACATGATTATCCAAAACGTTGGTATAGATGGCTCCACTGATTTTTCGTTTACAGTACATCGTAATGAATTTGCCAAGGCAATGGATATTTTGAAGAGTCAGGTGCAACCTCATATTGGTGCAGCAGATGTCATCGGTGATAACAAGACCGCCAAAGTTTCAGTTGTTGGTGTAGGCATGCGTTCTCATGTGGGTATTGCTAGCAAGATGTTTAGAGCTTTGGCCGAAGAGGGTATCAACATTCAAATGATCTCAACTTCAGAAATAAAAATTTCTGTTGTGATTGATGAAAAGTATTTAGAGCTGGCTGTGCGTATCTTGCACAAAGCATTCAATCTAGACCAAGAAGAAGCATAAACAGTTTGACCAGAATGCCTTAACACCGTATTATTCTCGGCCTTCGGAGAAGTGGCCGAGTGGTCGAAGGCACACCCCTGCTAAGGGTGCATCCGGGCAAAACCTGGATCGAGGGTTCGAATCCCTCCTTCTCCGCCAAGAAGGTAGTTGTAGTTGATTTTGTTTCAAATGCGCCGGTAGCTCAGCTGGATAGAGTACTTGGCTACGAACCAAGGGGTCAGGAGTTCGAATCTCTTCCGGCGCACCAATAAAACAAGGAGTTAGGTTAAATGCCTAGCTCCTTTTTCTTTGCTTATCTTCCTGATGGGTACACCCATGGGTAAGCGCTGGCGGTGTGTGCAGAGTATCGAAGCAGCGAAAGCAGATAGAGCGTCAAGAGAAGCTTTCGGTCGAAAAGTAACTGAGCTGAATAAAGATGATGCACGCGCAAAGCTCAGTGCACGAGTTGCTGTAGAGAAACACAAACCATCAATCTAACGCTGCGGTTATCCAACTATGTTCACGGTTGTGGCAACGAAACATTGCTGCCTCGTCTCTCTTCTAAAATAACCATCAAACTCATAACCATCAAACTCACTTGACGATTTATATCTATCTTGATATAAATGCGCATGATCCGAATTCCTCCCAGCCTATCTCGTGAAAAACCCCTGCATTGGGTGTCATCGGCAAAAATGACTACTTAGCCTTTCCTGCCGATGTTCAGAACGAAATGGGTTATGCCCTAGGATTGGCGCAGCTTGGTGCAAAGCACCCAAAGGCCAAACCATGGAAGGGTGAAGGGCCGGGGATTTTCGAGATAGTTGAAGATCATCGGGGCGACACATTTCGCGCAGTCTATACCGTGCGATTTGCTGATGTGGTGTATGTCCTTCATGCGTTCCAGAAGAAATCAAAGACTGGGATCAAGACACCGCAGGACGATGTAAACCTAATTGCAGAGCGCCTTAAACGCGCGCAAACCGACTATGAGAGGAGCAGTAAATTATGAGTACAATTACTCACGGTAGCACCAACGTTTTCGCTGATCTTGGTTATGCGGATTCCGCCGAACGCCAAACCAAGACGCGTTTAGCTCTGGCCGTAAATGAGTTACTGAAAAATTCAAAACTGAAACAGCGTGAAATCGCAACGTTGCTTGCTATCCCGCAACCCAAAGTCTCATCCTTGAAAAACTACCGATTAGATCAATTCTCCGTCGAACGTCTGATGGAGTTCTTGACTGCGCTCAACCAAGACGTAGAAATTATTATCCGACCGCGAGCGAACTCCATCGGCGCTGGACATATTTCAGTCTTGGCGGTGCAGTAATTTTCTTCTTAAGTTAACTCGATTTTGGCAACCCAATAAATCAGATTACTTAGTAGCGAAGGGCTGCATTGTGGCAGGCAATTCTCATGCTCATTCGTCTCAAGTGTGGACATTTCAGACGGACAAGGTTGTTGTGTCAAAGGACAGCTCCAATCGGCCAAAGCAATGGTTGGGCCAAGCAATTTTGTTAGTCCGCGCACTACCATATAAGAAACAGTGACAACTAATACCTCTGAGGGGTACTTTTCTACTGCATGCACATGTAACCAGCCTACGGGTAAGCGGAGTTCGATCTCAGGGTGTATCTGACTTATCGGGATGCGGGAGTTGCAAAGATATGGGGCAGTAAAGAAAAAACACCATAAAGAAGCCGGTTTATTCAAGAACCAATTCAACTCTATTACGACCACTTCCTTTGGCTTGATAGAGTGCTTTATCAGCACGATTGAGTGCGGATTCTGGCGTTTCATCCTTTGCAGTCAAAGTAGATATGCCGATGCTGACTGTTATCGAAACCTTTTTTCCATCTTGTACAAAGGCACTGTTGCTTATCTTCTGGCGGATACGTTCTGCGAGCACCTCTGCTTCGACGGCATCAGTATCTGGCAAGAGGACGGCGAACTCCTCACCACCGATTCTTCCAGCAGTATCGATCCTCCGAAGTGCCCCCTTCACCTCCTTGGCAAAATTCATAAGCGCCAAGTCACCAACCGCATGTCCAAACGTGTCATTCAGGTTCTTGAAATGGTCTATATCGAGCATCAATATCGATGCCAGTCTGCTTTCATCACGTTGCAGTCTGGACAACTCGGCTTCAGCGATAGACATGAAATGCCGACGATTTGCCAGACCTGTAAGAAAATCTGTGGTGGCGAGCTCAACTAGCTCTGCTTCTAGGCGCTTGTTCTCAGCCAGATCCCATGCCAAATCAGCGAGCAACGCAATCGTTTCCAGATCATCCTGATGATATGGGACGGCTTTGTTGCCCACACCCAAAATGGATACGATCAAGTTATTTCGAAAAACAGGAACGACCATCTCACGTAACACTTGCGCATGCCCTGCCGGCAACCCTTTTTTATTTGGCAACGTCGCATAGTCATTGTGGATCAATGCCATCCTCTCACGGATGCATTCCACCCATACACCAGCTTCATCGATATTGTAATGGCCGGGGTCGGCCGAAGCTGTGCAGAACTCACGTGTCGTGCGCGAAGACCAAGCCTGCAGTGCCAACGTCTTTTGATCAGCCTCAAGGAAATGATAAAAACCGATTGGACTATCTGTAAGCTTGCCAGCTTCGTCGAGGGTCTCGATCAGCAACTCTCTGAGCGTATGATCACTGGCGTACTCCATAAGACGAATGCGGGCTGCCTGAACATCTTCAATCCTTTTGCGATGCGTAATGTCACGAATGAATGCGCAAAACTCAGTCGTGCCATCCGCCTTGATAGGAACAATAGTTAGCTCGATTGGAAACTCTCGCGCTGAGCAATCGACTGCTTGTATCTCAATCGTCCTATCTATGTGATGACCCACCCCGGTTTCCAGATAGCGCCCCAATCCTTTTGCATGTGCTTCACGGTATCGGGGTGGAATGATCATCGATTCGATAGCCCTGCCGATCGCCTCAGCCTCAGTCCAGCCGAAGACTCTTGTGGCCTGCGGATTCCAACTCATGATGACGCCAGACTCATTGGTAGTGATGACAGCATCTGGTGCTGCATCAATGATTGCGCGCAGCTTGTTTTCGATGGTGATATGGGGTGACATCGCTTGATTTCTTGAATATCTGTGACTTGGGAATTTACGCCCTTATCTTCATTTATCAAAATCACATCTTCTGAAAATATTGGCTATGGGTTAAGAGCACTCAGTCGAGTTTCAACTAGTCCTCCCCTCAGAGTGCTTCAGGAACATATGACCGGTGACAGATCAAAACCAGCCGTTTCCACATCTGAATGCCACCGGCAGCAAATGTCGAGCAGCTGTCTTTCAACACAACGGCTTTGACCGACGGCCTGTCCACAAACCGGCCAAAATGAATGACCGCAAAGTAGAGGCAGAAAATTTTAGCGTCAACGTCCACTTACTGGTAGCGCAATATCAACCCTGACTGTATCTTGATGGCATTATGTTCCCAGTCGACTTTAAGATTTGCTTTCCATGAAGCCGCCAGCGGCATTCATATAGCCGCACTTCCTGAGATAATGAAAATTGTGCGTGAGTTAAATTGGCATGAATACAGCGTAGTTAATTGCAAAGAAATCAGTCTTCAAATGGATTTTTAATTTCCACCCCAGTGCCGCGAAAGTCATCAACGTTGCGTGTGACAACAGTTAGATCGTGAATCAAAGCAATGGCTGCTATCTGTTTATCGATAGGATGTTGAGGATGCGGCGACATTAACCTCCCCCACACTTGAGCACACTCTTCATCGAAAGATAAAATCTTGTCTGCGTAATCACCAACAACTACATCAAGCCATTTTTCAAGCTTCTTGGCTTGCGGGACATCTCCGCGATGGCGAATGTTTTCTAAGCCACGTCGAATCTCCCCGACTGTTTGAACGGAAAGATATATATCGGCAGCATCTGTTTCTTTGAAGAATCTCCTCACGCCGGGATTGGCTTTCGCACCCTTGCGTGCCTCACTAATGACATTGGTGTCGACTAAGTACATACAGAGTTCTATGCGTTACGAAAATTAAAATCGGCGTCTTCGCCAACGTTTGGCATGGACAATAAAACTTCGGCAACCGAGCGACGCTTTGGGCGTTGCAAGACTGATTTTAGAATCTCACGATGCTCTGCTTCAGCACTTCTCCCATGCGATGCGGCCAGCTGTTTTAAAGCCAAGGCGACATCTTCTTCCACATTACGAACAACAAGATTGGTAGCCACGATGAAACTCCTTTTGTAATCATTGATAGCAATGTACTTAAAATGTGATTGCACTGCAAGCTAAATTTACTGACAGATTGTAATGGCCAATCCACAACAGGTGAGTTCGTCATGGTCCACTAACTCGTGATCTTAAATTCAATCGCGACTGACCGGTTTGGGTGCCATCGGTTGGCCATTGTTCATGGCTAGGATCAAACTTTCGCTGTCAGCCGGAATGGCTTTGCCAGTAGCGATATCTGTGACGCCATTTAATGTTGCAGGGCCAAGATATGGGATGACGCTACCGTCTGAAAGGCCGGTGAAGATGTTGTCGAATACAGTGCTCATTGAAAAGACTCCTCGTGGTGGTGGATAAGTTAATCATTTGCAATAAACACGCCAGCCGGAAGTGCTAGTGTTGGCAAGGGTTACAGAGGTATGGGGTTTGGAGCAAAAGCGACAAAACAAAATATCTTGTCGTATATGGGCGCGGGGTTGGCCAGAATTCGGCTGTGCTTAGTCTGTCAAGCATGAAGCCAGAAAGCAGCCATTGAAAAAGGCCGATTTGTGGACAATCGTCAAAACTATTCATTGATCTATTGAATTACTGCATCTACAATAATGGTATGAAATTGCGCTTTACTTGGGACGAAATTAAACGAGCAAAGAGTCTGGATAAACATCATCTCGATTTTGCTGATGCAGCATTGGTGTTGGATAGCCAGCTTCGACTTGATATTGAGAGTGTCAGAAACAATGAGGGGCGAACGCAATCTTTTGCATACGTGTTTGATCGGCTGGCCGTGCTAGCTGTTGTGCATTTGCAAAAAGACCGACCTCACATCATCAGTTTTCGTACCGCAAGTGAAGAAGAACGAAAGGATTATCATGACTGGCTCAAAAATGACTATACAGCGTAAGGCAGTTTTAGCTGCGGTAAAAAATGCTCCTCCGAGCGGCGATTACGTTTGGGATGGAGTGGATGAAGACGAGCGCCCATTGACGCACCAAGAAATGCAAATTGGCATTGATGCTTATCGTAAGAAACGCGGACGTCCGGTTAGTGCCACTCGTAAGGAACAAGTCAGCGTTCGATACAGCCCCGAAGTATTAAATTATTTCAGATCAACTGGTGATGGCTGGCAAACTCGCATGGATGCTGCCCTACAGTTATTGGTAAAAAAACATCCTGACTGGCTGGAGAAGCTCGGATAATTTTTTCATCTGTAAGCTGGGTCTTTGCAGTTAGGCATAAGGCAAGAGTCTTCTTGTCTGCTTTGGGAATGTCTTCTGCTGATGCTAACGAGTTGCACGATATGCTTCTTTCCTCCGCATCGATGAGTAATGATGTATCGATGACGGATGCTGATAAGTATGGTTGCCGATACTCTTTGGATGTTTTAGTTTCGAGGGGGAGTCGCGAAACTATTGTTAGAAGTGCGTGGATTATAAAGGCGGGGGAGGATTTTCCTCGTTTAGTAAGTTGTTATGTATTGCGAGGTGTTGCATGAAAACATTAGAAGTTGTTGCGTTAACTAACGATGTACCAGAAAAGCACCTTCGTCGAGGCCAAGTTGGTACGGTCATTGAGATGCTTGCTCCAGGTGTTGTTGAGGTTGAGTTCTCAGACCTTGAGGGAAATCCGTACGCTATGTGCGCGGTACCGGAAAGTAATCTAATGGTCTTGCATCACATTCCAGATGCAATTGCTGCTTAGGAGTGTGAATTTTTCTTGCGGGACTTTTGCGGGACTCGGTTGTTCTGTATTTCGTTAAAAGACATACAGCGAGGCTAGTCCGATTCGATAGATGCCGCCATTAAAGTTGTAATTGGTTGTAGCAACGGCACCAGTCGTTCCATTGACCTGATAGTTATATCCTGATTCAGCAAACAAACGCAGAGTGGAATTGCGCGAAAATCTATATTGCATGCCTACCCCGTAAGGCATACTGGACATGGTGTCGCTGACCCCAGTTATAGTGGTGCCGCGCATAATTGAGTTCACCTGCGCTGCTCCTAATTTAACGTATAGGGAAGTTCGCTGACTTAGAGGCTGCAGGAATATTAACGAAACCACTCTACCGGATGCCGAAATTGTGTCGTGCTTATCGTCACTCATTTCGCCATGATTGATGTATTCAACTTCAATCGCGAAATGGTGGTTAAGCTGTGCACCAAGCATGACGCTATATCCTATGCCTGAATATTTTGCTCCATTAGTTTCGGTTTGTGATTGCCCAAGGCTGAATGCAAAATATGCACCGTCGCGCGCCATTACAGAAGAAGTTGAAGATATCCATACAATAACTAGAGTGCCGATAAGTTTGAAGTAAGTCGCGATTTCAAGTTTGAAGTGCAACGCCTGACTTGAAGAATACCTGACTGGGCGTCTTGTATCCAAGTCTTTTTCTTGGTCGATTGTTTAATCTGTTCATTGCTGTATCAATCTCCTTCTGTGTAATGGTGGTGAAGTCCCGGTTTTTTGGAAAGTACTGCCGTATCAATCCATTCGTGTTTTCGTTAGTGCCTCGTTCCCATGACGAGTAAGGGTGCGCGAAGTAGAAGTCTGCTTTCAGCTTTTTAGCAATCTCTTCGTGTCCGGCGAACTCGCGCCCGTTGTCTGACGTAATGGTGTGAACCTTTTTCCGAAACGGCTTCAGTAGCTCGATCATTGCTTGGCTGACTGCTTGAGCAGTCTTTCGCTCGACCTTGTGTATTAGCGTGAATCCCGTCTTGCGTTCAACGATGCTCACGATAGCTTGTTTGTGGTTCTTACCAATGACTGTATCTGCTTCCCAGTCGCCAATCCGACTGCGTGCCTCAACAATGGCTGGACGATCCTCAATGGAAAGCCGGTTCGGAATCGTGCCTCGCCGATCTATCTTGCCGTAACGCTTCTTGCGTTGCTTCTGGCAGCGCAGATTCTTCCATAACAAACCACCAGCACGCTTGTCTGCATAGACACGCTGATACACCGTCTCCGGGCTGATGGCAGCGTGCCCGCTAATTTGCTCTGGACTCCATTGCTCCAACAGCCTCTCTTGGGCGAATTGCCAAGTGGCATCATCTATCGTCCGTGCATTCATCGAGCGCCGTCCTATTGCCTTGCTGTGTGCCTGTTTCGGCCGATAGTTGCGACGCCCACAGTTACGCGCTAATTCTCTGCTGATAGTTGACGCGCTCCGTTTCAACACGTGCGCTATCTCGTGTTGCTTGTGGCCTGCTTTCTTTAAAGCGTAAATCTGGTATCGTTCTTCTCGGGTGAGTTGTGTGTAGTTCATTTGTGTAATTTCGACTGGCTGGTCAAAAAGGCATGGATGCTACCGCATCTCGCCCACCTGACCTGCGTTACTCAAAATTGCACTTCATCCTAAAATTCGCC
>JBAXEJ010000056.1:0-15277 GCA_037140475.1 Gallionellaceae bacterium
AATCGTGCCTACGTTTACGTGCGGTTTGCTTCGTTCAAATTTGCTCTTTGCCATGTCTTTCTCTCCAATATCTTAAAAATAAATTCGTAATTTATTTCTTGCTCATGATGGCTTCAGCCACATTTTTCGGCGCTTCTGAATAGTGTTTGAACTCCATCGTGTAGGTTGCGCGCCCTTGAGTCGCAGACCTTAATGAAGTGGAATAACCAAACATTTCAGCCAATGGAACTTCAGCCTTAATTGACTTTCCACCACCCATCATGTCATCCATGCCCTGCACCATACCGCGACGAGATGACAAGTCACCCATCACAGTGCCAGCGTAATCCTCAGGCGTCTCCACTTCAACTGCCATCATTGGCTCAAGCAGAACCGGATTTGCCTTACGCATACCCTCCTTGAATCCAATCGATGCGGCCATTTTAAAGGCGTTTTCGTTAGAGTCCACCTCATGGTAAGAGCCATCGTAAAGGGTCACTTTTACGTCAACAACAGGAAAGCCCGCCAACACGCCATTTGGCAATGTCTCGCGCAAACCTTTTTCTACCGCAGGAATAAATTCACGCGGCACAGCTCCGCCCTTGATCGCATCGATAAACTCAAAGCCTTTACCTGTTTCATTTGGCTCCATCTTTAACATGACGCGACCAAATTGACCCTTACCACCGGACTGCTTAACAAATTTACCTTCAACTTCAACCATCTTACGAATCGCTTCGCGGTATGCCACTTGCGGCGCACCTACGTTGGCTTCAACGCCAAATTCGCGCTTCATACGATCAACCAAAATCTCCAGATGCAACTCGCCCATACCAGACATAATTGTCTGACCAGACTCCTCATCGGTTCGCACACGGAACGACGGATCTTCAGCCGCCAAACGCCCCAACGCAATGCCCATCTTCTCCTGGTCAACCTTGGTTTTTGGCTCTACAGCAACGTGTATCACCGGCTCCGGGAAAATCATGCGCTCAAGAATGATCGGCTTAGCCGGATCACACAGAGATTCGCCGGTAGTAACATCTTTCAAGCCAATACAAGCAGCGATATCCCCCGCCAGAATCTCATCAACCTCAAGACGTTCGTTCGCATGCATCTGTACGATACGACCGATACGCTCTTTCTTGCCACGAATTGGGTTGTAAACTGTATCGCCCTTCTTCAGCACGCCTGAATAAACGCGCACAAAAGTCAGCTGACCCACGAATGGATCGGTCATCAATTTAAATGCTAGCGCAGAGAATTTTTCACTATCGTCAGCCTTACGGGAGGTCGGAACCCCCTCCTCTGTTTCACCTGTCACATCAGGAATATCAACCGGCGACGGCAGGAACATGATGACCGCGTCCAACATACGCTGAACACCCTTATTCTTAAAGGCCGAGCCACACAACATTGGTTGAATTTCGCAAGCAATGGTGCGAGTACGAATACCCAGAATGATTTGATCTTCAGATAACTCGCCATTTTCAAGGTACTGATTCATCAAATCTTCAGAAGCTTCGGCAGCCGTTTCGACCATCTTGCCGCGCCACTCCTTGGCCAACTCTAGCAACTCAGCGGGTATTTCTTTGTATTCGAATTTCATCCCCTGAGAAGCCTCGTCCCAGATGATTGCCTTCATCTTGATCAAGTCAACAACACCAATAAAGCCCTCTTCAGCACCGATTGGAATCACCAACGGGATCGGACGCGCGCGCAGACGTGTCTCCATCTGTGTAACAACCTTGAAGAAGTTAGCGCCCGTGCGATCCATCTTGTTCACAAACGCCAAGCGAGGCACTTTGTACTTATTAGCCTGACGCCATACAGTCTCAGACTGCGGCTGCACACCACCTACTGCGCAATACACCATGCATGCACCATCAAGTACGCGCATAGAACGCTCGACCTCAATCGTGAAATCGACGTGCCCAGGGGTATCAATAATATTGAAGCGGTGCTCAGGGTATGAGTTATCCATACCCTTCCAGAAACAAGTCGTAGCCGCAGAAGTGATGGTAATGCCACGCTCCTGCTCTTGCTCCATCCAGTCCATAGTGGCAGCACCATCGTGCACCTCACCAATCTTATGGCTCACACCTGTATAGAACAGAATGCGCTCAGTAGTTGTTGTCTTACCAGCGTCAATATGTGCACTGATACCGATGTTGCGATAGCGATCAATTGGGGTTTTGCGTGCCACGATAATTACCTAACTTAAATTCTGTTTAGAAACGGAAATGCGAGAATGCCTTATTAGCCTCAGCCATACGATGCACTTCTTCACGCTTCTTAACCGCACCACCACGACCCTCGGATGCATCAATCAACTCACCCGCCAAGCGCAAGCCCATAGACTTCTCACCACGCTTACGCGCAAAGTCTTTCAACCAACGCATTGCCAACGCCATGCGGCGAGAAGGACGAACCTCAACTGGCACCTGATAGTTTGCACCACCCACACGACGGCTCTTAACCTCAACCTGAGGCTTAGCATTGCTCAAAGCCTGATTAAAGACTTCAATTGGGTCTTTGCCACTCTTCTTGGCAACCTGCTCCATCGCGCCGTAAAGAATGCGCTCAGCTACGGATTTTTTACCCGCCGTCATCAATACGTTAACGAACTTGGACAAATCCTGATTGCCGTACTTTGGATCTGGCAATACTTCACGTTTGGGCACTTCTCTACGTCTTGGCATATCTAAACCTCAAATTTATTTACTAACACTAAAGAACAAGGGAAACGAGTCGCCTTAAGCCTTCTTAGGACGCTTCGCACCATACTTGGAACGAGACTGCTTACGATCTTTAACACCCGCCGTATCCAAACTACCGCGCACCATGTGGTAACGCACACCCGGCAAGTCTTTCACACGACCACCGCGCAACAGTACCACTGAGTGCTCCTGCAAGTTGTGACCCTCACCACCAATATATGAAATCACTTCAAAACCGTTAGTCAGGCGCACTTTTGCAACTTTACGTAGCGCTGAATTTGGCTTCTTAGGTGTAGTCGTATACACGCGAGTGCAAACACCACGCTTCTGAGGACTTCCTGCAAGCGCAGGCACCTTGCTCTTGGTGATTTCAGCAGTACGAGGGTTGCGAATTAACTGGTTAATCGTTGGCATTTTAAATTTTCCTAAAACTCTATTAAATCAATAAGTTGCGTAGCGTTTGGCCTGCATAAATACACGCTTACTTTTGCCATAGTGGCTAAAAAGACCGCGCATTCTATTGACGAACACGCGGACTGTCAAGCTAACTAAACGCTTCCTTGTGCTTCTAGTGGTGTTTCAGCATCCTGCAATCCAGAACCTGCCGCCATATCCAGACCCAAGCGTTGCTTGCGACGAGCTGTGTGGAACGCTAATCCCGTACCCGCTGGAATCAGACGACCAACAATCACGTTTTCTTTCAGTCCACGCAAATCGTCTTTCTTGCCCATAATCGCAGCTTCCGTCAGCACACGAGTTGTCTCTTGGAACGATGCTGCTGAGATAAACGAATCAGTAGACAACGAAGCCTTGGTAATACCAAGCAACATGTATTGGAATGTTGCCTCCTGCTTCCCTGCCGCCACCATCTTTTCGTTTTCTGCTAGCAAATCGGCACGCTCAACCTGTTCTTTAGGTATGAAGCGTGAATCACCCTCATCCAAAATCTGCACGCGGCGCAACATCTGACGCACGATGACTTCAATGTGTTTGTCGTTAATTTTCACGCCTTGCAAACGATACACGTCCTGCACTTCGTCAGTGATGTAACGCGCTAGCGCCTCGATACCCAGTAAACGCAAGATGTCATGTGGATCTGCTGGGCCGTCAACAATCATCTCACCTTGATTTACGACTTGACCATCATGTACCAAAACATGTTTTTCTTTCGGAATCAGGAATTCATTTGGCACACCATCAACATCGGTAATCACTAAGCGCTGCTTTCCTTTTGTTTCTTTACCAAAGGAAGCCGTACCCGTTATCTCAGCCAACATACCGGCATCTTTTGGTGAACGCGCCTCAAACAGCTCAGCAACTCGCGGCAAACCACCGGTAATATCGCGTGTCTTGGAACTTTCTTGTGGAATACGCGCAAGCACATCACCTACACCAACTTGCTGACCATCTTCCACTGTGATGATCGAACCGACTTGGAAGGTCACTGAAATTGCGATGTCCGTTCCGGCGATCTTAATTTCATTACCTGTAGCATCTAATAAACGTACTAATGGGCGAACACCTTTGCTTTGCGCGGTACTACGCTTAGGGTCAATAACAACAAGGGTAGACAAGCCAGTTACCTCATCAATCTGCTTGGCAACTGTAGCGCCCTCTTCCACGTTTTCGAAACGTGCTTGGCCCGCATATTCTGTAATGATCGGACGGGTGTGCGGATCCCAAGTGGCCAACACATCACCAGCCTTAACCGTAGCGCCTTCACGTACTGTCAACATCGCACCGTAAGGCACTTTATGACGCTCACGCTCGCGACCGTGATCATCCGTCACCATCACTTCACCGCTTCGAGCCACAACCACCAACTCGTTACGTGCGCTGGTTACTGTACGCATGTTAGCGCTGTACTTCATAATGCCGTTAGACTTGCCTTCAACCTGACTTGCAACAACTGTACGTGAAGCCGCACCACCGATGTGGAAGGTACGCATCGTCAATTGAGTACCAGGCTCACCGATCGACTGAGCCGCAATCACACCAACCGCTTCACCGACGTTGATCTGACCACCGCGACCAAGATCACGGCCGTAGCACTTCGCACACAAACCGTAGCGAGTTTCGCAAGTCAATGGGGTACGCACGCGCACCTCATCGATACCCATCGCCTCGATATTGTCGACCATATCTTCGTTCAACAATGTATTTGCTTCGTACAGCGTTTCGCCTGTTTCCGGATTGACCACATCGGATGCTATTACACGACCCAAGATACGCTCGCGCAATGCCTCGATCACCTCACCGCCCTCAACCAAGGCCTTCATCGAACGACCGTTTTCAGTACCGCAATCGTCCTCAGTAATAACCAAGTCCTGCGTTACGTCCACCAAACGACGCGTTAAGTAACCCGAGTTAGCCGTCTTCAACGCCGTATCCGCCAAGCCCTTACGAGCACCGTGCGTCGAGATGAAGTACTGCAACATGTTCAAACCTTCGCGGAAGTTCGCGGTAATCGGTGTTTCGATAATCGAACCGTCCGGCTTGGCCATCAGACCGCGCATACCAGACAACTGACGAATCTGCGCAGCAGAACCACGTGCACCAGAGTCGGCCATCATGTAAATCGAGTTAAATGACTCTTGCGTAACTGTCTTACCTTTTTTATCAGTCACGATTTCGCCTGTTAAACGATCTCGCACAGGCTCGCTACCAAGCTGATCCATCATGGCCTTCGCCACTTGGTCACCGGTACGACCCCAGATGTCCACTACCTTGTTGTAGCGTTCGCCTTGCGTCACCAAACCAGAGGTATATTGCATCTGAATTTCGTGAACTTCTTTTTCAGCGGCGATAATCAGATCAACCTTCTGTTGCGGAACCAACATATCGTCCACGCAAATTGAAATACCCGCACGCGTCGCGTAAGTAAAACCGGTATACATCAATTTATCAGCCATGATGACCGTATCACGCAAACCGCAACGACGGAAACTCGCGTTGATCAAGCGTGAAATCTCTTTCTTCTTCAGCGTTTTATTAACCGCACTAAATGGCAAGTTAGGTGGCAATAGTTCAGACAGAATTGCACGGCCAACCGTAGTCTCATAACGAGTTGTCGTTTCTTGCTTTTCACCAGCCTCATCCAAGGTCGACTCTTTAATGCGTACTAACACTTTGGCTTGCAAGTCTGCGTTTCCTGAGCGATAGGCGCGCAACACTTCAGACACATCAGCGAAGAATGAACCTTCACCCAAAGCCCCAATCTTTTCACGCGTCATGTAGTACAGACCCAGCACAATGTCCTGTGAAGGAACAATGATTGGTTCACCGTTCGCGGGTGACAACACGTTATTAGAAGCCAGCATCAAAGTACGCGCTTCCATCTGCGCTTCTAGAGATAATGGAACGTGAACCGCCATTTGGTCACCGTCGAAGTCAGCGTTAAATGCGGTACATACCAGCGGATGCAACTGGATTGCCTTACCTTCAATCAAGATCGGCTCAAAAGCTTGGATACCCAAACGGTGCAACGTTGGCGCGCGGTTCAGCATCACCGGATGCTCGCGAATCACTTCTTCTAGGATATCCCATACGATTGGCTCTTCAGCCTCAACCATGCGCTTACCCGCCTTGATCGTTGTCGCCAAGCCCATCTTTTCTAGACGCTCAAAGATGAAGGGCTTGAACAATTCCAAGGCCATTTTCTTTGGTAAGCCACACTGATGCAATTTGAGTTGCGGGCCCACCACGATCACTGAACGACCCGAGTAGTCAACGCGCTTACCCAACAAGTTTTGACGGAAACGACCGCCCTTACCTTTGATCATGTCCGCCAATGACTTCAATGGACGCTTATTCGCGCCGGTCATGGCCTTACCGCGACGACCGTTATCTAGCAAGGAATCAACAGATTCTTGCAACATACGCTTTTCGTTACGTACGATAATTTCAGGTGCCTTCAACTCAAGCAAACGCTTCAAGCGGTTGTTACGGTTGATCACACGACGATATAGATCGTTCAAATCGGAGGTCGCAAAACGACCACCGTCCAACGGTACCAATGGACGCAACTCTGGCGGCAATACTGGCAAAACTTCCATCACCATCCACTCTGGCTTGATGCCAGACTTCAGGAAAGCCTCTAGCACTTTTAGGCGTTTTGCAAATTTCTTAATCTTGGTTTCAGAGCTCGTTGCTTCCAATTCCGCACGCAGTTTTTCAACTTCTGCAGGCACATCCAACGCACGCAACAAGGCACGTACACCTTCAGCACCCATGACAGCGGAAAACTCGTCGCCGTACTCTTCTAGCTTGGCCAAGTAATCATCATCAGACATCAACTGACCGCGATTCAGCGGAGTCATGCCTGGCTCAGTGACAACATAGGCTTCAAAATACAGTACGCGCTCGATGTCGCGCAAAGTCATGTCCAACACCATGCCTAAGCGAGATGGCAATGACTTCAAGAACCAGATGTGCGCAACAGGTGACGCCAATTCAATGTGCCCCATGCGCTCACGACGCACTTTAGACAAAGTCACTTCAACGCCGCATTTTTCGCAGATCACACCGCGATGCTTCAAACGTTTGTATTTACCGCACAAGCACTCGTAATCTTTAACTGGGCCGAAAATTTTCGCGCAGAACAAACCGTCGCGCTCAGGCTTAAAAGTACGATAGTTGATGGTTTCTGGCTTTTTAACTTCGCCATAAGACCAAGAGCGAATTTTTTCAGGAGAAGCGAGACCGATCTTGATCGTGTCAAATTCTTCCTTCTGTGTTACCTGCTTGAATAAGTCTAGCAATGCTTTCATGTGTAGCTCCTTAAGGATCAAAGGTCAGGGTTAGACAGGGATTGAGTTTTCTCAACCCCCAATTCTTACCACGCTTTAGTGACGTTCCAGATCAATATCGATACCCAAGGAACGAATCTCCTTGGTCAACACGTTGAACGACTCTGGCATACCAGCATCAATCTTATGATCACCTTTAACGATGTTTTCATAGACCTTGGTACGGCCATTCACGTCATCCGACTTAACTGTCAACATTTCCTGCAAGGTGTATGCGGCACCATAAGCCTCAAGTGCCCAAACCTCCATCTCACCAAAGCGCTGACCACCGAACTGCGCTTTACCGCCTAGAGGCTGCTGAGTAACCAAGCTGTAGGGTCCGGTTGAACGCGCGTGCATCTTGTCATCAACCAAGTGGTGCAGCTTAAGCACGTGCATGTAGCCGACGGTTACTGGGCGATCAAAAGCATCGCCGGTACGCCCATCATGCAACACCAATTGACCAGAGCGTGGCAGATCAGCCAACTCCAACATCTCTTTGATTTCTTCTTCACTTGCACCGTCGAATACTGGCGTTGCGAATGGCACGCCTTTCTTCAGGTTACGGCACAACTCAAGAACTTCATCATCGGTGAATGATGCGATTTCGTGAGCCTGTTCGCCTTTGTAGATTTTGCCCAAGAATTTACGTACATCCGCAATTTTGGCTTGGTCATCTAGCATCTGGCCAATTTTCTTACCCAGGCCTTTCGCAGCCCAACCCAAATGCACTTCAAGCACCTGACCAATGTTCATACGTGAAGGTACGCCCAACGGATTCAATACAATATCAACTGGTGTGCCATTTGCCATGTGCGGCATGTCTTCCACAGGAACAATGCGCGAAACCACGCCCTTGTTACCGTGACGACCCGCCATCTTGTCACCTGGCTGCAAGCGACGCTTAACTGCAACGTAAACCTTAACCATTTTCTGTACACCGGCTTGCAACTCGTCGCCCTGTGTCAGTTTTTTCTTCTTCAGTTCAAATGCAGCATCGAACTCCAAACGCTTTTGCGCCAAACCCTCTTTGATTTGCTCAAGCTGCATAGCAACGTCGTCACTTGACAAGCGAATATCAAACCAATGATGGTGCTCTAGGCCGTGCAAATACTCTTTATCTAACTTAGTACCTTTAGCCAGCTTCTTAGGGCCGCCATTGACTACTTTACCTAGCAGTAGTTTTTCCAGACGGGTAAAGATGTCAGCTTCAACGATACGCATTTGGTCAGCCAAGTCTTTCTTGTAACGGCCCAATTCGTCATCAATAATTTGCTGCGCACGCTTATCGCGTTGCAAACCTTCACGAGTAAACACCTGCACATCGATGACCGTACCTGAGATACCCGCCTTAACGCGCAAAGAGGTGTCCTTAACGTCAGATGCTTTCTCACCGAAAATCGCACGTAGCAATTTCTCTTCTGGTGTCAGTTGTGTTTCGCCCTTCGGCGTTACCTTACCTACCAATACATCACCCACGCCAACATCCGCACCAATGTGTACGATGCCGCACTCATCCAAACGCGCCATCTGCGCTTCAGACAGGTTCGGAATGTCACGGGTAATTTCTTCGGTACCCAACTTGGTATCACGCGCCATCACGGTCAACTCTTCGATGTGAATCGAAGTGAAGCGATCTTCAGCCACGACACGCTCGGAGATCAAAATCGAGTCTTCGTAGTTGTAACCATTCCAAGGCATAAATGCGACCAGCATGTTTTGACCCAAGGCCAATTCACCCATGTCAGTTGAAGCACCATCAGCCACCACATCACCGCGCGCAATTACATCGCCCACTTTTACCAGCGGACGCTGGTTGATATTGGTGTTTTGGTTGGATCGCGTGTACTTGGTCAAGTTGTAAATATCTACACCTGCTTCACCCGCCGTTGTTTCATCATCATTGACTCGCACCACAATACGCGCTGAATCAACGTAATCAACACGACCACCGCGCCATGCTTGCACAGCCGTACCGGAGTCAACCGCAACAGTGCGCTCGATACCTGTACCCACCAATGCTTTTTCTGCACGAAGAACTGGCACTGCTTGACGTTGCATGTTTGCACCCATCAACGCACGGTTCGCGTCGTCATGCTCTAAGAACGGAATCAAGGAAGCCGCAACGGATACCACCTGTGAAGGCGCAACGTCCATGTACTCAATATTGTCTGGCTCAGCCAACACGAATTCATTGTGCTGACGTGACGATACGATGTCGTTGGTAAACTTACCTTTGCTGTCTAGATCAGCGTTCGCCTGAGCGATGGTGAACTTACCTTCTTCAATCGCAGACAGATATTCAACCTCATCGGTTGCACGACCCTTGACCACTTTGCGATACGGCGTTTCGATAAAGCCGTATTCGTTAGTGCGCGCATACAAGGCCAGAGAGTTAATCAATCCAATGTTCGGACCTTCCGGTGTCTCGATTGGGCAAACACGACCGTAGTGGGTTGGATGCACGTCACGTACCTCAAAGCCTGCACGCTCACGTGTCAAACCGCCAGGTCCAAGTGCGGAAATACGACGCTTGTGTGTGACTTCAGCCAATGGGTTGGTTTGGTCCATAAACTGCGACAACTGAGAAGAGCCGAAAAATTCTTTTACCGCTGCCGAAATTGGCTTGGCGTTAATCAAATCATGCGGCATCAGGTTATCTGTTTCAGCTTGGCCAAGACGCTCTTTAACTGCGCGCTCAACACGTGCCAAACCTGTGCGGAATTGATTTTCTGCCAACTCACCTACGGAACGCACGCGACGGTTACCTAAGTGGTCAATATCGTCAATTTCGCCACGGCCATTGCGCAACTCAACCAAAATTTTGATGACGGATACGATATCCTCATTGGACAAAGTCACTGCGCCCGTCAACTCTTCACGGCCAACACGACGGTTGAACTTCATACGACCAACGGTAGATAGATCGTAACGCTCTTCCGAGAAGAATAAGCCTTTGAACAGCGCCTCAACAGCATCTTCTGTTGGTGGCTCACCAGGACGCATCATGCGATAAATCGCAACGCGTGCAGTCCATTGGTCCGTTGTTTCATCAGCGCGCAAAGTCTGAGAAATGAATCCACCTTGATCCAAATCGTTGATGTAAAGCGTTTGCATTTTAGTAATGCCCGCTGCTTGCAACTTAGCAATCAATGTTTCCGTAATTTCTTCATTCGCATTGGCAATAACTTCGCCACTGTCTTTGTCGATTACATTATGTGCTACGACGCGACCCACCAAGAAATCTTCACCTACCGCCAACTTATCGATACCCGCTTCTTGAATTTCGCGGACATGACGAACGGTAATACGCTTGTCTTTAGCAACAATAAGCTTGCCACTCTTGTTTTCAATATCGAAACGGGCGATTTCACCACGCAAACGCTCAGGCAGCACTTCAAACTGAATGCCTTTTTTGCCAAAGTGAAAAGTATCAAAATCAAAGAACGCCTTGATAATCTCTTCTGGGGTATAGCCTAAAGATTTCAGTAAAATCGTCACTGGCATCTTACGGCGACGGTCGATACGGAAGTAAACATAGTCTTTTGCATCGAACTCAAAGTCCAACCAAGAACCACGGTAAGGAATCACGCGAGCGGAGAACAACAACTTGCCGGAGCTATGTGTTTTACCACGGTCATGCTCAAAGAACACGCCAGGCGAACGGTGCAGCTGCGATACGATCACGCGCTCAGTACCGTTGATTACAAAAGAACCTGTGTTGGTCATCAATGGGATTTCGCCCATATAGACTTCTTGCTCTTTAACTTCTTTTACGGTTGGCTTTGACGCTTCTTTATCGAGGATCGTCAAACGCACGCGTGAACGCAATGGTGACGCATAGGTCAAACCGCGCTGCTGACACTCTCGCACATCAAATGGTGGCAAGCCCAAGGTGTAACTAACAAAATCCAAGCGTGCGAATTTGTTATGGCTTTCAATTGGGAAAATAGAATTAAACGCGGCTTGCAAACCCTCGTTTTTACGTTGCTCGGGAGCAACCCAAGCCTGCAAGAAATCACTATAGGATTCCAATTGCGTGGAAAGCAAAAAGGGCACCGGCAATGCGCCGACACGTTTTGCAAAACTTTTACGAATACGTTTTTTTTCGGTAAAAGAATAACTCATGAGATCTCCACAACATGAAAAGACAAAGGACAAAAAGCGCGACTGACGCTCATTCACCATTGCCTTCTACTACGACACAAACCCACCCAAATCAAGGTGGCCTTTAGAAGCGGCAAAAGGCTGACGGCACGCCGTCAGCCTTTTTTCACGCACAAACTTTACTTAACTTCAGCTGTAGCGCCTGCTTCGATCAACTGCTTAGCAATGCCATCAGCATCAGCCTTAGATACGCCTTCTTTAACTGCTTTAGGTGCGCCGTCAACTAGGTCTTTAGCTTCTTTCAAGCCCAGACCAGTGATAGCACGAACAACCTTAATCACGTTAACTTTAGCATCGCCGGCTGCCATCAAAGTTACAGTGAATTCAGTTTGCTCAGCAGCAGCAGCTACTGCGCCACCACCGGCCGCAGCTGGACCCGCCATTGCAGCAGCAGAAACGCCAAACTTCTCTTCAACTGCTTTAACCAGTTCGTTCAATTCCAACACAGACATACCGTCCAATGCTGTCAAAAATGCGTCTTTATCAAATGCCATTTTGTTCTTCCTAAATTAAATGTTTGAAATAGTTCAGCTATAACAGAGTTGATTAAGCGGTAACCGCTTTCTTCTCTGACACAGCGCAAAGTACGCGCGCCAAGCTCGATACAGGATTTTGCAACAGGCCCAACAACTGTGCCAACAGCACTTCTTTGCTTGGTACAGTTGCCAGCGCATTAACTGCCGCCACATCCATAGCCTTGCCGTTGTACATACCCGCTTTAATCACCAACTTATCGTTCGTCTTAGCAAACTCGTGCATAATTTTCGCAGCCGCTACAGCATCAGCACTGATGCTATAAACCAACGGACCTACCATCTTGTCCGCCAATGCCTCGAAAGATGTGCCTTGCACCGCACGTCTTGCCAACGTGTTTTTCAACACATGTAAGTAGACGCCAGAGCTACGCGCATTTGCGCGCAACTTAGTAATATCGCTTACCGCGATACCACGGTACTCAGCTAGCACGATAGTTTGAGCTAGAGCGACTTGCGCACCCACTTCAGCTACTACCGCTTGCTTTTCTTGCAGATTAAGACTCAAAGCCTTCCTCCATCTTCAATCGAGATCTAACCGAGCATCTCTCTATTAACAACCGCGTCCTCAAGACAGGGAATTGAACAATTTCGTTCGAACATTCCTGCTCACGGGCACACCATCTACGTGGGTCAACAAATAATAATTTGTCAATTAAATCAACATATTAAAAAATTATGCCGATACCTACGGTCTTGGATAATCTGCCATTACTACCAGCAGTCCAATGTCCAATCAGCAAGGCCCTTGCAAGCCCCGCCGAAAGAATTTATACAGCCAAACTTGCCTGCTCGACGCGAATACCAACACCCATGGTGCTAGAGATCGCCACTTTCTTCAGGTAAACACCTTTAGAAGCAGCTGGCTTAGCTTTATTCAAAGCATCAACCAATGCGAGCAAGTTTTCACGCAAGGCCTCTGGTGCGAATGATGCGCGACCAATCGTGCACTGCACGATCCCGTTCTTGTCAGTACGGTACTGAACTTGACCAGCCTTGGCATTACGCACTGCACCAGCCACATCAGCTGACACCGTACCCACTTTAGGGTTAGGCATCAAACCACGCGGACCAAGAATCTGGCCGAGCTGACCCACGATACGCATTGCATCAGGCGAAGCAATAACGACGTCGAAATCCATCTTGCCAGCCTTGATGCTCTCAGCGAGGTCATCAAAACCAACGATATCCGCACCAGCCGCTTTAGCCTCTTCAGCTTTAGCACCTTGCGCAAATACCGCTACACGCATTGTTTTACCCGTGCCTTTTGGCAATACAACAGAGCCACGCACCAACTGGTCAGACTTCTTGGCATCAATGCCGAGATTCACTGCCACGTCGATAGACTCATCGAATTTTGCTTTTGCAGTCTCTTTAACCAAAGCCAAAGCTTCGTCTAAAGCATACAACTTATTACGATCAACCTTGGCAGCGAGTGCCTTATAACGCTTAGATAGTGCCATGTTAGATCACTCCTTCTACTGTGATGCCCATGCTACGAGCGCTACCAGCAATTGTGCGAACAGCCGCATCCAAATCGCCCGCAGTCAGATCTGGCTGCTTAGCTTTAGCGATATCTTCAGCTTGCTTGCGAGTTAATTTACCAACTTTGTCGGTATGAGGAGTTTTACTTCCCTTTTGAATTCCTGCCGCTTTCTTGATCAGAATCGTTGCCGGAGGAGTCTTCATCACAAAGGTGAAGCTCTTGTCCGCGAATGCAGTGATCACCACTGGAATTGGCAAACCAGGCTCCATGCCTTGAGTTTGAGCGTTAAACGCCTTACAGAATTCCATGATATTCAGACCACGCTGACCGAGCGCAGGGCCGATTGGAGGACTTGGATTTGCTTTGCCCGCAGGCACTTGTAGCTTGATAAAGCCAATGATTTTCTTTGCCACGAAACTACTCCTTTTCAGTGGGTTAAACGTGCATCAAACTTGCTTCGACACACTCCCCGTTAAACACAATTACCAACACAACAACCAACCACTTAAATCAGGATTTTTCAACCTGACCAAAACTTAGTTCAACCGGCGTCGAGCGACCGAAGATGGTTACCGCAACACGCAACTTGCTCTTGTCGTAATTAACATCTTCCACCGTGCCATGAAAGTCAGTGAACGGACCTTCTTTAACGCGAACCGCCTCACCCACCTCAAACAACACCTTAGGACGCGGCTTCTCAACCCCTGCCTGCATCTGCTGCATGATGTTATCAACTTCTTTTTGCGAAATTGGCGTTGGCTTCATTGCTGAACCACCCAAGAAACCGGTTACTTTCGGCGTATCTTTCACCAAGTGCCAGCTCTCGTCAGTCATGTCCATCTCAACAAGAACATAACCCGGGAAGAATTTGCGCTCACTAATGCTCTTCTGACCCGACTTCAACTCCACCACTTCCTCTACAGGCACCAAGATCTGACCAAACAAATCTGCCATGCCCTCACGTGCAATGCGCTCTAGCAGCGCACGCTGCACACTTTTTTCAAACTGGGAGTACGTATGTACAACATACCAACGCTTGGACATCATTCACCCCGACCCATCAGTTTATTAACCACTAGCAACAGACTTGCATCTACTGCCCACAAAAACAACGCCATTACCACCGCGAACAAGACAACCACGCCTGTGGTTTGCAATGTTTCTTTCCGTGTTGGCCATGCCACTCGCTTAGCCTCGGCCACCGAATCACGAGAAAAAGCAAACAAACGCTTACCCGAATCCGTTGTCCAGAACACACCAGCAGCAGCCAATACACTCAGCAACACTGACAAAATGCGCAACACCGCAGCACTTTCGTGCAACGCATAGAAGCCGTACACGCCCGCCACTACAAGCAGGAAGGCAATCACTAATTTAATCTTGTTAGCCATGTACAAAACGTCCATTTCTACTTACTTACTGGCAGGCCAGGAGGGTCTCGAACCCCCAACCCTCGGTTTTGGAGACCGATACTCTACCAATTGAGCTACTGGCCTATTAACCTTACAAACAACAACGGCGGAGCGACTTTTAATCGCTCCGCCAGAGTCAACAACAATTACTCAACGATCTTAGCAACCACACCTGCGCCGACAGTACGACCAC
>JBAXEJ010000057.1:0-14787 GCA_037140475.1 Gallionellaceae bacterium
CACCAGCGCTATCGAGGGCGAACAGTTGGATTTAGCCTCTGTTCGCTCGTCGGTGGCGCGCCATTTGGGGTTGCCGACAGCGGGGTTGCCCACTCCGCCACGCGCGGTGGACGGCTTGATCTCTGTGTTGTTGGACGCGACGCGCGGCCATGAGCAGGCGTTGACGGTGAAACGTTTGTGCGCGTGGCAGGCAGCGCTTTTCCCAGCAGGCTTTTCCGGTTTGCACGAGATACAGGTGGGCAAGTTGCGCGGTGATGAGCCTATGCAAGTGGTGTCCGGTGCGGTCGGGCAAGAGAAGGTGCATTTTGAAGCGCCGTCACGAGCTGCGTTAGAAGCCGAGTTGGATGCGTTCTTGAGTTGGTTTAATGCGCCGCCTGATGGATTCGATGGTCTCATCCGTGCCGGGCTTTCTCATTTCTGGTTTGTGACTTTGCATCCCTTCGAGGATGGTAATGGACGTTTGGCTCGTGCCATCGGTGATATGGCACTATCGCAGGACGAGCATCTGCCCATGCGCTTGTTCAGCTTGTCTGCGCAGATGCTGTGCGAACGGGAAGGCTATTGCCGCATATTGGAACAAACGCAACGCGGCGGCATGGATGTGACGGAATGGCTCGCATGGTTTTTGGTGCAGGTCGAAGCCTCGGCCACCGCAGCTGAGCAAACGGTGGCGCACACTTTGAATAAGGCGCGCTTCTGGTTGCGACATCAGGCAACTCATCTGAACGAGCGTCAACGCAAGGTGCTTAACCGTTTGCTGGATGCCGGTGTGGATGGGTTCGAGGGGGGAATCAATACCCGAAAATATATGAGCTTAGCTAAGACCAGCCGTGCCACTGCGTACCGTGAGTTGGCGGATATGGTCGATAAGAGTTGCTTGCAACCCGCCGGCAAAGGGGGGCGTAGCAGTGGTTATTATTTGGTGTTGTGAGATGTTGTATGTAAGCAGCAACACTGCTGTCATTCCGTGCTTGACACGGAATCTAGCTAAAACAAAAACGGCGCACTTTGCGCGCCACTGGATACCCGCCTGCGCGGGCATGACGGACGGTTTGATAAGTGTCGTACATTTCCTGAAACTGACCCGTGACTACACATAAAAATTACTACTGGCGCATCGCCGGCTTTTACTTTTTTTACTATGCCTTCATTGGCATGTTCGCGCCCTATTGGAGCTTGTATCTCAAATCTATTCATTTCGACGCGATTGAAATTTCTATTCTGTTATCGATTCAGCCAGTGATGCGCATGGTTGCGCCGACCATTTGGGGATGGCTCGCGGACCATACGGGGAAAAGGCTGTTGGTTGTGCAAATCGCTGCAACGCTGAGCGCTTTGTTTTATTTGGGCGTTTTCTTCACTACCAGCTTCTGGGGCATGTTTTTGGTGTTGATGTTGATGGCCTTCTTCTGGAGCGCCTCAATGCCCTTGGTGGAAGCGACCACCATGACCTATCTCGGCAAAAATACCGCGCACTACGGACGCATTCGTTCTTGGGGTTCCATTGGCTTTATCGTGGCGGTGGTGGGGCTTGGTTATGCCTTTGATTATATTGAGATAGCTTGGTTGCTATGGGCGGGATTGGTGTGCGAAGTCGGGATTTTGATCTTCTCGCGGCAGATACCGAAGACCGAAGTGTTGGCGCATCACACCGATGCACAATCCATCAAGCAACTCGTGTTGCAACCTGCCGTCTTGGCGCTATTCGGCGCGTGTTTTTTGATGTCGGTCGCGCACGGGCCTTATTACACTTTCTATTCTATTTATCTGGTCGATCATGGCTACGCTAAAAGTGCCGTAGGCGGACTGTGGGCGCTTGGGGTGATTTGCGAGATCGGCGTGTTTTTCTTGATGCCAGCCTTGGTCAAGCGTTTCGGCTTTACGCGCATCTTATTAATTAGCTTTAGCGCGGCGGTGTTGCGCTTCATGTTGATTGCTTGGACGGTGGACTACATTGCGCTGCTACTGGCCGCGCAAGTGTTGCACGCGCTCACCTTCGGCGCGTATCACGCGGCGTCGGTTGGGTTGGTGCATCAGTTTTTTCAGGGACGGCATCAGTCAAAAGGGCAGGCGCTGTTTGGTAGTGTGACCTACGGCGCGGGTGGCGTGTTGGGTGGGCTGGCAAGTGGTCCGATTTGGCAGCACTGGGGCGCTTCTTATCTTTATACGTTGAGCGCGCTGATGGCCTTGCTAGGTTTGCTGATCATTGTGCGCTTAAGAAAATTCGTTGATTGAAAATGCTAAACTTCAAGTTCTACCAAAGGGATGAATGCTAATGAGCCAGGTTTTTTTATACGACACTACGTTACGCGATGGCACGCAACGCGAAGATATTTCGCTGTCAGTGGACGACAAACTCGCCATTGCCAAGCGGTTAGCGGATTTCGGTTTTCATTACATCGAAGGCGGCTGGCCGGGTTCCAATCCTAAAGATGCAGAATTTTTTGCACGCGCAGCCAAGTTGGATTTAGGCATAGCCAAGCTCGCTGCTTTTGGCCGCACAAGGCAAAAGTCTCTGCAATGTGAGCAAGACACCAATCTAAAAGCGCTACTCGATGCCGCCACGCCAGTCGTAACAATGGTGGGCAAGAGTTCCGACTATCACGTTAAAACGGTGCTCTCCGCCACGCTGGAAGAAAACCTCGCGATGATTCGCGACAGCGTCGCCTACATGAAGTCGAAAGGGCGCGAAGTGATGTTCGATGCCGAACATTTTTTTGATGGCTTCATCGCCAATCGTGACTATGCGCTAGCTTCTTTAAAAGCCGCAGCAGATGCGGGTGCAGATTGGCTCGTGCTGTGCGAAACCAATGGCGGCAAATTGCCGTGGGAAGTTGAAGAAATCGTGCGCGAAGTTAGCCAACATATTCGCACCCCGTTGGGTGTGCATTGCCATAACGATAGCGGTTGCGGCGTGGCCAATTCAATGGCTGCTGTGCGCGGCGGTTGCACACAAGTGCAGGGCACTATCAACGGTTACGGCGAGCGCGTCGGCAATGCTAACTTGACCACTATCATCCCCGGTTTGCAGTTGAAAATGAATCGCCCCGTGGTGTCGCCAGAACAATTGCGCGAGCTTACTTCGCTGGCGCATTTTGTCGCTGAAGTAGTCAACCTCAAACACTACAACCACGCGCCTTACATCGGTCATAGTGCCTTTGCCCACAAGGGCGGCATTCATGTCGCGGCGATCTTAAAAGCCAGTGACACCTATCAACATATCGACCCCGCCTTGGTGGGTAACGAAATGCGTTCCGTGGTTTCAGAGTTGTCGGGGCGCGGCAATATTCAATTTCATGCGAAAGCGTTGGGCATTGATCTGAATAACGAAGATGCGCAGCGCGTACTGAATCACATCAAACATCTGGAGCACGAAGGATTTACCTTTGAGGCTGCTGATGCGAGCGTGGAATTGATGCTGCACCGCCTGCGTGCGGATTATTTTCAACCATTTGAATTAATTGACTATTTTGTAATTACCGAACGCCGTCAAAGCCGTGGACTGTTGTCTGAAGCCACCGTTAAAGTGAAGGTAAATGGCGAAGTGAAGTTTGTTGCAGCCGAGGGCAATGGCCCGGTTAATTCGCTTTCCACTGCCTTGCGCAGCGCGCTCTCGGCTGAATACCCTGTGCTAAAAACTGTGCGCCTCATCGACTACAAAGTACGTATTTTAGATAGCGGCAACGGCACTTCCGCGTTGATCCGTGTACTGATTACTTTTCAAGGTGGCGGCCATGTGTGGACAACGGTAGGGGCCAGCACCAACATCATTGATGCGAGTTGGCGTGCGCTTTCGGATAGCTTGGAATACGCGTTAGTTAAATTAAATAATCCATCTGTGGCAGCCCACTGAGCCTTGGCGCGAAAGCCATTGCCTGTGGCATAATCCGCAACCCCGCGAAGGTAATTAATCATGAATCCACAAACACTTTACGACAAACTTTGGAATAGTCATTTGGTTCGCACTGAGCCGGATGGCACTTCTTTAATCTACATCGACCGCCATCTGGTGCACGAAGTGACCAGCCCGCAGGCGTTCGAAGGCCTGAAATTGGCGCAGCGCAAACCTTGGCGTAGCGACTCGATGATTGCCGTGCCGGATCACAACGTACCCACCACCAAGCGTAGCAGTGGCATCGCTGACCCCATCTCGCGTTTGCAAGTGGAAACGCTAGATGCGAACTGCGCTGAGTTCGGCATCATCGAATTCAAGATGAATGACATCCGTCAAGGAGTGGTGCATGTGATGGGGCCGGAGCAGGGCGTGACCTTACCCGGCATGACGGTGGTATGCGGCGATTCGCACACCAGCACGCACGGCGCATTTGGCGCGTTGGCGCACGGCATTGGAACTTCCGAAGTTGAGCATGTGATGGCAACACAGTGCCTCGTGGCAAAAAAATCTAAGGCAATGCTAGTGCAGGTGAATGGCAAGTTGAGCAAAGGCGTGACGGCTAAAGACATTGCGCTTGCAGTGATAGGGAAAATTGGTACCGCTGGAGGTACGGGTTTCGCAATTGAATTTGCAGGTGGTGCGATTCGCGATCTGAGTATGGAAGGCCGCATGACCCTGTGCAACATGGCGATTGAGGCGGGCGCGCGTGCCGGCATGGTGGGCGTGGATGAAAAAACGGTTGAATATGTGAAAGGCCGCCCTTTTGCACCAAAAGGTGAGCAGTGGGATAAGGCGATGGCGCATTGGTACACCTTGCGTAGTGATGAAGATGCGATGTTCCATGCGATGGTCGAGCTGGATGCCAGCTTGATTAAGCCGCAGGTCACTTGGGGAACTTCACCCGAGATGGTGTTGCCGATAGATGGCAATGTTCCTGACCCCGCAAAGATGACTGATGCTGCAAGACGTGGTGATACTGAACGCGCTTTGCAATACATGGGCTTGAAGGCGAATACACCCATCAGCGAAATTCAAATCGATAAGGTGTTTATTGGCTCTTGCACCAATGGGCGTATCGAAGATATGCGGGTAGCCGCAGCGGTTGCCAAGGGTAAAAAAGTGGCCGCGAACGTGAAGCTGGCGATGGTTGTTCCTGGCTCTGGTTTGGTGAAGGCTCAGGCTGAGGAAGAAGGCTTGGATAAAATATTTATCGAGGCCGGTTTTGAGTGGCGCGATCCCGGTTGCTCAATGTGTTTGGCGATGAATGATGACAAATTGGCTGCAGGTGAGCGTTGCGCATCAACTTCGAATCGTAATTTTGAAGGCCGCCAAGGGCAGGGTGGGCGTACCCATTTGGTGAGTCCAGAGATGGCAGCGGCAGCAGCGATTGCTGGACACTTTGTCGATGTGAGGGAGTGGAAATAATGGAAAAATTTACCCTGCGCGATGGTTTGGTGGCGCCGTTGGATAGAGCCAACGTGGATACCGATGCGATTATTCCGAAGCAATTCTTGAAGTCGATTAAGCGTTCTGGTTTTGGCCCGAATGCGTTTGATGAGTGGCGTTATCTTGATCGCGGCGAGCCGGGCATGGATAACAGCAAGCGTGCGATTAATCCGGACTTTGTGTTGAATCAAGCGCGCTATCAAGGCGCACAAATCTTATTGGCGCGTGAGAATTTTGGCTGCGGTTCGTCGCGTGAACATGCGCCGTGGGCGCTAGAAGATTTTGGCTTCCGCGTCATCATCGCGCCAAGCTTTGCTGACATCTTTTTTAACAACTGTTTCAAGAACGGCTTGTTGCCAATCAAGCTCGATGCGGCAAAAGTGGACGTCTTGTTTAAAGCGGTTGAGGCGAATGTGGGCTGCAAATTGAAAATCGATTTGGAGCAGCAAAGCATTACTGCGCCCGACGGCACAGTTTATAAATTTGAAGTGGATGCGCACCGCAAGCATTGTTTGTTGAATGGGCTGGATGATATTGGTCTGACACTGGCGCACGTCGCAGACATCAAAGCGTTTGAAGCTAAACATCGCGTAGCGCAACCTTGGTTGTTTGCATAAATATAGTTTATCCGCAGATTGCCCAGATAAACGCAGATTAAAAACGTCAATTATTTGAATCTGTGTAATCTGTGGAAAAGATTTTGACTCTTTAAGGATGATAGATAAATGAAAATCGCAGTGTTGCCAGGTGATGGCATTGGTACCGAAATCGTTGCGCAAGCGGCCAAAGTGTTAGATGCATTACGCAGTGATGGTTTGAAAATTGAATTGGAATACGCGCATATCGGGGGTGCCGGTTACGACGCAGCAGGTGATCCTTTCCCTGCTGCTACCGAAAAATTAGCCAAAGAATCTGATGCTGTTTTGCTGGGCGCAGTTGGTGGTTATCAATACGACACCTTGCCGCGTCCGATGCGTCCAGAGCGCGGCTTGCTGCGCATCCGCAAGGAACTCAATCTGTTCGCCAATCTGCGTCCTGCGTTGCTGTACCCAGAACTGGCAAACGCTTCCACACTGAAGCCTGAAGTCGTTTCCGGTCTCGACATCATGATCGTGCGCGAACTTACCGGTGACGTGTATTTCGGTCAGCCACGCGGTATCACGACATTGCCGAACGGCGAGCGCGAAGGTGTTAACACCATGCGTTACTCCGAGTCGGAGATCATCCGCATCGGTCGCGTCGCTTTCAGTATCGCGATGAAGCGCAAAAAAAAGCTCTGTTCAGTTGATAAGGCCAACGTGCTGGAGACGACTGAGCTATGGCGTATGGTGATGACCGAACTCTCCAAAGAATATCCTGAGGTCGCATTGACTCACATGTTGGTGGACAACGCTGCGATGCAATTGGTGCGCGCACCTAAGCAGTTCGATGTGGTGGTCACCGGCAACATCTTCGGCGACATCCTGTCGGATGAGGCGTCGATGCTGACGGGTTCCATCGGCATGCTGCCTTCGGCTTCGCTGGATCAGAATAACAAAGGTCTGTATGAGCCTAGTCACGGTTCTGCGCCCGACATCGCAGGCAAGGACATCGCCAATCCGTTGGCGACCATCCTGTCGGTGGCGATGATGTTGCGTTACACCTTTAACGACGAAGCGAATGCGCAACGTATCGAAGGCGCTGTGCGCAAAGTGTTGCAGCAAGGCCTGCGTACTGGCGATATTTATGAAGCGGGCACGCAGAAAGTTGGCTGTGCAGCGATGGGCGACGCGGTAGTTAAAGCGCTTTAATCTTAAGGGTTGAATATGAAAGTCGGGTTGATAGGTTGGCGCGGGATGGTGGGTTCGGTGCTCATGCAGCGGATGCGTGAAGAGAAAGATTTTGATCTGATCGATGCGGTGTTTTTTACTACTTCTAATGTGGGTGGCGAAGCGCCGGCTGAAGGCCGTGGTGTGCCATTAAAAGATGCGTCCAACTTGGCTGAGTTGCAAACCATGGATGTCATCATTTCTTGCCAAGGTGGCGATTACACGACTGAGGTATTTCCTAAGTTACGTGCGGCAGGTTGGAATGGTTATTGGATAGATGCGGCTTCCACTTTGCGTATGGAAAAAGATGCCGTCATTATTCTTGATCCCGTGAATTTGGATTTGATAAAAAAATCTTTGGCTAACGGCGGCAAGAGTTTCATCGGCGGCAACTGCACTAACAGCATTTTGTTGATGGGGCTGGGCGGTTTGTTCCATGCAGGCTTGGTGGAATGGGTTTCTTCCATGACTTATCAGGCGGCATCGGGTGCGGGTGCGCAGAATATGCGCGAGTTACTCAATCAGATGGGCGTAGTGAATGCGTCGGTTGCTGATTTGTTGGCGGATCCTAAATCAGCGATTTTAGAAATCGACCGTCGTGTAGCAGAAACACTTCGTTCGGACGATATGCCTACTGCAAATTTTGGTGCGCCTTTGGCGGGGAGTTTGATTCCCTGGATCGATAAGCAATTAGAGAATGGCCAATCTAAAGAAGAGTGGAAGGGGCAGGCTGAAGTTAATAAAATTTTGGGTACCACGACGCGCATTCCGGTGGATGGTTTGTGTGTTCGCATCGGTGCGATGCGTTGCCACAGCTTGGCACTTACCATTAAGCTGAAACGGGATGTGCCGCTCAATGAAATTGAATCGCTGATCAAAGGCGGTAACCCGTGGGTTAAGTTTGTGCCTAATCAGCGCGAGCTGTCCGTGAAAGAATTAACACCTGTTGCGGTGACAGGAAAGCTCGATATTGCAGTGGGTCGCGTACGTAAGATGGAGTTGGGATCTGAGTATTTAAGCGCTTTTGTTTGCGGTGATCAGTTGCTCTGGGGAGCCGCTGAGCCACTACGTCGTATGTTGCGTATTTTGTTAGATAAGTAAGCGGGCGGCTGATAATTTAAATTCGAAATTGTCGGTTACCGTATGAATTTAAAGGGAAGGTGAGCTTGCCTCACTAACTCCATGATGTTAATCTGAATATTGTATTGAATATAAAAGGGGTGGCAGCGTGAGGAAATCATTTCTGAAAGCGTTTGGATATTTTGTCTGTTTGGCATGGTCTAGTACCACTTATGCCGTGGGTTTTGGCGGAATTAACGTAACTTCTGCACTAGGACAACCACTCGTTGCTGAAATTGAATTAGTGGCTGTTGAAGCTACTGACAAGTCGACCCTCAATGCGCGCTTGGCTTCGCCAGAAGCATTCAAAGGTGCTGGCATCGACTTCCCTTATGGCTTGCCTAAACTAAAATTCAGTGTTGAATCTCGCGCTAATGGTGACGCTTATATTAAGGCAAGTTCTACGCAACCTATCAATGAGCCATTTGTGAGCTTATTGATTGAACTGGGTTGGTCTTCTGGACGCTTGTTACGCGAATATACTTTTCTGTTAGACCCTCCAGGTTTTATTGCAGAGCAAGCCGTTGCAGTTAAACCGGTTGAACCTGTCGTTGTGCCACCCGTTGTTGTGGTTGCTCCTCAAGCAGAGGTGGCGTCACAACCAGTTGCGCCTGCTGCCGAAGTTGCTCCTGTAGTAACGCCTGAAGCAGTACAGCCGGTAGCGGCAGAATCAACTCAAGCTGCAGCCGAAGCAACACCCGCACCTGCGCCAGTTACTGAGCCCGCCCCGACACCAGCTCCAGTCAAAGAAGAGGTGAAAGCAGTCGTTGCACCTGTCAAATCAAAAATTGAAACAACGCCAGCAAGTGCAGCTTCTGTCACAGTGAAGCGAGGTGACACCTTAGGCAAAATTGCAACGGCAACAAAAGCGGTTGATGTGAGCTTGGAGCGTATGTTGGTTGCGCTTTATCGTGCCAATGCCGAAGCATTTGAAGGCAAAAATATGAACCGTCTGAGTACCGGCAAAATATTACGCATGCCAGAAGCAGAGGCGTTGGCCGCTTTGCAGCAAGCAGAAGCTGCAAACGAAGTACGTGCTCAGGTAACAGATTGGAATGTTTATCGCCAAAAACTCGCTGCTGCGACAGGGTCAGTTAAAGAGCAAAGAGCTAAGCAAGAAGTGGCAGGAAAAATCAGTACTACGCTTACCGATAAAGCGCCTGAAGCAAAAGAGCCAGCAAAAGAAGTTTTGAAATTATCAAAAGGCGAAGCCGCTAGCGATAAAACAGTGGCCGGTAGTAAAGAAAAGTCTGCTGCGGACAAAGCGATGGCCAAAGGTGAAGAGGCTATTGCGAAAGCCAAAGCATTAAAAGAGGCTGAACAGCGTACGGCGATGCTCGAAAAGAGCGTTAAAGATATGCAGCGTTTGGTTGAGTTGAAAAATCAGGCTGCGGCTACGCAAGCTGAGCAAGGCAAATCAGGCGCCGCTTCTGCGCCAGCAAGTGCGTTGCCGTTGGTTGCCTCCTCTGTAATGCCAGCTTCATCTGTTGCCGCTGCGAGTGAAGTTGTTGCTGCAAAACCTAAACCAAAGGCGATTGCCCCTAAAGTTGTGGCACCACCACCTTCGATGATGGACGATATATTAGCTAGTCCAATTTATCTCGGAGGTGGGGCTGCTGCGTTGTTGGGTATTGGCGCGCTAGCTTTTATGCGCTTGAGAGGTAAAAAAGGAGAGAAGCCTGTAGCTGCTTCGAGCACTGAAGATATTGGTAGCGCGTCAAGTCGCATTGCAGCTCCGATTGCCCCCTCTCCTGAAACTGGCGACTTTACCAGTGCCGGTGATGCACCTGCTGCAACGATAGGTGATGCCGAAGAGGTCGACCCCATCGGTGAAGCAGATTTATTTTTAAATTTTGGCCGAGATGCTCAAGCAGAAGAAGTGTTGAAGGAGGCATTGAAAAAAGATCCTTCGAATAATCCGGTTAAATTGAAATTGTTGTCTATCTACGCAAACCGTAAAGATACCAAATCATTTTACGTTTACGCACTTGAGGTTAAAGAGTCGAGTGATGCGGTCGCATGGGAAAAAGCAGCAGAGATGGGCCGCGCACTGGAGCCAAATAATGCCATGTATGGCGGAACTGGCGAACAGTCTGCTGGCGTGGCGGATGCGACCGACAGCAACTCTCAGGCAGTAGATTTTGATTTGGGCTTCGGCGATGCTGCAACGGCTGCTCCAGCTGTGATGGATATTGGTAGTGTTGAGCCAGAGTCTAACAATGGTGAAAGCACCGTTATTATGACTGCTACTGAGTTGCGTGCGGCTCAAGATGCACCAATGGATTTTGATATTACCGGCACACATCCAGGTATTCAGGCTGCAGTAGAAGAAGAGCCTCAGGCTGACGTTGCAACGATGGACTTTGATCTTACCGTTGCTCCACTAGTTACTAATGTTGTTCCTGAGCAGCCTAAGCTCGATATGCCAGCAATGGACTTTGATCTCAGCGCGTTGGATAGCACTGCTCCAGCAGATGCATCAAGTGTGAGCGAAGAAAAGTCTCCAGCGATGAGCTTAGATGATTTGGTCTTTGACGTGACCTCAAGTCATGCCGCTAAACCAGCAGCAGTCGAATCTGCACCTGTTGCTGATGTTGATCAGGGTATGGCGTTTACGCTTGATATTCCGACTGAGACAAAATCTGCAGAGGCGATTAAACCTGCCGCGATGGATATTGGTTTGAGCGAAATTAGTTTGAATTTGGATGAGCCAGCGGTTGTTGATTCAACAACCGCAAGCAGTGAAGCTAAGGGGGAGCAGTGGCAAGAAGTTGCAACTAAACTCGACTTGGCCAAAGCTTATCAAGAAATGGGCGATCAAGACGGAGCCAGAGAGATATTGGAAGAAGTTGTGCGTGATGGTGATGAGCAGCAACGTGAAACAGCAGAGTCATTACTAAAGCAACTTTTGTAAGACATTTTAAAATCCAAAAATCGGCAGCCAGCAATTCGGCTGCCGTTTTTTTATTGGTGCGATGACTAAACATAAAATTTTCAATAATCTGTCGCCGCTACCGGTCACTCAATTGATTGTGTGGATGTGTGGGGCAATTGCAGTGCAGAAATTATCTGCGCTAGTTTTATCGGTCGTGACCGTAGCCTTGCTCCTCCTCGCGTATCAATTACATGATCAGCGCCTCTTTAAACTTTTGCGACGCACTCGTTGGATATTCCTTTCGCTATTTGTTATCTATGCCTTCTTGACGCCGGGCGTTCCCCTATGGTCCTTGTCGAATACGCCAAGCCCAACAATTGATGGTCTTGAAGATGGTTTGATGCAATTGGGGCGTTTGCTGAGCGTGCTAGCAGGCTTATCTATTTTGCTAACGCTGTTGTCGAGGGAGCAGCTTATTGGTGGCATTTACTCACTCATCTACCCATTACGCTTCTTTGGCATATCACGAGAAAAAATTGCGGTGAGGCTGGCACTAACATTGCACTACGCTGAAACTGCCATGCGTGATACGGCGGTGGATTGGCAAGGCGCCATTCGAAATGCATTGGCAGCCACGCATAACAATGTGTCGAGCATTGTGATATCAACTCAGCCTAGGAGCAGGATGGATATCGCACTAATAGTGTTTAGTGGGGCTTTGTTACTGGGAGTATGGTGATGAGAATTGCTTTAGGGGTGGAATACGATGGCAGCGAATTTTGCGGATGGCAAAGCCAGGCCGACGGACGCACCGTGCAAGATAATTTACAACACGCCATCAGTCAGATTGCTTCTGAGAAAATTTCTATCATTGCTGCAGGCCGTACGGACACGGGTGTACATGCGCTAGAACAAGTCGTTCATTTTGACACCGACGTGATACGTCCACTTAGCGCATGGGTGCGTGGGGTGAATGCCCATCTACCAGCTAGTATTGCCGTGTTATGGGGGGAGGTGGTGCCAGAGGCGTTTCATGCGCGCTTTTCAGCCCAAGCTCGAAGTTATCAGTATGTGTTGATAAATCGAGCGGCTCGTAGTGCCGTGCATCACGGCAAAGTCGGTTGGTATCACGCCCCGCTAGACGTGGAAGCTATGCGAGAGGCTGCGCAATATCTGTTGGGTGAACACGATTTTAGTTCGTTCCGTGCTGCCGAATGCCAAGCTAAGTCACCAGTCAAAAATCTTGTCCAGTTAGATATTCACCAGCAAGCTGACACCATTATTTTTGATTTGACTGCTAACGCATTTTTGCATCACATGGTGCGTAACATCATCGGATGTTTGGTTTATGTAGGCAAAGGCCAGCACAAGCCAGAGTGGATGCGAGATGTGCTCTTGGCGCGACAACGCAAAATAGCTGCACCCACCTTTGCGCCGGACGGACTGTATTTGCGGCACATTCAATATGCGAGCAACTGGAAATTGCCGCAGATGGATGGCTAGATTGTGACGCAGCACAGGGTGCTTAAGGTGCTAAAAAACTCACTTCCATCTCGCGTGTTTACCCACTGCCCCTCTTTTAGGTGGTAATGAAATCCACCAGATTTGGCTGCGATCCAAAGTTCACGATTAGGGGTGTGGCGGTTGATAATGATTTTTGCGCCGTCTTCAAGTTCTAGTTCCATCACACCGCCATTCAAATTACAGTCGATATCAGTGTGGTCGAGGGCGTTTTCGATGCGGGCAAAAATCGTATCTGCTAGTTGGGTAAATTCGCTTTCGGTCATGACTGTCTTTCCATTTATAATTCGCGCTCAAAATTTCGTAAGGTCGCAATGATGCGCAATTCAAAATTCGCTTGGGCGAGCATTATGTTGCTGATGCTGCTGGTACTGCAAGGCTGCGGTCGCAAAGGGCCGCTGTATATGCCAAAAAATCCTCCTCCACTCACTCAATCTGAACAGGCAAAATGACATGAGCCATTATTTTAATTACCAACAAGATAAATTGTTCGTCGAGGACGTGGCGCTCAGCGATCTAGCCAAGCAATTTAGCACGCCGTGCTACGTTTATTCACGTGCGGCACTAACTGATGCCTACACGCAATTTGCTGAGGCGTTCAAATCGCGTGAGCATTTAATTTGTTTTGCGGTGAAGTCGAATTCTAATTTAGCGATTCTCAATGTGTTCGCTAGGCTAGGAGCTGGCTTCGATATTGTTTCTGGCGGAGAGTTGCAGCGCGTTTTAGCAGCAGGTGGTGCTGCGAATAAGGTGGTGTTCTCCGGTGTGGGAAAAACTGAACCGGAAATGCGCCTTGCGCTCGATGCGGGAATTTTATGTTTTAACGTGGAGTCGGCCGCAGAGTTAGACCGCCTAAATACGGTTGCGGGCAGCATGGGAAAAGTTGCACCGATCAGCTTGCGTGTGAATCCGGATGTGGACGCTAAAACACATCCCTATATTTCCACCGGCTTGAAACAAAATAAATTTGGCGTGGCATACACTGAAGCAGTTGCCTTGTATCGCAAAGCGGCGAGCATGGCGCATCTGCGTGTGACGGGGATGGATTGCCACATTGGTTCTCAATTGACAGAAACCAGCCCATTCATTGCGGCAGTTGAAAAGGTGCTGGCGCTAGTGGATCAACTTGCTAGTGAAGGGATTCACTTGGAGCATCTTGATCTTGGCGGTGGCTTGGGTATTTGCTATGACGATGAAACACCACCTTCGATTGCAGAGTATGCACAGGCATTGTTGGGTGCGCTTAAAGGGCGTAGCGAAAAAATTATTGTTGAACCGGGGCGAGTGTTGGTGGGTAACGCGGGCGTATTGTTGACGAAGGTGGAATATCTCAAGCCGGGAGAAGAGAAACATTTTGCGATTGTCGATGCGGCGATGAATGACCTTATGCGTCCGGCTTTGTACGACGCATACCATGCGATTCAGCCAGTACAGCGCAGCACTGAGCCTGCGCAAAAATACGAAGTGGTGGGGCCGATTTGCGAGACGGGAGATTTTCTCGGGCATGCTCGTGAGCTCTCATTGCAGCAGGGTTCTTTGCTTGCCATGATGTCAGCCGGTGCGTATGGAATGAGCATGAGTTCGAACTACAACACACGACCTCGCGCTGCGGAAGTGATGGTTGATGGAGAGAAGATTCATTTGATTCGTGAGCGCGAAACAGTGCAACAATTGTTCGCAGCAGAAAAAATCTTCGCGTAATTTTTTTGAGAATTTGCAACAAATATGTTGCGTATTTTTTTTAATCGCGCATAGAATGCCGTCACCAAGCGCAATAGGGGTTTTCAGGGAATTAAAAAGTGTTTGGAAGTGCAGAACTTGCACGAAAATAAAGTGCAAGTTTTAGTCAAATTAATTTTATAAGGAATGAAAATGGCTGCCACACCTACCAAAGCAAAGAGCACAAAAAAACCAGCTGCGAAAAAAGTAGCAGCTAAGCCAGCAGCGAAGAAAGTTGTTGCTAAAAAACCAGCCGCTAAAAAAGTAGCCGCTAAGCCAGCAGCAAAAAAAGTCGTTGCTAAAAAGCCAGCCGCTAAAAAAGTAGCCGCCAAGCCAGTAGCGAAGAAAGTTGTTGCTAAAAAGCCAGCCGCTAAAAAAGTAGCAGCTAAGCCAGCCGCTAAAAA
>JBAXEJ010000058.1:0-14230 GCA_037140475.1 Gallionellaceae bacterium
GAGCGGGTGTCGGTCAACATGCCGGAGTAGCAGGCGTCCATCACGTAGAAGATGTGTTTGGCGGGAATCTTTTTGGAAACGGTGTCGCGAATTTCAATCATGCTGACGTTGGTGCGGATTTTTTTGATGTCACCATCGTAGGGAATGAGGTAGCCCAAATCGCCTTCACGGGAAGTTTCTTGGTTGCCGTGCCCTGCCCAGAAAATAAATAAGGCGTCTTGTTCGCCTAATTGATTTGGCAGCTCTTCAGTCAGCAAATCGAGAATGCGGTCGCGGGTGGCTTCTTTGTTATAGAGGGTGATGATCTTGTCGAATTTGTATTGGCGCTTGAGTACATCTGCCACTCCTTTGGCATCTTTCACGGCGTAGGTGAGTTGTTTGTCTTGCGGCAGATTGGCGTATTGGTCAATGCCGATGATGACGGCGACGCTTTTATTGTAGAGCGCGACCTCGCCGGTTTGTTTGGTTTGCGCGTCAGTGGCGATAATTTTGAGCGCGCGGGTTTCGGCGGCTTGGGCGGTGTGGCTAAAGAGTGCGGTCAAAACAAACATGCTCGCTAACCACAACAAATTAAACAAACCACCCCGCCGCAAGCAGCGGGGTATTGGGTGGCTGGATTTTCGTAGGTCGGGATTCATCCCGACGAGGTTAGTAAATCGCAGTAAAAGCGTCGGGATGAATCCCGACCTACGAAAAACACAACGCCCCAAAGAGCCGGAAATTGACTCAGAGAGATTAAGTTTCATCGTTATTCCCTTTGTTGAATTTCAGTTTTTTATCTGCTCGCTGCCAATTGCTCCGCAGCAAAATCATCGACCATGATGATTTTACGGCGCAGCTTGTAGTCGCGTTCTAATTGCTGTGCTTGTTTAGCATTGATTAAACCTTGCTCGGCAGCTTCAGCAATTTGGCTTAATTCATCCAGTGATTTAATCGCCCCTGATTTATGCGCTTTGGCCAAATCCGCCTGCATAAATTCGCACAACAAGGTACTTGCCAACGACGCCTCTAAAGCTCCGACAGCATCTGTTTCATCTTTCGACAAATAAATACCCGACGTTAAACGATCGCGCGAGGCACTCGGCGTGCTGAGCAAGCTCGCCACGTCGTGTCCAATTTGATCTGAAGGCGGCCTGCGGCATTGCCCCAATGGGAAGATCAACACACGTAGCAACAGCGCTGCAATGCGATTAGGAAAGTTTTGTAGCACGCCGTCAAAGGCAAGTTGAATACGATACAACCCGTCTTCCATCGCCCAATTAAGCAAAGGTAAATCGGCATCAGGGCGTCCGTCATCTTCAAATTTTTTCAGCACGGCGGAGCATAAATATAGCTGGCTCAATACATCACCCAAGCGCGCTGATAATTTTTCGCGGCGCTTCAAGCCCCCGCCCAAGATCAGCATAGCCATATCGGCAGCAATCGCGAACGAGGCGGAGTAGCGAGTCAACAATTGATAGTAGCGATTAGTCGGTTTGACACTTGGCGCGCTAATCAACCGGCCACCGGTGAGTGCAAAGACAAAAGAGCGCACGGCATTACTCATGGCAAAGCTGATATGCCCGAACAGGGCTTCATCAAAATCAAACACGGCACGTTTTTTGTCGGTGTCATGCGCGGCTTTAATTTCTCTCAGCACATAGGGATGCGCGCGCACGGCACCTTGTCCAAAAATAATTAAGCTGCGCGTGAGAATGTTTGCGCCCTCGACGGTTATGCCAATTGGCGTTTGCTGATAGAAGCGTGCCAAATAATTATCTGGCCCCATGCAGATCCCCTTGCCGCCATGCACATCCATCGCATCGTTGATAATTGAGCGTCCGCGCTCGGTGCAGTGATATTTAACAATGGCAGAAATCACTGAGGGCTTTTCACCCAGATCAACCGCCTGGGCGGTCAAAACACGAGCCGCATCCATCACGTATAAATTGCCAGCAATACGTGCAAGCGCCTCTTCCACCCCCTCAAATTTGCCGACTGGCATGTGGAACTGTTTGCGCACTCGACCATAGGCACCACTGGTACGCGCTGCCAACTTAGAGCCACCCGTTGCACTCGCGGGCAGCGAGATAGAACGACCTGCCGCCAAACACTCCATCAACATGCGCCAACCTTGGCCGATACGCTCTTCGCCACCAATGATGAATTCCATTGGAATGAACACATCTTTGCCGGTGGTCGGGCCATTGAGAAAAGCGGAATTTAACGGGAAGTGACGTCGCCCGACATTCACTCCCGCTGTGTCGGTCGGAATCAGCGCCAGCGTAATGCCGCGTGCAACTTCTTCGCTCAATAATTTCTCGGGGTCGTACAACTTGAATGCCAATCCCAACAAGGTCGCAATCGGTGCTAACGTGATGTAGCGTTTTTCCCAAGTAACGCGTACACCCAACACATCGGTTTGGCCGTTAAATTCACCGCGACATACGACACCCACATCAGGAATTGAACCCGCATCCGAACCCGCAAAGGGGCCCGTCAATGCAAAACAGGGTACTTCTTCACCTTTCGCTAAACGGCGCAGATATTTATCTTTTTGCGCTTGCGTGCCGTAATGCAACAATAACTCTGCAGGGCCTAAAGAGTTAGGGACCATCACTGTGACCGCTGCCGTACCACTTCGCGAGGCAACCTTGGTTACTACCGCTGAATGCGCTTGCGCAGAAAATTGCAGACCACCGTACTCCTTCGGAATAATCATGCCGAAGAAGCCTTTTTCTTTGATGAACTGCCAAGTCTTGGGTGAAAGATCCTGATCGACGTGAGTCACTTCCCAATCGTTAATCAGCGCACACAACTCTTCCACTTCGTTATCTAAAAAAGATTGTTCTGCTTTAGTCAATGAAGGCTTGGGTAGTTTTAATAATTTGCTCCAGTGCGGATTACCACTAAACAACTCGCCATCCCACCACACGGTGCCAGCATCTAATGCTTCTTGTTCAGTTTGTGAAACGGGCGGAAGAATTTTGCGGAAGAATTTGAGTGCTAGCCGACTCACTAGTTCGCGGCGCAAATAAGGAATACTAAAAATCAGGATGCCAAACAGCAGTGAAAGAAGAATGAATTGCAGGACTGCATCGGAAATGCGACTTTGCATCGCAATGAGCGGCACAAAAACCACTGTCGCCAAAACCCAGCTTGTGATTGATGCCCTATAAAAAGCCAGCACCATGAAAGCAAACAGCACCAAAGCGAATAGTAAAAACCCCATCTCAACTCCCGCAATTATTTTGGACTTAACTTTAACTCTTCTAGCTTATTCTTGCCATGAATTCATCAACACAAAACCTAATTGACCAAGCGAAAACAATATCGGAAGATGCGTCCATATCTAGATGGAGCCGATTCCCATGAAAAAATGTTTGTTCACACTATTCGCTAGCGCACTGCTCGCTACGTCAAGCGCCGTTGCAGAAGGAGAAATCTCGCAAGGACAAACGCTCTATCTGCCGATTTATTCGCACATCTGGCACGGAGATCGCGTCGGCAATGATAAAGCCCCAGCTAAAACGCTCGTCTCGGCGCTGGTGAGCATTCGCAACACCAGCCTCAAAACGCCTATTCGAATTTTGTCTGCACGCTACTACAGCACGGACGGAAAATTGCTCAAAGAATACCTCCCAAAGCCAGCGGTGGTTATCGCAATGGGCACACTTGAACTATTTGTTGAGCGCAAAGAAACCGAGGGAGGATCTGGTGCAAACTTTGTGATTCAGTGGGATGCAACGACAGCCACCAATCCCCCCCTTATTGAGGCAGTCCATGCCGATATTCGTGGGGGAAGTCATGCGCTACTTTTTACCACCACTGCACACCCAATTCAGCCAGAAAAATAAACGACGACTAGCGCATTTTCGCGACCGCATCCTCTACGCGTTCGACCGCGATAATTTCCATCCCCTCAATTTTGTGCTTCGGTGCGTTGGCTTTTGGAATAATCGCCTGCGTGAAGCCCAACTTAGCGGCTTCTTTTAAACGCTCTTGACCTCGTTGCACCGGACGAATTTCGCCGGCCAAGCCCACCTCTCCGAACACCACCATTTTTTCTGGCAATGGCTTATCGCGCAATGAGGAAACAATTGCTAGTAACACCGCCAAATCTGCTCCCGGCTCAGTGATTTTTACCCCACCCACTGCGTTGATGAAGACATCTTGGTCAAAACAGGCAATACCCGCATGACGGTGTAACACCGCCAACAACATCGCCAAACGATTTTGCTCTAAACCCAGCGACAAGCGGCGCGGGCTTGGCGAATGAGCCTCATCCAATAGCGCTTGAATTTCCACCAACAACGGACGCGTGCCCTCTTGCGTCACCATCACACACGAACCTGCCACTTGCGCGCTGTGTTGCGAAAGGAACAACGCTGATGGATTGCTTACTTCTCGTAGCCCTTTTTCGGTCATGGCGAATACGCCCAGCTCATTCACTGCGCCGAAACGATTTTTAAAGGCGCGAATTAAACGAAAACTGGAATGGGTATCTCCCTCAAAATACAACACGGTATCCACAATGTGCTCTAACACGCGAGGTCCTGCCAGCGCGCCTTCTTTCGTGACATGACCCACTAGAATAATCGTCACGCCACTACTCTTTGCCAAGCGTGTGAGTTGTGCCGCACATTCGCGCACCTGTGCTACCGAGCCGGGCGCCGAGGTTAGCTGTTCGGAGTAGACCGTTTGAATCGAATCGATCACCACCACGTCTGGCTTCTCATGAGCCACGGTAGCTTGAATTTTCTCCAACTGAATTTCGGGTAACAAATTAACTGATTTCGCATCCAACGAAAGACGATGCGCACGCAACGCAATCTGCTGTGCAGATTCTTCACCGCTTACATACAACACTTTTTTTGTCTGTGAAAGATGAGCCAGCGCTTGCAACAACAAAGTGGATTTGCCAATGCCGGGATCGCCACCAATGAGTACCACGCCACCTTCAACCAAACCGCCCCCCAGCACGCGATCAAATTCAGCAATACCTGTTGGCGTGCGCGATACCTCACTGGCCTCAACTTCAGCCAACTGTTGTAATTTCCCCGAAGCTGCCAGCGCACTAAAACGATTTTTGCCAGCGGCAGGGAGTGCCTCAGCCACTGATTCGACGAGCGTATTCCACTCACCACAGTGCGGACATTGCCCTTGCCACTTGGGTGACTGACCCCCGCATTCAGTACAGCTATAAATTGTTTTTGCTTTAGCCATTTTTATTGTGCGCTCCCACCCTCATCAAACATGTTTATATTTTTCGTAAATTTCCATCACTCGCGGCAAACTACGATGCAAGGCGGAAACCACCTCGGGATCAAAGTGTTTTGCCGCACCTTCATCAATAATTGAAATTGCTTTTTCAACAGGCCACGCATCTTTGTAAGGTCGCTTTGAAGTAAGAGCATCAAATACATCGGCCACTGCAACAATACGGGCTGAAAGTGGAATTTCCTCGCCTACGATTCCTGCCGGATAACCGCTGCCATCCCATTTCTCGTGATGACACTCCGCGATCTCAATGCCCACCGAAAATATGGAATGACCTAAAGCATTCATTTGTGCCTCGCTGCGTCTTAATGCTTCGCCACCAATTGAGGGATGCCGCTCCATTTCTTTTCTTTCAGCCTCATCTAATCGGCCGGGTTTAAGCAAGATGCTATCGCTGATTCCCACTTTTCCAATGTCATGCATCGGCGCAAAACGATGTAGGTTTCGTACATATGCTGACGTAATAATTCCTGAAAATTTCTCGCTCAATGCCAACTCTTCTGCCAGCACCACCGAGTACAGCGCCATTCGCACTAAGTGGTCACCTGTCTCAGGGTCACGGCTTTCCGCCAGTTTAGCTAAGCCTTGTAAAGCCGCCACCACCAAGCCTTCGACCACAATGGTGCGCTCTAAAATATGTCCAATCTGCGCCGCGATATTGCCTAAAAATTCGATGTGTCCTTCGCTGTACACGCCACGGCTACGCGCAGCAAACACCATCACACCACCCGCACGCTCACTGTTCAGTGGCATATAGAGTGCTGCGCCTAATCCCGCCTCACTCAATGCTTTAGCTAATTGCGCACTCGTATTTGATGTTGCATATTGATCCAAATGATTAATCGCAACAGGGTTTCCCATTTCTGCCACTTCGGAAAGTGTATTACGCTGCCTAACAAAACTCATTCCCTCACGTAACCCTGGCGTGGCGACACCTGCCATACGCTCAATACGAAGATTGTCATTTTCTTCAGCGGGGTACAGCACACACACCCAATCTACAGGAACGAAGGCAGGAAATTCCTGCAACACAAAATTAAGTGTCTCATCTAATTGTTTGCCGCGATTGATGCGATCTGTAAGCTGAAAGAGTGCACGCATCCGCTCGGAGAGAGAATTGAAAGCAATGACTAATTGCCCGATTTCATTATTCACAGAAACCGTTACTTGATGTCCTAGCACCCCTTGCTCAACACGCGCAAAACCATCAACAGCATCTTGCAATGGCTTTAATACTTTGCGATGTGTGGCAATCGCAATTACCCCCAGTAACAACAAAGACAACACGCCGGCCAACACTTGAAAAATGCGAATCACATTCAACTTGCCTTCCATCATTGACTGAAATGCTTTCGCCAAACTTTCAGCAGAGGCCACCATCGACTCACCGTTCTGCGAAATAAAATGAGCTGCCGCTAATAAATTTCGATGCTGTGGATCTGCGCCAGAAAACACCTTGAGTTGAGCATCAAAATTTGCCCAGTCATTTGCCGTTAAATCCATTTGCGAGCGTGAGCGTAAATCCCATGTGCACTGAATTGCCTCATCTTTACCGGTCAACTCAGGCGAAAGCTTTCTATCTCTAAGCGAAGTCACAATCTCATTCAGCAAATCAATTTGATGCTGCAAATTTAACCCGTACAACGTGCCCTGAGTTTTAGTCGATGCCGGATTAGCGACCACATATCGAGATTGATCCAACATGCTGCGTGTCGTTACTCGCATCTGCCCCGTCAAATTCAAAATCAGATAGTCATGCTTACGCAAATTCAATTCATAAAAGGTAAAACTCAGCACCCCAACCAAGGTTGAGCTGATGAGTGCGATCACAATCCAGAGTTGCAGTCGTAGCGAATGAAAGCGCCCTAAATTTGCCTCTGCCATTGATTTGTCTTTTGCCATATTTACCTCGAAGGAGGTCGCAAGGATAGCGTAGTTCTCATCGGGTAGAATAGCGACATGCTAAGACTGACTGAAATCAAGCTACCGCTCGACCACCCGCAACACGCTATTCACGACGCGATTATTAAGCGCCTGGGCATTCGCGTGGATGCATTACGCGACTTCACCATCTTTCGACGTGGCTTCGATGCACGCAAACCTTCTGCCATTTTGTTCATCTACACGTTGGATGTGGCCGTCACCAATGAAGAAAAAGTGCTCAGCCGTTTCAAAAACGATGTACACGTAAAAGTTGCGCCAGATACAAGCTACTACTTTGTCACCCAAGCCTCCAAAAACTTAACGGAACGGCCAGTGGTGATAGGCACTGGCCCTTGTGGTTTATTTGCCGGATTGATTTTGGCGCAAATGGGCTTTCGCCCTATCATTTTGGAACGAGGCAAGGAGGTGCGTGAACGCACCAAGGACACTTGGGGATTGTGGCGTAAACATGAGTTAAACCCAGAGTCTAACGTGCAGTTCGGTGAAGGTGGTGCAGGCACCTTTTCAGATGGCAAATTGTATAGCCAAGTAAAAGACCCCAAACATTACAGTCGCAAGGTACTCGCTGAATTCATCAAGGCAGGTGCACCTGAAGAGATCGAATACGTTAGCAAACCGCACATCGGTACCTTCCGCTTAGTGGGCATGGTGGAAGTGATGCGTGCTAACATCATCGCGCTAGGTGGTGAAGTACGTTTTCAAAGTCGAGTGACGGACATCACTATCGAGAATAGCCAAGTGCAAGGCGTCACTCTGGCGAATGGTGAACAGATTGCCACCAAACATATTGTGCTCGCCATCGGTCACAGTGCGCGCGACACCTTTGAGATGCTGCATAAGCGTGGCGTGTATTTAGAGGCTAAACCCTTCTCCATCGGCTTCCGTATCGAACATCCGCAATCCCTCATCGACCGTGCCCGCTTCGGCCCCAATGCAGGCAATCCGCAACTAGGGTCTGCCGATTACAAGCTGGTACATCACGCAAGCAACGGCCGTTCGGTATATAGCTTCTGTATGTGCCCTGGTGGTACGGTAGTGGCCGCCACCTCAGAAGAAGGCCGCGTCGTCACCAATGGCATGAGCCAATACTCACGCAACGAGCGCAACGCCAACAGCGGCATCGTCGTAGGCATTACACCTGACGATTATCCCGGCGGACCGCTTGCCGGTATCGAGTTCCAGCGGCAGTGGGAAAGTAGAGCATTCGTTTTGGGGGGTAGCAATTACAACGCACCGGGGCAACTGGTTGGCGATTTCATCGCGAATCGTCCTTCCACTCAGCTAGGTAGCGTGTTGCCGTCTTATACGCCAGGCGTGACGCTGGGTGACCTCTCCACTGTACTGCCTGATTATGTGATTAATGCGGTGCGCGAAGCATTGCCCGCTTTTGAAAAGACCATTAAAGGCTTTGCCATGAAAGATGCGGTACTGACTGGGGTGGAAACACGCACCTCATCACCTGTGCGTATCAAACGTGATGAGACTTACCAAAGTTTAAATACCAAGGGTTTGTATCCGGCCGGAGAAGGTGCCGGTTATGCGGGCGGCATTATGTCCGCAGCAATCGATGGTATCGAGGTAGCCGAAGCGCTTGCCTTAAGTATGTCGAAAATTTAATCCTGCGGCACTTCAATGACGGGCATCTCATAATGCCAATCAACGCTGCCGGAGTCATCGTGAAAAATTCGCTCTTTAGTCTGACCTTGCTCGCGCAATGCCGTCTTAATATCAGCCGGCTTCATCTTCTGAAAGAGGCTAATTCCGGTAGGGGAATTCTTGGTGCGAACTTGCGTATCACCCTCCACCGCTGGAATGGTGCAATAAATATTCGCACCTTGTTTATTGCGAACCTCAATGAGATAAGTTAATTCTTGCTTGAAGGCATTTACTTTTTTCAGCAACTCTTGACGATCATCCTCAAGCTTAGTCACTACGTTAGTGACCTTGGTAAATTTCGCTGCCATTTGATAAAAGTTATTTTCTTGCGCGGCATTTAATTTGACTAGCCCCTGCTTAACGCTAGTCACTAGCGTCAGGTATCTTGCAACTTCAGGGTCGGCTTTAATTTGATTAAAATTTTGCTCCTTCGACAAAATTGATTTTTTGCTTTCTGACAACATCAACATGACCTGCTGAATCTGCGCATCCATTGCGGATAAATCGGGGATAAGCACTGACACAATGGTGTCCTTGCCGCGACATGCAGCTGAGGATTGAATTCGCACACGCTTTCCGGCGATGCCACATCCTTCGGCACTCTGAATCTCAATATCTGAGCCAATAATTTCACAATTAACCGCACGATCAATCTCAATAGAGTCGCCGAAAATCATGCAACTCTCGGCATAGATAATTGACACGTGACCATCCCACGCTTCCACCGTGGAGTTAAAGGTACGACCATTTGCGGTGATGTCCCCACCAATGCTCTTGGCAATGCCGCCAGAGAGATTACTTTCAAACAGAATAAATCCGCCTTGAGAAACAACATTTCCATAAACGTCTGCATGGAAAGTCATATTTTTGCCTTCAACCGCACGACCTTCCTGTACCTCACCGTGTTCAATAAATTCGTTACCCGAAAGCTGTAAATCTCCGGTAGTTTTGATGCTGACGCCGCCTTTATTCTCGATTTTTTCGGTAACTGAAATGTGATTAGTTTCAATATCTAAAGACAAAAATCCATCTCTAAGCGAAACAATATATTCAAATCCATCTTGTCGTTCAACACGGGTTCCCGGGCCGGCTAGGGCTGAAATATCTAAGTCTTTTGGAACTTCTGGCTCAATCAATTCACCGGTTACCGTGTATCCCGGCTTGCCTAAAACCCGCGGCTTTTTTTGCAATAGGCGCTCGCCTAAATCAATTTGTGGAAAACGATTTTGAAATTTACGCAAATCGGCTTTGCCATTCGGCATAATCTTTGGCGCATCGTCACGCCGCAAGGCTTCGCTCGCTTCGACTATCTCGGCGTCCATACCTTCAGTCGGATCAAGTTGAGTCGCGATATTCATCCGCGCTGCTTCACGGCGAGAAATGACGCCTGATACCGCATCAATATCAATGCCAAAACGCACACCTTTAATCCACATATCGGCAATAAACTCATCAATATCAAGCTTGCCAGGACGCACACCTTCTTTGCGGGTTTTACCGATAATTGGCGCAACACCCTCTTCATCAGGCTCGCCGTAAACAGGCTCTTCAGTGATAACCGAAATTTCAACTGGTTCAAAAAAGTATTCCGCAAACAGACCTTGCGCATCAATTTTTACATTTTTGTAGAGGGGTTTACGCAAGGGAGAAAAAACAGCTATATCTTCAGCCAGCTTGACCTTCGCGTTCATCCCTTGCGCATCTAAAACGCTGTCAAAGTCGTACAGCAAATTCATCAATAACTTGTAATCAACATGACGAAAGCGCTTACCTCCATTAAACAATTTATCAATGTAATCCTCAAATCCACCGCCCACAGGAAAGAGCGTCAAATCAACATAAATTCCCCCATTTTCCTTCACGAGGTAATTAGGCAAGCTTCCAGTTTGGGCGTGTTGCGTCATATCAAAAAAGTCCATCTTGCAAACGGTTAAATCCCTGACAAATAAATTTTCAGAGGACTAGTCAATTAATTCGGGGCTAATTATAACGAGGAATGTAAGCTCATCTGTAGCATGTTAACTACAAAGTGTTTTACTGAGGGCGGTTACAGAGAGTTGTGTGATATGAGGCATGCACCATAGCGCTGCTCACATCACACACTGGTAGTACTTTTTGAATTTCGCGTACTAGGAGGACAAATGATTAAACGCAACCAGTTGGCTTTGGCATGCCACCATATTTTGTGATTGGCTTCATCGGGCCAGTCATCCACAAATCAAACAATTCTTTTTGATCTACATCGAGATGCTTGGCAAATTTACGTACTGGCGGAACAGAGCCGAATTCTTCAAAAAATTCGCGGGCTTTGTTGATCTGCTCCCACTTTTGATCATTCATCTCATAGCCATCTACCTCTGCCATCGCAACTGCGATTTCAGGTGTCCAATCACTCATATCTACTAAATATCCATCACCATCACGAGCTGGGAGTCCCATAGTTCTAATCCTTTTAAAGTTGTTGAAAACGGTGATGATTAAATCATACCCGAGTTTTATGGTCAACTACTAAAGTAAACTTTTTTGCAGAAGGGTCAACCTGTGTTTTTAGAGCTTGGTTTTATAAGGGCAGCTGTCTTTAAGGCAATCGGCATAGATATAAAGTGAATGGTCGTGCACTGAAAAACCTCGTTCAATCGCAATTTTCTCTTGTCTCGCCTCAATTTCGGGGTCGAAAAACTCCTCAACATGACCACACTGCAAGCAAACGATGTGATCGTGATGTTTGCCTTCATTAAGTTCAAAAACAGATTTCCCACCCTCGAAATTATGGCGAACCAATAAGCCTGCCTGCTCGAACTGGGTCAAGACGCGGTAAACAGTTGCCAATCCCACGTCATCGCCAGCGGCATGCAAGAGCTTATAAACTTCTTCTGCACTCATGTGTCGGCTCTGTGCAGACTCAAACAAACTTAAGACTTTAAGGCGCGGTAACGTTGTTTTAAGTCCGGCATTTTTTAAGTGTTCAGGCTGATGCATGCTATTTCTCCTTGAGTTTGCACCATTGTGCCTGAAAATAATTCCTTTGCAATTGCGAATGATAACGATTCCTGTTTACATCGCCAATAAGAACAATTATCATTCGCATAACGTATCGGCCACTGAACGACGAAAGGTTCACATGAAAAACCTATTTTTAGCTTCATTACTTCTCCCTTCCGTAGCGTTGGCTGCGGAGGCTGACTACAGCCTAATCATTAAAGACCACCGCTTTAGCCCGTCCGAATTAACCGTTCCTGCGGGCAAAAAAATCAAATTGCTCATCGAAAACCAGGATGCCACTCCTGAAGAATTTGAAAGCCATTCACTGAACCGAGAAAAAATTATTGCCGGCAATGGAAAAATAACCATTTACCTCGGACCTCTTGAAGCCGGCAACTACCCCTTCATGGGTGAGTTTAACGAAGCGACCGCCAAGGGCTTAATCGTCGCAAAATAAAGGAGAACCTTCATGTTCGGCACCGCCATCATTGTTTTTCGAGAAGTTTTAGAAGCTGCGATCCTGATCGGCATTCTTGCCGCAGCTACACGCAGCATTGCGAATAGTCGTCGCTGGCTAATCGCCGGAGTCAGTATCGGCTTAATTGGGTCTGGCATCGTCGCCGTCTTCACCGATGTCATTGGTGCATTTGCCAGCGGCATTGGCCAAGAAATCTTTAACTCCATTGTCTTGGGCATCGCCGTACTGATGTTGGCATGGCACAACATTTGGATGTCTTCGCACGGCGCCACGCTCGCAGCAAATGCAAAGAGTGTGGGCAACGACATTCGTGATGGCCGTAGTGAGTGCTCTGCCTTATTGATTATTGTTGGGCTCGCCGTATTACGAGAAGGCTCCGAAACTGTATTGTTTCTTTATGGCATCGCCGCCTCAGAAAATACAGATCGCTCGATGATGATGACAGGTAGTCTCATCGGTCTACTGGCCGGCATTGCCCTTGGCTACACTATTTATGCTGGCTTGCTACGTGTACCGATGCGTTGGTTCTTCACAGCCACCAGCGTTCTTGTGCTGTTGCTTGCTGCCGGCATGGCTTCGCAAGCCGCTCACTTCTTAATCCAAGCAGATTTACTTCCGAGTTTAGCTGCCCCGTTGTGGGACACCTCAAACGCACTGCCTGAAAGCAGCCTACTCGGCGTACTACTCCACAGCTTGATCGGCTATGACGCTCGCCCGGCAGGCATGCAAATCGTCTTTTATCTTACAGCGCTAACCGTCATCAGCGCCGGCATGTATGCAGCCAAACAATCCTACAAACCCACGCGCTCAACCCAAGGAGTTATTTAAATGAGAAAAAAATTACAACTATTTTTATTCAGTATCGCGAGCCTTCAGGCAAGCCTAACGTTGGCAGGCCCCGCAGATTACGTTTACACACCGACAGTAGAACAAGGTGAAAAGGAACTCGATTTTAAATATGGCACTGCCCAACAAAAAGATGGCACTCAACGACAGGTAGTTAGCTTGGGGCTAGGTTATGGCGCAAATGAATACTGGTTCACGGAAGTTTATTTTAAGCAGCAACAGTATGGTGATCAGAGCGTCAATCTAGCTGAATGGGAAAATAAATTTCAACTCACTGAAACTGGAAAGTATTTCATAGACGTAGGTTTTATTTTAGAACTGGAAGCCCCGATTAATAACAGCAGTGAACCTAAAGAAATCAAAATCGGCCCACTGTTTCAAAAGGAGATTGGCAAGCTACAACTGAATGCTAACTTTCTATTTGAACGCGCCTTTGGCACGATGGACGAGAGTGGCTACTCCACCGAATTCGGCTATCAATGGCAAGCAAAATATCGCTTACAACCCACTCTGGAGCTTGGCTTACAAGGGATGGGGGAAATGGGGAAATGGGATAACTGGGACAATACGAGCAAACAAAATCACCGCATGGGACCCGCCGTTTTTGGCAAATTCTCGCTAGGTAACAAACACGCAATCAAATACAACGCAGCATGGCTGTTTCGCGCAAGCGATACAGCGCCTAGCAATACTTTCAGAATGCAACTTGAGTACGAGTTTTAAAGAACCAGCCTACCTTGCTGGCATAAAGGATCATTCTCTAGCTTAGTTAACGTTGGCATGAGCGCAAGGTTTGTGCGTGCTTCTAGCGCGCGAGATCTTTCTTTTAATTCATCGCACGATAGATTGATCTCCCTGCCGTTGACCGCAATGGCGATCGTATTACCACTTTTGCATTTAGGTAGCATCAGTGCTCTGTTTTCAAAAGCCGTTTCAACATAGGCAAAGCCGCCTTTAATACCGTGACACAAACCAATAAGATTGACCACTAACAGTCCTATATCAGTAAGTCGTGATCGGCAGTTTTGATAAAACGCGAGCGTATTCAGATCGCCGGGGTGGGCC
>JBAXEJ010000059.1:0-13590 GCA_037140475.1 Gallionellaceae bacterium
AAAAATTGAAAAACTCCTAAAAGATAATCCGCTGATGTCGCGACAAGCGATTCCCAGTGGGCTTTATCGCGGCTATGCAGACCCCGTGCCTACCGTAGGAGATCGTGCCATGCTAGTCACCAGTTCAGACGTCAGTGATGAGGCCGTGCGCCGCTTTGTTGATAGCCTAATTTACAATCTTCCTGAGTTAAAACAATCTACCTTGGAGTTGAACGAACTTGATCCTGACAAGATGTTTAGTGAGGGCATTTATATTCCACTTCATTCAGGTGTGGCCAGTTATTTGAAATCCCCCAAAGCGAGATTTAAACATGTCGAGTTCACGTCAAACTAAAACAAAAAATTATCGCTTCATGTTGACCAAGCGAGTGTTACCTCTCGCGATCATTTTATGTTTTGCCTTGCCCATGTCAGCAAGTGCAGCATCGGATGCTTATTCTTCTAGTGACTACAAGAAAGCCTTCGGTCGTGATTTCTCCAAGTTGGTGGCAGCTATACCGCCTGAGCGCGTCAATAACGAAGCACGAGCTAACGCCCTCAAGGGACTCGAATTAATCGGTAAAGCAAAGTTGAACGATGCCTCCGAGCTATTCAACAAAGCCTTGCAGCTAGACCCGTCAAACTCTTATTTGCAATTCTTTAATGCGTTTGACTATCACATGATGGCCCGTGCCGGTGATACGCAAAAATTCAGCCTCGCTCAGCAAGGCTATACCTTAGCGATAAAATTTGATCGTTCTAACTGGGTTGCACACTACTATTTAGGAACACTGTATTTCGAGCAACGCAATTTTCATGCAGCACAGAGTGAGTTTGCCGAGGTATTGCTTTCACTCGAAGATGATCAAGAGGTTTTATTCCGCATGGTAGCCGCATCGTATTACGCACAAGACCCAGTGACCGCCGCAGCCTGCCTAGATCGTTTGCGAGCATTAAACCCTCAGGATGCGCAAGTGCTTCGACTATCGGCGATCATCAGTGCATCAATTGGCCATTCAGCAGATGCACAAAATTGGCTGGCAAAATATCAGGCAACAAATCCTGAAGCAAATGAGTTAGCGATCACGCAGGATCGTATTAAACATTGGACTACCATTTACCGAAATGCGCCAGCCAAAGTGCCCATTGCCAATGGCCAAAACACTCCTGCACAAACCGATGCACTCAGTAGTAATGCAAAACAAATCTCAAGTGGATTGATGCCCGTACAATTTGGATTTCAAGTACAAGAACCCGGCCAACCACTGCCTGGCCAACAGAATCAAACGCAAAACTTTAACAATTCAAACAACCCCACCACCCTGCCCGTAACTACTAGCGACGGGCGTATGGTATTGGTGGATGTAGTGTTGATGTACACCGAAGATACGCTTTCAACAAGTAAAGGTGTGAATTTACTCAATACCCTACAGGTTCAATTCGGTCCTGCCGCGTGGGACACCTCCGTCAAAAATACTTCCGGTTCGAATTTATCTACCGCTAGTGGTGTTGACACTCTGACACAGACAGCTACTGGAGCATCGAGCACTGCGCTGACAAGCCAAATTTCAGTGCCCGCACTAACTTATTCATTGAATATCGCCAATGCCAACACAAACCTAAATGAAGTACTGGCACGCCCTACGCTCGCCGCACTCAACGGCATGAAGTCTGAGTTTTTTTCCGGCGAAACGCTTGACGCCGCGGTTGTTTCCACCGGTGCGAATAGTGGTGGTGCAGTTCAACTTTCCAAGGAGATCGGCATCCGACTAACGATTACACCGACCTTCATGCCAGATGGAAAAATTCAAATGACAGTGGATGCACAACGAACATTTTTGAAACCCCCAAGTTCGTATGTTGGCTTTTCCTACAAAGTGGAGGTTTCAAAAGTAATGGTCAATGCCAACGTCTCAATGGGCTTTGGCGAAACATTGGTACTCGGCGGCTTGAGTGAAAAAGAAACCAGCAAAGCTCGTGACGGCGTGCCATTCCTGCAAGACATTCCCTTCTTGCAGTATTTCTTTTCAAAGCAAACCGCTAGTAATTACCAAAGATCCGTTTTAATGTTAATCACACCTCGATTGCCACAATATACCTACAGCACTGATGATGCGATGCGCTTTGGCGTTGGTAAAAATACAGACATCGAAAGCATGAAAGAACTTCGTGCACGCTACGGTGACTGGTTCGCCCCTTACCCCAATATGGCCTCTGTATTTCACCATTTAGATAGCTCTTCGCTTTATCGCGAGTTCCGCACAGGAGATGTAACGCTAGAAAAGTGGGATCGCCAAGAAACAACTTTACAGCGTCTAAAGCAGGCACTTGGATTCCTTTACTATTGATGTGAAAAAAAATCAGAAATGGACTATATGTTTAGCAAAATAAAGCGCTTTACTGGAGTAGGCTTAACCAGTGTGTTTGCGCTCATACTGACGCTAACTCAGACTACATATGCCGACGATTCATATTCCGTAGCCAAATTCAAACGAAGCGGCCGCTGTGTTCAATGCGACCTACGTTATGAATCATTTCCCGATTGCAAGTTTGCTAATGCTGATCTGACTGGCGCTTACTTATTTAGCACCAATTTCAAAAAATGCTTGATGGTTTCGGCTGTGCTGGAAAGTGCCATTCTGACCAATGCGCAACTCCAGTATGCAGATCTAACACGTGCCAATCTGGCTAAAGCATCGTTGCAAGATGCCAATTTTCATGGTGCAACCCTGTTAGGGGCCAATTTGGTGTTCGCCAATCTAAACGGCGCAGAATTTGAGGCCGCTGAACTATCTGAAGCCGACCTGACCACAGCCTCGATGATCGGTGCCAACATGCAAAATCTCTTTGCAATTAATACTCAGTTTCGCAATGCGAACATGCAGCGCGTTATCTTGAGCCATGCAAAACTAGATCGAGCCAACATGGAAGGGGCAAATTTGAGCGGTGCGCGCTTAGACCATGCATCACTCACTAATACCAATTTCCGCAATGCAAAACTTCAGGGGGCAAGCTTGTCTGCCGCATCCTTAGGATTTGCCAATCTACGTTATGCCAATTTAAAAAATGCGATTTTGACAGGGGCAAAATTAAATGGCGCCAACTTACAAAACGCGAATTTTTCTGGTGCGGATCTGAGCGGTGTTGATCTGAATGGTGTTTTTTATGAGGGTGCAAATTTTTGCGATGCCAAAATGCCAGACGGGACTTTGGGCACTTGTAAGCCTTAAGATACAATAATCCACCACCCACTATTAAAGAAATCGAATGAACCCACTTGCCACCGAACTCGCTGAAACCGAACTATTCAAAGGAGTGAACGCAACTATCCTCAATTCGGTAGTGGCTAATGCAGAGCCGTTCGACTTGCCCGTGGGAGATTTATTGCTTTCTCCTGCCATTCACAATGAGAGCATTTTCATTTTGCTGTCTGGCAAACTTGGCTTACATTTTGAATCCCTAGATTCACCTGAAATACGTGAACTCGCCCAAGGCGTTTCCGTTGGAGAAATGTCACTCATAGACGGCATGCCCCCTTCTGCTTACGTTGTTGCAAAAGAAACTTGTCGGATATTTCCCATTAAGCGTGATTTATTGCAACACCTGATTGAAGAAGCCAGCCCAGTAGCTGACAACTTATTGAAACTGCTCACTCGTTGGATGCGGGACAGTACGCTACGCATAGTTCAAGATCGTGCACAGATATGGGAGTTAACGAATCAAGCCAATGTGGACGCGTTAACCCGCCTATACAATCGGCGTTGGCTCGATAACGCTTTCCCTCGTTTGCTGGAACAAGCAACCAAAGGTGAGCAACCCCTGTGTGTATTGCTAATCGACGTGGACCACTTCAAAAAATACAATGATTCGCAGGGACATCTGGGCGGAGATCAAGCGCTTATCTCAATGGGTGAGGTACTAAAAAACACCGTACGCCCCTACGATTTTTCAACTCGCTACGGTGGCGAGGAGTTTTTGGTTTTACTATTAAACAGCAACCAAGATGAGGGGATTGCTGCAGCAGAGAGAATTCGAAAAAATGCTGAGAAAAAAATAATCTCTTCTGCCGAAGGGGCTGCTCTGCCAAGCATAACGATCTCCATCGGACTTGCGATCAGCAATGAACAATCGACCCCTCAATCACTGATTGCCACAGCCGATGCCAACCTTTACCGCGCAAAGGAAAGCGGGCGTAACTGCGTTAAATATTAAAGTTATTTATTACAAATCAGTGATTGCCACTTTTTCAACCATCTCACTTCCCTCTTCGCAACGCAGCATACCGCGCAAGCAAACCGCAAAGACTGGGGCTTTTAACATGTAACCGTCGCCTTTTGGGGTACGTATTAAGATGCCTGTGTTACCCGCTAATTCCGACATCGCGTGTGCCACATTTAGTACCGTGCCTTGGTTTGAACTGGGAAAACGCTGACGAACAAAAGCCTCGATATCGGAATATTTAAATTCACTTTTGTCGATATGCCCGACACAAAACAACACTTGATTGCGTTGCATAAATTTTGCACTCAGCCACCTCCCCTGATTCTCTTGCACGTCAGCACCGGTCGAGTTTGATTGCACCCACTGCATATCCGCCATAATTTTAGCGTCTCGTTCGGTGATGAGTTTCTTAATGAGCTTGTAAGCCTCTTCTAGCGTCAGCTCTTTTTCTGTATCAGACAAAATAACTCTCCTCTCAATTTCACGTCCGAATCGCAATCTATTTTTCTGTCATCACGACCGTGCTACCCACACCCCCCTCGGCCAATCGCTTTGCATGATAAACAGCCAGAGGATCATTGGGATACTTCTCTGCCAACTTTTGAAACGCCTCATTTGCCTCAGGCACTTCAGCTTCCATCAGCGCATAAGCGGCAAGATACTCCACAATATGCGGCTGCGTTAGCTGCTCCGCGGTTAACGGCTCAAAAGTCGTGACCGGTTCTTTTTTTCCTTTTAAAACGAGGTGACCAGAAGGCCGACCAATAAAGTTTTTACATTTTGAAGCAACCGCATTGCTTACGCAGATACGCGTACCCAGATGTTTATTGATTGTTTCTAAACGTGCTGCGGTATTAATTGGATCGCCCAAGGCGCGATAGTCCAACATGGTTTTGCCGCCAAAGTTACCAATTAATACATTGCCCGCATTGATACCAATCCGCGTGCGCCCAAACGGCACGCCTTGCTCACGCTGGCGACGCATACAATCTTGTGCAAATACATCCATCTCAAGTGCGCAGGCTAAGGCACGCTCGTGATGATCTTCTTGAATAAGTGGTGCAGAAAACATCACCACCACCGCATCCCCCACAATGCGATCTAAAGTGCCATCATGTTTGAAAGCGACTTGGATCATGCCCTCCAAATATTCGTTGATTAGACTGGATAGCTTATCTGGAGCGTACCTCTCCATCAATGGCGTAAAACCCTCCAGATCTGTCATCACAAACGAGCATTCACGATACACCGCACCCAGCTCTAATTGCTCCGGATTCGCCTGCAAATGTTTAACACGGTTGGGAGAAACATAACGAGAAAAAGCATTGCGAATCCAGCGTTGTTCCAACTCGGTTTGCAGATAGCGAGGAACCACCATCACGATGAACAACAAGATCACAGCGAAGGCCGGATAAAACGGATCAAGCAATAACTGTTTGGAAATAAAAAGCCAAACAGATAAGGTAAATAACCCAATCACGAGAAGCGCAGTCAGCAGCACCGACCACACTGGGCGATAACGTGCCAACAGTATCCATAACAGCAATGCAGTAACAACAAGCGTGGCCAAGAGCGAATCATTTTCCCAAGTAGGCCGTGACAGTATTTCGCCGGTAATGAGCTGCTCTACTAGTTGAACGTGGCCTTCTATTCCGGGGATGATTTCCCCCATTGGACTGTAGATCGTGTCTCCTAAACCCTTTGCGGTCGAACCAATAAATACGATATGGTCCTTTACCAAAGCTGGGTTAATTTTGCCCGTTAACACCATTTGAGCAGACAAATAACGCTCTGTTGCCAACGGCCTAAAGTGTAACCACACCCGCCCATCAGGTGCGGTCGGGAGAAATACCTCTTGCCCTAAACCAACACCCATGATGCCGGGTACTTTTCCAGTAGTTGGTGCCGCAACTTGCAGCGAAAGATTGTCGATGCCCGCGAACAGCCGAAGCGCCTCTAACCCTAAACCTGGATAGAGCGTGTCTTTAACTTGATACAGTAGCGGCACTGCGCGCAACACGCCATCACTACTCGGCTCCAGTGAAATGGCGCCGCTCCCTTTAGTTGCGTCGGTCAAAACAGGCAAGCTAGCCAGACCCCCACCATAATGTGGAAGCCACTCACCCGCGTCTCCACCAAAGCTCAAGAAATGCGCTTTGGCTGGTGGTAGCGTTGAACTGACCGCGACAGGCTCAATTGGGAATCCGATGGCAACATTGCTTCGCGAAAAACTCTGCGCCAGAATTTTGTCGTGCGAAGGGAGTTTTTTTAACGCGTTATTTAAGGCTTGCTGTTTGGGCCAAAAGGCGGCCACTTGCTCGGGCGAAGTGCGATCTGCTTCCGAAAGTACGATATCCAGCACAATGACTCGCGCACCCAATTCGGTCAGACGGTCAATCATGCTAGCCATCACAGTACGTGGCCAAGGCCACTGGCCTACATTCGCCAAACTATTATCATCAATTGCAACCACTCTTACTGGTAATTCATCACGATAGGGCAAGGGGGACAAAAGCTGCAATTGATCGAATGCGGTTTCACGAATCCGCGCTCGAAATTGCGGATCCACAAATTGAATGGCGAGTACCGCCGATATCACCGCAATAGGCAGCACAACACGAGTGAGCAGCGTGCTCAATTTTGGTATGCGGGGTTTCTTGGATTGCGATTCACTCATAGGAAATCAACTCGAAGTCGCCATGTAAGCGCGGGTTAAGAAAAACACTAAATCCCCACTTGCGACTGCATAACAATTAGCTTGCGATTTCGTTAACAGATTTGATTATTGTCACGATCAAAAAGCTCTCGTTCCAGAGGGAGGAGGGGGCGGCGGAGCCATTCCACCTGCCGGACCACCTGCCCCACCTGTCGAACCAGCACCGGGTCCACCGCCGCCACCTCCACTATGACCGCCCGAACCTCCCGGCCCTCCACTTCCTCCTGGGCCTCCACCCAAATTCACTTTCCCGCCTATCACAGGCTTGGGCATCGCATTCGCCCCCATGATAATGATACTTTGCCCTGGGCCAACGAGCACCGAGCCACCGGCATTAGCGAGCTCTACACGGCCCTGATCCACACTCACATGGAGTGCATCACCAAGTTGGGCTGAATATTCCGTACCCCTCACCCCCAGATTGGCCAAACGTGTTTTAACTAAATAATTATTTTTGTCGATCTCACCGGTGAGTGTGTGCATCACGCCATTCACCAAACTAAATTGCGCTCGATCGCTCCCCTTTCCTTTGCTGTAACGATATTCATCAACCGAAAATTTAGTATCGCGATAAAGCGTCAGCAAGGTACCGTCGTCAAAACGAATCTGCACCTGACCAACCCCCGTCACAATGGTGTCACCGCTATAGAGTTCAGAGTGAATAACGGGCGTTTTTTTCTCGACGCCATGCAATATTTCGACTTTACCCGTTAGCGCCAAAATTACTCCCGCGCGTTCTGCTGCTTGAGCGTTGTTTTGAGCAAACGAAAACAACGCTAATACCATGATTAATAATGGAAAAAATACTCTATCAAAGTTTATTCCTTGCGCTGGCCGATTAAGCGCGTAGCAGGGTATAGCGTTAATTTTTTTCATTATCGAAATCCCATTTCAATTGCAACAGATAGGCATGGCGAGCGAAATCATATAGCTCAGCATTCGAGGTGTTTCGAGTGTAAGAATAGCTGGGTATTAAATGCCAGCTTTGGCTGAATTTGTAATCCAATGCAGTACCTGCGGATAACAACGAGTCGACGCGAATTTTAAGATAATTGGGATCGCGAGCATCGTGAGTGCGTGATTCATAATTAGCGGCGACAGAAAGCGAAACGTCTTTGCTGAAAGACCATCTTCCGCCAAGGCTTGCCCCTGTTAGGTGAAAACTAAATTGCGGCTTAGTTGGATCTTGCGCTACTTCGTTACCTCCATACAAACCGCACTGCAACCCTAAATCATCGCCGACCATTCCTTGCAGCGTCGCCCCAATAATTCGTCGTGTTGTGTTATCAATCGAGTGGTCAGGAAAAACAAAAGTGAGCTGTTGTAAATAGCTAGTCACTGATAGCTTGTCATCAAAAGCGTGCGTCCAATTTAAACGCCCCCCCAGCGAATTGCGATAGGTCACACGTGCTACTTGGTAGGTTTGCCCCAGAACCGCGCCGCCAAAAAAATCCCGATTATTCCGTGTCAGCACCCCCAAATTCAGATTGCCATAACCGTCATTGACGTCAGCTCTAGTCTTGTTATAACCCTGATGAATATTGCCGTCGGCAGTTAACCAAGTGGACTCACCAACTGCTTGAGACATTGAAATACCGGCCTCGATCGTGCCGACTTTATCTTGCTCAGCCTTGGCAGTACCAAGACGGGTCACCGTAGAAATACCAGGAGGAGGTACTTTATCTTTAGGCAAAATTAATTCCGCCAGATTCGGCCCGCTAGTCACGTTATCATCACTGCCGATACCACTCAGCACATAACCACGCATATTAAAGGCACGGCGACCGGAGGCCTTATCGATGTCCGTACGAATTTTCATTTGGGTTTGCTGCTGAACATTATTGAGTTGCAGGCCAGCTAAGGGCTGCAACAATTCGATCGCATACTCCAGATTACCGCGCTCAACACTGATTTGCGCCGCCTTCAGTCGCACATCTGCATTATCTGGATTACCCATCAGCACACGTTCAAACGCAAAAAGTGCTTCTCCGCTCTGCCCCGACTGATACAAAGCGGCTCCAAGCAGTTGGTCGTACTCTGCATTGCCAGCCATGATTGCAAAATCTTGCTTAAGCAATGCTGCGGATTGCGCTGATTTACCTTCACTCAGCAGGCGTCTCGCCTCATCCAGATTGGAAATACTTTCGGCCAAGGAATACGTTGAAAGCGACATACCCGCCACGAACAGGCAACAAAATAATTTACTTTTTTGAGATCGCAAATTGCGCCGCATTAATTTTCTCTTTCTGGAACTCATTTGAGCGCCCTGCTTAGGCTGACACGAGTTATGTTAATTGTTGTTTTTGTAAAAAGGCATCATCGAGTTGAATTGTAGCCCGAGGATGCTCTGTCCAAATAATAATTAAAAAAACAGAAAAGATGTACTGCACTCTATCCATGCTCAAATCAACTTGAAATGGTCTAAAAAGACCAAAGACTATTATTTTTCTTGCGGGATTTTGGGCTTAACAGTTTAATGCTCGCCATGCCACCAACTCACATATTATTGATTGATGACCACGCCATGTTCCGTAGCGGACTACGCATGGTACTCAACGCGGGGATACCCGATTCGGTCATATTCGAAGCCAGCTCATTAGAAACTGTAAACGATAAAAACGCCATCGACGTCGTCGTGCTCGACATCAAGCTGCCCGGCTCAAGTGGCATGGAAGGCATCGCACAGATCAAACGAAAGTGGCCGCATGTTCCGGTACTCATGCTGTCATCACTGGACACACCAGAAACCGTGCAACTTGCACTCGCCCACGGCGCAGCGGGCTTTATTTCCAAAGCAGAAACAGCAGAAAAAATCATTGAGGCAATCAATCTTGTGTTGCGTGAAAATTTTGATAACTCGTCACCTAAAGAAACGAGCATTGCGCCAAAGCACTTAACCCAGCGCCAAAACGAAGTGCTCGAACTATTAGGTCAGGGGCTCTCAAACAAACTCATCGCTAGACAATTCTTTCTCTCCGAAAATACCGTGCGCAGGCATGTGCAGGACATCCTCGAATTTTTCGGCGTTGCGAGTCGTGCAGAGGCAGTTGTTTCTGCTCGGCGCCAAGGTCTTATTCACTAAATGAGCCGTGTAAAGCGATTACAAAACCCGTTGCGTCTTGCAGAGGAGCGCATCCTCGTCGAGCAGTTAAAACTTCTACTGGGACATGTCACCGGACTCGTGGTGATTGCCTGCCTGTTATTTATCGTCATGGCATGGATCTTAACCAACGACAACAACAAATTATCGCTATGGACATGGTGTGTTGTCGCCATTCTTTCGCGCCTAAACCTTGGCAGCCATGCACGTCGTCATCTTAAAAAAGGCATCTCGACAGATCAGGCACATCGACTAGTTTGGACGCTTATTTTTCTGCAAATCGTTGATGGCGTAGCGATGGGATCGTTAGCGTGGATTACCTTAGACTCAACCACGCTTGCCGGCAGCATTCTAGTCATCGCAGTTTTATCGGGCAGTTTAGGTAGTGCGATGTCTCAGCTCTCCCCCGTGTTGCCGGTATTTATCACCAAGGCCACACTGATACTTGGCATGTTGTCTTCAAAATTATGGCTGATGGACAACTCTATTTACAAAGGTTTGGGCTTCGTCGGCGTCCTCTATCTAGTCAGCATCGTGATACAGGGAAGAGATAGCGCACGCGCCACCCGTCAAGCCATTGAATTGCGTTTTGAGAATTTAGAGCTGCTAGAAAAGCTTCGCATCGAAACGGATAACGCGCAAGCCGCCCATCAAAAAGCCGAGCTTGCCCGAGAGGAGGCTGAACAAGCCAATGCTGCAAAATCAAAATTTCTTGCGGCGGTAAGTCATGACTTACGCCAACCGATCCACGCACAAGGGTTATTTTTGGGCGCGCTATCGCTCACCCCGCTCAACGCACATCAGCAAGACATTCTCACAAACGCGAGTGCTGCCTCCAAATCTTCGGTAGAGATGCTCAATACCCTGCTCGATTTTTCGCGTATCGAAGCCGGTGTGGTCGAAGCGAACCTACAGCCATTCCGCTTACAACCTTTGTTCAATAAAATTGAAAGAGAATTCGAGTCACAAGCGGACGCAAAAGGGATTGTTTATCGCTCTCGGGAAACAACAGCCGTAGTTCACTCCGACCCGATGTTGATCGAACTCATCTTGCGCAATCTTGTCTCAAACGCGATTCGCTACACCGAGCGAGGTGGGATTCTCGTTGCGTGTCGCCAAAAGGGCGCGGAAGCCGTGCTTGAAATTTGGGATACAGGTATCGGCATTGACGCTACGCATCAACAAATCATTTTTCGGGAATTTCTACAACTGGCCAATCCAGAACGTGACCGGCAAAAAGGGCTGGGCCTAGGGCTCGCGATTGCTCAGGGTTTGTCACGGACTCTAAAACTTGATTTATCTCTGGCCTCGACACTCGGCCGTGGCAGCGTTTTTCGACTATCGTTACCGCTTGCCACAGGCACTCTGCCCGTTGAAATAAGCGGATTTGCCGATCACAAGAAAAAGGTGATCGATATGCGTGTGTTAGTCATTGAAGACGATGAAAGTGTGCGCAATGGCATGCGGATTTTGCTAAACGACTGGGGTTGTGTATGTGATACCGCTGGCTCCATTGAAGAGGCTCTCGATCTAGCGCGGACCCATGCCCCCGAATTAATCATTTGCGATTATCGATTGCGCGAACATCGCACCGGCATCGAGGCTATCGCCGCTTTACGAGTCGTGCTAGGCAATTCACTTCCTGCACTGTTGATTACGGGTGACACGGGCCCAGACCGATTGCGAGAAGCACTAGCTAGCGGCATACCCATCCTGCACAAACCGGTAAGCCCGAATCAGTTGTATGAAAGTTTAATAACAATCACATCGAAATTATCGATAACAGCGAATGAATACTCTCACTGAAGAATTAGCACAAACAGAGTTATTCAGAGGTGCCTCTAAAAAAATTCTAGAGGTAGTGCAGGTACTTTCATCACCTTTTGAATTGGCCAAAGGAGAGTTATTACTTTCTCCGGAACATCACAACGACAGCATCTATTTATTACTCTCAGGAAAGCTAGGTTTGCATTTTGAGTCACTCAATTCACCTGAGATCCGCGAGCTCCACAAGGGTGTTTCGGTCGGCGAAATGTCGATGATTGATGGCATGCTCCCCTCTGCCTATGTCATTGCAAAAGAGGCTTGCCGCATCTTTCCAATTAAACGTAAGTTATTGCAAAGTTTGATTGCGGACACTAGCCCTATTGCCGACAATTTATTGAAACTTTTATCGCAGTGGATGAGAGATAGCACGTTGCGCATTGTGAGAGATCGAACACAGCTAGAATCGTTGAGTACTTACGCAAATGACGCTGAACAAGCAAATATCGCCAAGTCGAAATTTCTGGCTGCGGTAAGCCATGATCTGCGTCAACCTATTCACGCACAGGGTTTATTTCTCGGCGCGCTCTCGCTCACCGAACTCGACGCACATCAGCAAGAGATTCTTGCCAATGCTAATGCGGCATCTAAATCATCAGTGGAGATGCTCAACACTTTGCTCGATTTTTCGCGAATCGAAGCTGGCGTTGTCGAACCGAAATTACAGCCATTTCCCCTGCAACCCTTACTTAACAAAATCGAAAGAGAGTTTGGCCCACAAGCAGACTCGAAATGTATCTCTTATCGTTCACGCGAAACGACATTAGTTGTTCACTCTGATCCGATGTTAGTAGAACTTATCTTACGTAATCTCGTCTCCAACGCGATTCGCTACACCGAACGAGGAGGGGTTCTCGTTGCATGTCGTAAAAATGGCGAGGAAGCATTACTTGAAATTTGGGACACAGGAATCGGCATCGCACCGGAGAATCAACAATTAGTATTTAGAGAATTTTTGCAACTCGCCAACCCCGAGCGTGATCGCCATAAAGGCCTAGGGTTAGGTTTGGCAATCGTGCAAGGCTTGTCGCGCAAATTAAAACTTGATCTGGCACTCTCCTCTACTTTAGGGCGAGGTAGTGTCTTTCGATTTTCGTTACCTATTTCCTCTGACATTTTGCCCGCAAAAAAGATTGAACCAATGGATTCTCCAAAAGAATTGGGGGGAATGCGTGTACTAGTCATTGACGATGATGAAAACGTGCGTAACGGCATGCGGATCTTGCTGAACAACTGGGGTGCTCAATGCGACGTTGCCGAATCCATCGATGAGGCGATTGAACTCGCTCTCTCTCATTCACCAGACTTAGTGATTAGTGATTATCGATTGCGAGAGCATCGCACTGGCATCGAAACTATCAGTACCTTGCGTTGCCTGCTTGGAGACTCATTACCCGCATTGTTAATTACGGGTGACATCGCACCTGATCGTTTAAGAGAAGCACTGAATAGCGGCATTCCACTACTACATAAACCAGTGAGTCCGAATAAGTTGTATCAAAACATTCTATCGATCACAGGCACTGAGAGCGTTTCAGCCCACTAGAACTTAAACCATGAATTTTCGACCTGGATTAAACAGTCTTACAACGCGTCTTATTCTGTTAGGAATGGGCATGCTAATCGTTGGGGGCCTCGGGCGGATTTTTTTGCTTTCTGATTATTTAAGCAAGGATGTCTCACAACTCACGATGGCCCAGCTAAGCGCATTAGCTGATTATGTCGCAAAGGACATCGATCAAGACATCAT
>JBAXEJ010000060.1:0-12926 GCA_037140475.1 Gallionellaceae bacterium
AAATTCGGATGCAATTTACTGCCTGAGGTGGGTCTCCTTTAAGCGCAATTCAACACCCAAGACTCAAGCCATAGAGATTGAGGGCCCACATTTTGCACTATTCACCAATCCGATTCAGTCAACTGCACACATTGTAAATTTCATACAGAAATAGTTAGTTAGGCATTTCATTGAAATGCCATAAAGCGGACTGTTGGCAATGCTTTGGGTCGACAGGGTGAGGTGGTCAGCGTCCGCAGTCTGGCGACTCAGTCGCGATGCTAGAGCTCAGAGAAAGAGGGGAGACGTCGTTGATGACAACTATTTTCTTTGCTATTTTTTTCACTTCACCATCAATTTTCTTGGCAAATATAAAAAAGGTAGGCTATACTGCGCGCCGCTTTCGACGGGGCACTTATTTGACAATAATATTTGCCAAAATAACGAAATAGCTGCATAAATACAAGACTATACGCTATACTTGAAAGCTTGCATGGCATGCAAGAGGTCAGCAGTTCGATCCTGCTTATCTCCACCAACTAAAAAGAAATGTAGCAAAAGCCTTTTGTCCCCATCGTCTAGAGGCCTAGGACACCGCCCTTTCACGGCGATAACACGAGTTCGAATCTCGTTGGGGACGCCAATCAAAATAATGGCTTGCAGCAATGCAAGCCATTTTATTTTGGTGCGTATGATTTTTTGTAGCAAAGTCATTGAGTTGTTTTCAATAGGATCGGTCTTTGCTACAATGCGCGCCGTTTTAGATGGGCCTTGAGCCCGTTTTTTATTTGTAGGTGCGGATATGGATGTTGCAAAGCTTGTGGAAACGACACTAATCGGCTTGGGTTATGAGCTGGTTGATTTGGAGTTATCTGGTCGAGGGCTAATGCGAGTCTTTATTGATAAGCCGGAAGGAATTTCTATTCAAGACTGTGAGCGGGTGAGCAATCAGTTAACACGCTTATTTACAGTTGAAGGTGTCGATTTTGGCCGTTTAGAGATTTCTTCGCCTGGCTTGGATCGCCCTGTTAAAAAAGAATCTGACTTTGTACGATTTCGAGGGCAGCAGGCGCAACTTAAATTGCGTGTGCCAATGAGTGGACGTAAGAATTTTGTAGGTGTGTTGGGTGATCTCAAGGATGGCGTATTGCAACTAGAGGTTGATGGTGTGGAGGTTGCAATTGAGTTATCCAATTTGGATAAGGCACGTTTGGTGCCAGTATTTTAATTTTGAATAACCTAAATCGTCGGCATGGTGCTGTCGGTTTAATTGGTTGGAGGCTGTAATGAGTCGTGAAGTTTTGTTGTTGGTAGATGCCTTGGCGCGTGAGAAAAACGTGGATAAGGAGATCGTATTTGGAGCGTTGGAATCTGCGCTCGCCTCTGCAACCAAAAAGCGTTATGTCGATGAAGAGGCTGATGTTCGTGTCAGCATTAATCGTCAAACTGGCGAATACGAATCTTTCCGTTGTTGGCAAGTGACTGATGATGAGACTTTTGAAACTCCTGACTTACATATCAAGTTAGCTGAGGCGCAGAAGCTCAATGCTGATATCCAACTTGACGAATTCATAGAGGAGCCTTTGGATTCAATTGATTTTGGTCGCATTGGCGCGCAAGCAGCGAAGCAAGTGATCTTCCAAAAAATTCGTGATGCAGAGCGGGAGCAAATCTTAGCTGACTTCATGGAGCGTAGCGAGCATTTAGTATCTGGCACGATTAAGCGTATTGAGCGTGGTAATGCGATTGTTGAGTTTGGCAAAATTGAAGCGCTCTTGCCACGTGATCAAATGATTCCCAAAGAAAATTTACGTGTTGGTGATCGAGTGCGTGCATATTTGCTACGTGTTGATCGCACTGTACGCGGCCCGCAGATTATTCTCTCTCGTATTACTCCAGAATTTTTATCCAAGCTGTTTGAGTTGGAGGTTCCAGAGATTGAGGAAGGTCTGCTGGAAATTGTGAGTGCGTCACGTGATCCAGGTTCGCGTGCGAAAATTGCTGTACGTTCGCATGATCAGCGTCTTGATCCAATTGGAACTTGCGTGGGTATGCGTGGTTCACGCGTGCAGGCAGTTACCAATGAATTAGCTGGCGAGCGTGTAGATATTATTCTTTGGTCCGAAGATCCTGCAACAAGCGTAATTAACGCTTTGGCGCCGGCTGAGGTAAGTAGTATCGTGGTTGACGAAGATCGTCACAGTATGGATGTGGTCGTTGAGGAAGAAAATCTCGCTCAAGCGATTGGGCGTGGTGGTCAAAACGTACGTTTGGCGAGTGAGCTAACTGGTTGGGAAATTAATTTGATGACTGTTGAGCAATCATCAGAGAAGAATGAGCAAGAGTTTTCCAAGATTCGTGATTTGTTTGTGGCTAAGTTGGACGTGGACGAAGAGGTTGCAGACATTCTTGTGCAAGAAGGTTTCAATACTTTGGAAGAGGTGGCTTATGTGCCTCTCGATGAGATGTTAGCAATTGAATCTTTTGACAAGGCAACTGTGGATGAGTTGCGTAGTCGTGCGCGAAATGCTTTGTTGACTGCAGCGATCGCAAATGAAGAGCAGGTTGAGCACAACATCGAAGATTTGCTAAAAATTGACGGTATGGATGAAGAGACCGCTCGCGCATTAGCTTCTAAAGGGGTCGGCACACAGGATCAACTCGCTGATTTAGATGGTGATGAGCTAGTTGAAATGACAGGTATGAACATGGATCGTGCAAATCAGTTAATTATGACCGCACGTGCGCCTTGGTTTGCTTGAAGCGTATGGTTTGAACAGTCGTAGTTTGGTTGACGAGTTTGTCTGGTTTTTGGTTTAAGGGGTCGTAATGGGAAAAATGAACGTAGCGCAATTTGCCGGTGAGTTGGGTCTGCCGGTGGAGCTACTATTGGAGCAGCTGCAAGCGGCGGGTGTCGCTAAAAAGCAGGATACTGACCCCGTATCGGAACAAGATAAGTCGCAGCTGCTTGAACATCTGCGCAGTTCGCACGGTAGCGGAAAAAATAAAATCACCTTGGTGCGTCGCGAGACCACTGCGATCAAAAAGTCTGATAGCACCGGTAAATCTCGTACCATTCAGGTGGAGGTTCGTAAAAAACGCACAGTGGCACCCGCTACTTCGGATGAGCCAAAAGAAGTTGCCGTCAAAGTTGAAGTTGCTCCTCCTGTAGCTAAAGTTATTGACGCACAAGAACTAAGCTCTCGAGATCAAGAAGCTAAGGATCAAGCTGAATTAGCAGCGCGCCAGGCTGCTGAGTTGCAAGCTAAGGTTGAACGGAATAAGCGCAAGTCTGCTCCCCTACCTCCAGTGGAGCCGGTACCTGTAGTGATGTCTGAGCCTGTTGTTGCCCCCTTTGTGGCGGCAGTGGAGGTGATTCAAGCAATTCCAGTTGCTAAAACAGAAACTCCGGATGGCACGCTGCATAAACCAACTCTAAAACCTGGAGACAAGGTTGTAAAACCCAAAAAAGTAGAAAAACTGGCCGATAAAGATAGTCCGTGGGATCAAGCAGGTCACAAAAAGCGTCCTCCTTCACGTAGTGTTGATGTGCGTGCGGGTGTTGGTGCTCGTGCTGGTGGCTCATTGCGAGCAGGACGTCACGATAAGCATGCTTCTAAATCAGAGCCTGCCACTGATGCCCAACACGCTTTTTCTTTGCCAACAGAGCCTATCGTGCAAGAGGTAATGGTTCCAGAAACGATTAGCGTTTCCGAGTTGGCACAGAAAATGTCGATTAAGGCCGTTGAGATTATCAAGGCTTTGATGAAAATGGGTAGCATGGTGACGATCAACCAAGTGTTGGATCAAGAGACTGCCATGATTGTGGTTGAGGAGCTTGGTCACGTTGCTAAACCTGCCAAAGTGGATGATCCTGATGCTTATTTAACTGATGCAACCGACCATAAAGATTTAGTGTTTGAGCCACGTGCGCCAGTGGTAACGGTGATGGGTCACGTTGATCATGGTAAAACCTCTTTGCTTGATTACATTCGTCGTACGCGTGTAGCCTCAGGTGAGGCGGGTGGTATTACTCAGCATATTGGCGCCTACCACGTTGATACACCGCGCGGCATGATTACCTTCCTTGATACTCCAGGTCACGAAGCGTTTACTGCCATGCGTGCTCGTGGAGCGAAAGTTACCGACATCGTTATTTTGGTGGTTGCAGCAGATGATGGCGTGATGCCGCAGACTAAAGAAGCGATTCACCATGCTAAAGCAGCCGGGGTGCCAATCGTTGTAGCCATTACTAAGATTGACAAACCCGATGCCAACTCTGAGCGTGTGCGCCAAGAGTTGGTGGCTGAAGGCGTTGTTCCAGAAGATTGGGGTGGCGATGCTATGTTTGTTGAGGTGTCAGCTAAGAGTGGCCAAGGAATCGATCAGTTGCTTGAGGGTATTTTGCTACAGGCGGAAGTGCTGGAATTGAAAGCACCAAAAGATGCATCGGCTAAAGGTATCGTAATCGAAGCGCGCTTGGATAAAGGTAAAGGTGCGGTAGCAACGATGCTAGTTCAATCTGGTACTTTGAAGCGAGGAGATGCTGTGCTCGTTGGCGCAGTCTTTGGTCGTGTTAGAGCGATGCTTGATGAAAATGGTAAGTCAATCCATCAAGCAGGCCCGTCAATTCCTGTGGAAATTCAAGGCTTGTCAGAGGTGCCTATCGCTGGAGCTGATTTCTTAGTCATGGCCGATGAAAAGAAGGCGCGTGAAATTGCCTTGTTCCGTCAAGGAAAATTCCGTGATGTGAAATTGGCTAAGCAACAAGCGGCAAAATTGGAAAATATGTTTGAACAAATGTCTGAGGGCGAAGTGCGCACTTTGACATTGATTGTTAAGGCTGATGTGCAGGGCTCCTGTGAAGCGATCGCAAGCTCGTTGCAGAAACTTTCTACTGATGAAGTTAAGGTTAACTTGATTCACAGTGCAGTTGGTGGCATTACGGAATCTGATATTAACTTGGCGCTGGCTTCTAAAGCGATTGTGATTGGCTTTAACTCTAGAGCGGATGCCGCAGCACGTCGTTTGGCTGAAACTTCAGGTGTGGATGTTCGTTATTACAACATCATTTACGCGATGGTCGATGAGATCAAATCAGCCTTGTCTGGCATGTTGGCGCCAGATAAGAAAGAAAGTGTTATCGGCATGGTTGAGATCCGTCAGGTATTCACAATTTCTAAAGTGGGTACGATCGCGGGATGTTATGTCACCGAAGGTATCGTTAAGCGCGGTTCCCAAGTGCGTGTATTGCGTAACAACGTGGTGATTCACACCGGTGAATTGGACTCGCTCAAGCGCTTTAAGGATGACGTCAAAGAAGTTAAGTCAAACTTTGAGTGCGGGTTATCAGTGCGTAATTTCAATGATCTAGAGGTTGGTGATCAACTCGAAGTGTTTGAAATCGTTGAAGTTGCTCGCGCACTGTAATGGCCAAAGACTACGCCAGAACGGATCGCATCGCTGAGCAAATTCAACGAGAATTGGCTCAGTTGATTCGTATGGAAGTCAAAGATCCTCGGGTCACCAAAGTGACGATAACAGGCGTGGAGGTCACGAAAGATTACTCTCACGCCAAAGTGTTTTACACGACGCTTGATGGTGCGAGTAAGCAGCTGCAAGAAGGTCTTGATCGAACGTCAGGTTTTTTGCGCAGCCAATTAGCTCATGCTATGAAATTACGCATTATTCCACTGCTACACTTTGTCTATGACGCATCAATTGAGCGTGGCACTCACCTATCTCAACTCATCGATCAGGCTGTCGCAAGCGATACAAAGCTACTGAAAGATTAGCAACATGGTTCGTTCTTGGCGCCCGCTTGACGGCGTTCTTCTGTTTGATAAGCCTCTCGAATTAAGTTCAAATATTGCACTGCAAAAAGTTCGGCGCATGTATCAAGCTGAAAAAGCTGGGCACACTGGAACACTGGATCCCCTGGCGAGTGGTTTGTTACCGATCTGTTTTGGCGAAGCAACTAAATTTTCTTTAGGCTTACTCGATGCAGATAAAACCTATCGCGCGACAATTCGTTTAGGGGAAACAACTAACACGGGTGATGCTGAGGGTGAGGTGCTCCAAAGTCGTTGCGTGGATGTGACGGAAGCCGCTGTTCAAGAAACACTGAACAATTTTTGTGGCGCAATCAAACAAATGCCCCCTATGTATAGTGCGCTCAAGCATCAGGGTAAGCCGCTGTATGAATATATCCGTAATGGGGTAACCATCGAACGAGAGTTACGCGATGTGTTTATCCATGATTTACGTATGGTACATTTCGAGGGGAGTGATTTAGAGATTATCGTTCGCTGTAGCAAAGGTACCTATGTGCGCACGCTAGGTGAAGATATTGGTGAGGCATTGGGTTGTGGCGGTCATTTGATTGCCTTACGTCGCGAAGCCATTGCAGATTTTGATCTTGATGCAGCCTATAACTTGGATCAGTTAGAAGAAATGGATGATCAGCAGCGCCTTAACTGTTTGTTACCGTTAGATTGCATGTTGCAAAACTTGCCGAGTGTTGAGTTGAGTGCAATAGAGTTACATCGAATGGCTCAAGGGCAACGTTTAGGTAAGCAATTAGAATGTGCTGATGGAAAAATCCGCTTGTATTCGGAAGGGCAGTTTGTTGGAGTAGGGGAGTTGCTTGGGACTCGATTGGCGCCGAGTAGGCTTCTAGCTAGTGTGGCTAAAAGTGCTGCAAGCGTATCGAATTCAGGGTCGTTGAATTAACTTGAGTAGGCAACCCATTAAAGGGTAAAATGCCGCACTTTTTATTGGAGAGGAAGTAAGTAAATGTCTATTACCACGGCACAAAAATCGCAAATCGTGACCGATTATCAGCGCGCAAAGGGCGACACAGGATCCCCTGAAGTCCAAGTAGCATTGGTCACCGCACGTATCAACTACCTGACAGAACATTTCAAAGAGCACAGCAAAGACCACCACTCCCGTCGCGGATTGTTGCGTCTAGTTAGTCGTCGTCGTAAATTGCTCGATTATCTAAAGAGCAAAAACGAAGCTGGCTATCGTGAGCTTATTAAACGCTTAGAGCTACGTAAGTAATACATGATAGTGGGTCGCGAATGCGGCCCGCTTCATTTTATACATTGTAATTATCAAATTGCGCAGATGCGCTTCGTCACCCCAAGAGAGGTTAACCTTGAGTCACTTTAAGAAAACAATTAGTTACGGCAATCATCAACTGACACTAGAAACAGGCGAGATCGCTCGTCAATCAACCGGAGCTGTGATTGTTAGCTTGGACGATACAGTGGTTTTGGTAACCGTTGTTGGCGCTAAAGGCGCTAAAGCAGATCAAGACTTTTTTCCTCTAACAGTTGATTATCAAGAGCGTACTTACGCTGCAGGTAAAATTCCTGGCGGTTTCTTTAAGCGCGAAGGCCGCCCAAGCGAGAAAGAGATTTTGACTTCACGTTTGATCGATCGTCCACTTCGTCCTTTGTTCCCAGAAGGCTTTTATAACGAAGTGCAAATCGTGGCGACGGTGATGTCATCCGACAGCCAAATAGATTCTGATATTCCAGCGATGATTGGTGCTTCTGCGGCATTAGCAATTTCTGGTATTCCTTTTGATGGTCCTATCGGCGCGGCACGTGTAGGTTATTTAAACGGTCAATATTTGTTGAACCCAACTGCGGATGAATTAAAAACATCACAGATGGATTTGGTGGTTGCGGGAACTGCACAGGCCGTCCAGATGGTTGAGTCTGAAGCGCAAGAGCTTTCAGAAGAAATCATGCTAGGTGCGGTAGTGTTTGGTCATGAGCAAATGCAAGTTGTCATTAACGCCATTAATGAAATGGCAGATGCAGTGGCTAAAGATGCTTGGGATTGGGAGCCGGCTGCTAAAGACGCTACACTAATTTCCAAGTTGGCTGAATTGGCTGAAAAAGATCTGCAAGTTGCATATGCAGTTCGCCAAAAGCAAGCTCGTACTGAGCAAGTTGATAGTATTCGTGGACGTGTATTTGATGCAATTGGAGCTGAATTTCCTGAGGCAGCTAAGAATCATGTTGCAGAGTTATTTGGCGCTCTCGAAGCAAAGATTGTTCGCGGTCAAATTTTGAGTGGAGAGCCGCGCATTGATGGTCGCGATACACGCACTGTTCGTCCGATCACAATTCGCACTGGCGTTCTGCCACGTACACACGGCTCTGCTTTGTTCACCCGCGGTGAAACACAGGCATTAGTTGTTGCGACACTCGGTAGCATGCGTGACTCACAAAAAATTGATGCGCTTCAAGGTGAGTTTTCTGATCGCTTCATGTTGCACTACAACTTTCCTCCGTATGCAACAGGTGAAACAGGCCGTGTAGGTACACCTAAGCGTCGTGAAATTGGCCATGGTCGTTTGGCAAAGCGTGCACTCGTTGCAGCATTGCCAACTGAAGAGGAATGCGGTTATGCGATGCGTGTGGTGTCTGAAATCACAGAATCAAACGGCTCTAGTTCGATGGCCTCTGTTTGTGGCGGATGCTTAGCACTAATGGATGCAGGTGTTGCGATGAAAGCGCATGTGGCTGGTATTGCGATGGGATTGATTAAAGACGGCAACCGTTTTGCAGTACTGACTGACATCTTGGGTGATGAAGATCATCTGGGCGACATGGATTTCAAAGTCGCTGGATCTGATAAGGGTATCACCGCCTTGCAGATGGACATCAAGATTAACGGTATTACTAAAGAAATCATGCAAGTGGCTTTGAGCCAAGCCCGCGAAGGTCGTATGCATATTTTGGACATCATGAAGCAGGCGATGCCAACCGTACGTCCTGAGGTGTCTGAGCATGCGCCACGTATGATTAAGATGAAGATCAATTCAGAAAAGATTCGTGATGTGATCGGCAAGGGGGGCGCTGTGATTCGTGCGCTGACAGAAGAAACTGGTACGACGATCGACATTGATGATGATGGCAATATCACCATCTCATGTGTAAACGGCGAAGCTGGTTTGCTTGCAAAGAAGCGTATTGAAGATATTGTTGCTGAAGTAGAAGTTGGTAAAACTTATGAAGGTCCAGTCATCAAGTTGTTAGACTTTGGTGCGATTGTAAATATCTTGCCAGGCAAAGATGGCTTGCTACATATTTCACAAATCTCTAACGAGCGCATTGCTAATGTTTCAGATCATCTGAAAGAAGGTCAGGTCGTCAAAGTTAAAGTACTTGAGGCGGATGAAAAAGGGCGTATGCGTTTGAGCATGAAGGCGCTGTTGCCGCAGTCAGATTCGGTTGCATCTGTGGCTGAATAAAGAATAAGCGATTCAAATAAAAAGCCCCGTGGTATAAACCCACGGGGCTTTTGCTATCTGGAGTGTCACGCCTTGGTGTTTAACAGTGTTCCAACTGCTTGGCCACTGGTATTTAACGATGGAGAGGGACGCTCAGGAGGTGGTGTCTTGAGTTTTTCATCGCTAGAAGCCTCTTTAACTTTTTCTGGAACACGCTGAGTTTGAGCTAGTGGTTGAACAGAAGGTGAGTTGTAACTGCCAGGAGAAACAGAATTGATAGCCATGATCTTGCTCCTTTCTATATAACTCAATGTATATATTAAGTTAAACTTAATACGAACTTGCTTCTTACGTAATAATTCTGCGCCTATTTTATTTCGATTACAAATAGATTTTGCGGCGCAATTGGGGGCGGTTGTTCAAAATCGTCTTAACTTTTAACTTATGCAACTGGGTATATTTTTCGATCAGTATTAAAGATGCATACGCGCTCTTCAAATATGGTTACACACCAACCTTTTGACTATAAGTCTTATTTGGCAAGCCTGCCGTTGTTGCCAGGTGTGTACCGTATGTTCGATATGGAAGGTGGATTGCTGTATGTTGGCAAGGCCGGCCAATTGAAAAAACGAGTGAGCTCGTATTTTCAAAAAACAAATATCTCCACTCGCATACAGTTGATGGTTTCGCATATCGCGAGAATTGAGATAACGGTAACAAGCTCCGAAGCGGAAGCTTTGTTATTGGAAAACAATCTTATTAAGTCGCTAAAGCCGCGATACAACATTCTTTTTCGAGATGATAAATCGTACCCCTATATTGTTTTTACCGGAGATAAGTTTCCGCGTTTAGCATATTTTCGTGGCTCAACACAAAAGCAGCATCAATATTTTGGGCCCTATCCAAATTCTTTTGCAGCAAAAGAAGCGATTTCATTGCTGCAAAAAATATTTCAGCTAAGAACTTGTGAAGAGTCTGTTTTTAGTAATAGGACGCGTCCATGCTTGTTGCATCAAATTAAGCGTTGCAAAGCACCATGCATGCCTTTAATCACTGAGTTGGACTATGCAACAGATGTGCAAAATGCGATTTACTTGCTTCAAGGAAAATATAGTCAAGTTGAAAGCAATTTAAGGGCTGCAATGGAATTGGCGGCTGAAGAGATGCGTTATGAGCAGGCCGCGGTATTGCGCGATCAATTGCAATCGTTGAGTAGCGTGCAACAAAAACAATATATGGAGAGCGGAAAAACAACCGATGCAGACATAGTCGTGGTTGCTGCACATGAGGGGTGCGTGTGTGTGACGCTTGCGATGGTGAGAGGTGGGCGTCATTTGGGAGATAAGCACTTTTTCCCGCAGAATGCAGAAGGAGAGTCTTCATCACATGTGCTACATGCTTTTTTAGCACAGCAGTATTTAAATCGTGAAATTCCACCGTTGATATTAGTTAATCTCGAGATAATCGAAGATGAGTTGCAACATGTGCTGTCCGATCAAGCGGGACACAAAATTCAAATTCGCCAAGCCATTTCAGGAGAGAGGCGAAAGTGGGTGGATATGGCGCTAAATAATGCACTGTTGGCTCTAAAGCAGCGATTGGGGCAGCAGGCAGGTCAAATGGCTCGCGTGGAAGAGTTACGCACTGTTTTGTCCCTATCGGAACTCAAGCGCGTTGAATGTTTTGATATAAGCCACACCATGGGGGAGGCAACAATTGCATCGTGTGTTGTTTATGACGATTTTTTGATGCGAAATGCAGAGTATCGTCGATACAACATTGCAGGAATTACGGGGGGGGATGATTACGCTGCTATGCGTCAAGCATTACTGCGTCGCTATCAAAAATTGCAACATGGTGATGGAAAACAGCCCGATTTAATCTTAATTGATGGGGGAATAGGGCAGCTGAACGTGGCAGTAGAAGTTATGGCTGAGCTGGGATTGGATATACCATTAGTCGGTGTTGCTAAAGGCGTAGAACGCAAAGCAGGAATGGAACAATTGATTCGCCCCACAATAGAAAAGCCGCTACAATTGAACTCAGATAGTCTGGCATTACACCTAGTCCAACAGATTCGTGATGAAGCGCATCGTTTTGCGATTGCGGGGCATCGTTCGAAGCGCGGCAAAACTAGAATGGCCTCGCAACTAGAGGAAATTATTGGTGTAGGCGAAAAACGAAGGCGAAACTTGTTGGCACGATTCGGTGGATTAAAAGGTGTTCGGCAAGCAAGCATAGAAGAGCTGGCGCAAGTTGATGGGATAAGTCCTGTTCTAGCAAAAACAATTTATCAGCAATTTCACTAATCTTGACAAACAACATACCTAATCTTTTAACGTGGTTCAGAATTTTGATGATTCCTGTATTTATTGGAATTTTTTATTTATCTGATGAAACGCTCAGTTTTCACCATAAACATTTATTTGCAACAATCCTTTTTGCCGCAGCCGCAATAACTGATTGGCTCGATGGATACTTGGCTCGTGTACTGAATCAAGCATCAGTTTTTGGTGCTTTTTTGGATCCAGTAGCTGACAAGCTCATGGTGACGGCTGCGCTGATAGTGCTGATTAAACTTGGCTACGTCGATGCGTTAATTGCTTTCATTATTATTGGTAGAGAAATCGCAATTTCTGCCTTAAGAGAATGGATGGCACAACTTGGCAACAGCAAAAATGTAGCAGTTTCAATGTTGGGGAAGGTGAAAACTACATTTCAAATGATCGCAATTTTGCTGTTGCTTTATCACGAACCAGTCATGAATTTATCACTGCATTTGGCGGGCACTGTGCTGATTTACATCGCTGCAATATTGACTTTATGGTCGATGGTTTATTACCTAATGTTAGCGATGCCACAAATTTCAAAAAAAAGCTAACAAGCGAATTGATTTTTTAGTTCTCTGTCTGTATAGTGCCGCCTCTTCGGGGTGTAGCGTAGCCTGGTAGCGCGCCTGCTTTGGGAGCAGGATGTCGGGAGTTCGAATCCCCCCACCCCGACCAAATTAGCTTTAAATAAGTCTCATTGGTCACCGAAAAGAATTGTGCCCGTAGCTCAACCGGATAGAGCACCAGCCTTCTAAGCTGGGGGTTAGGGGTTCGATTCCCTTCGGGCACGCCAGATACTTATCCCAGTTCAATGGTGGTCGTAGCTCAGTTGGTAGAGCCCTGGATTGTGATTCCAGTTGTCGTGGGTTCGAGCCCCATCGATCACCCCACATAAAAGCCCTTAATTCAATGAGTTAAGGGCTTTTTTATTTTCTATATCTCAGCTGACACTTCCCAAAAAAATAGGACAAAAAGGACAAGAGAAGGACAGGATTTTCCCCTGCATTGCCCATTAAGCCACCGGTTACGTTTATTTCAACGCGCTTGTGCCCCAGCTAGCAGGGCGAACAGATTGTGCCTGAATGTCTCTTCGTGGCCTAGCAGTTCGTGCAGAACACAAACCCAGAGTCATAGTAGTAGTCGCCAATAAACAGATCACGGGCGAATCGTCCCACGTCGAAGTAGTAACGCAAATTCTCGGGGATTTGATCTAGCGTGCCCGTGTCGTCGAGGTATTGCTCCGCGTAGTTCGTCTCGCTGTCATAGCGGCCCATGTAGGTACTCTCGAACGTATCGCAAGACCAAGAGCCATGCCAACCAATAAAAGCCGCTACAGCCTCGCTCTCGAACCCGTGCCGCGTGAT
>JBAXEJ010000061.1:0-12894 GCA_037140475.1 Gallionellaceae bacterium
GGTTTTCAGAGTATTGGCTCTGAAAACCAAGCTTTGTATTACCAGCCATATTTTCGAAACAAAGAATATATTTTTGAAAACCATCTCGTGAATCAAGTGATTACCCGCTTGTTTCCCTTTGCGCGTGGTTCGTATATTGATCTGTACCGCGAGCTGGTATGTGGCTACTCAGTGATTCAAGTTTTGCTGGTTGGCATCGGAGCAAAAAATAAGGGATTAGATGACGCGCAAGTGATTCAGCTCTTTCAAACTTTTGCTCGCAACGCGAATCACAATAAAAACTATTTAGGGAAATTGCTTGACTCACTCCACGCACAGCAAGGCGATTCGTTTGTCGATGTGATGTGGCTGTTGAAAGAACAGCCGTAAGCTCAGTATTTCACCATATTGAGTGTGACATCAGTTTCATCCAAGTCCCAAGCACCCGGCATGAATAAACCTATTGCCGGCAACACAAGAATAAAAGAGCCCGCCAAATCGTACATGCCGCTCGTGCTGAGTGACGAAGAAATATATTTCTGCGAAGGGTAGTAGCCCGTCTTAAAACAGGCCGCCGCGACAATCTTATTTCTTCTGGCCTCGATTTGTGTTTTACCCGTGAAGGTTGGGCCACCATTGATTTGCAACGTGGCATCCGGCTCAGAGCAAGCGATTTTCACGGGCTGGGTATTCTTTGCCAGCACCGAGCATCCCGTGGTTAAAACACTCACCCTGTTAACGAGGCAAATTTTTCTAAATAAACTCATCCTCATTTCCTCATTTTTAATTGCCATTACACATCCTAGTTACTAAGCAGCCTCACCGTGTTTATGTAGTGTTTCCCAGCCAACACAAGCCAGCCAAATATGGCGTGGAATTGTCTTTTCGCCATTGCGATAGTAAGCCAGCATTCTGCGACTGATGCCCAAAACACCTGCCGCCGCATCGAGGGTTAACGCATTATCGTGCATCCAATTCCAAATACGTTCATGTCCGATATTGCCGGACTGCTCTATTGCCAGATTACGCAAATTATCTGCCGCCAGATCAATTTCCCCATTGCTAAATTCAACCGAATTGCCCTGCTTACTTAACTTAGCAGAAGCAAATATTTTTTGATCTTGCAGCGGCTTTAAAAAAGCAGAAGTCTTGATCCATTCTGTCAGATCAACCTCAAAATCCGCGCCATCGGCATAGCAAACTTTAAGGCACTGCTTTTGAAGTGCCTTGACTTTCGTTAAACGAAAGTGATCACGATTTTTCATGAATGTAACTCCCAAAAAAGATGCAACAGCTTGACACGGTTGTCCGGCAAAGCCGCCCATTCCAACGCAGCACGAATTGACCGAATACTTCGCGAGCCTTCAAGCACCTCACCATTATCTATTCTGACCAACCACTCACGCCCATCATTTGCTAATACGTGAAAATGCGGTGGCATGTGATCTTTAGCATAAAGATTGATCTGACAAGAATCGAAAGCGTGAATACGTGGCATGAGTGAATCATAGTGCAACTATTGCACTGTGTCTATTTTTGCCAGCACCGAGCAGCCCGAGGTTAAAACACTCAGCGCCACGACAAAAACACCGAAGGCGCAAGAATGAGAGTGCTGAGCCACATAGTCTTTGAGTACGCTATCCATGCGCGACTGCCACCCCTCGCCAGTTGACTTAAAAAAGCTCACCACCTCGGGGCTATACTGAACCATCGCCTTAAGCTGGTCATCCGTCAACGGCTGCATCTGGGTCTGCTTTTGCGGCCGCAATGATGGCGGCATCTTCCTCAGGAGTAGGAAGCACAATTTTTCTTGGCTTAGCTATTTTCGACATCGTATTTCACATAAACGTATTTTGCATTGCCTGAACAAAGTGATATGCCTCAGATACCACCCATGTTGCTGCATCCGTCTCAACGGGGTCACCTTTGTAGTCGGCTATCAATCTCAATTCTTCAGCCTTATTAAGCGTTTTCCCAAGTTCAATCGGCACTCGCCCAGTTTTAACCAAGTGCAGACTGAATGCTGAAATAAGCCCGCTATGTGTTCTCGCAATCTCAGCGGGAACCGGAGCGCCTGATGCCAGCAAAGCAGCCCGAGCTGCATCAAACATTGCGTAATAAGCTCGATTGCAGGCGCCATCTGCATCACCAGCGTATAACAATAATCTGGCAGACGCCGAAGCTTGAATAGCTTTCGCCATTAACTCTTGAGCATTCACAGGCGAATCCCTTCATGCTCGATATTATGCAGCAGGCGTGGGTTTGAATATGTTTCGGGATGCTCCCATTCATTTTTCCAAATGGGGAGTGGTTGAATACGAATGCCCGTTTCGAGAAGAACATCGTAGGCAATATCAGCCATAGCCAGCTTCGTTGCGACAAACTTTCCTGCCTGCTCCGACAGCAACACGGCCACATCTGCATCGCTATCCGAACGATGCGATTTCCGCGCTCGACTACCGAAAAGAATAGCCCCGTCCACTTCATACTGCCGGGATATTTTTCCAATAAAGGCACTAATTGCCACACGCGTTTCGGTATCAATGTTTGCAAGTTCATTCATGCGTATAGGTTAGCATGTAAATTACACAGGGCGGGTATTCAAATTGAATCTGAATTTAATTTGGTGAAAAAATATGGTGATGCCGCCCCCGATGTCATTACTCCGTTGTCCGTTCACCACGGCGAACCGCAGATTAGATGTAATTTGAGCTGAGCATCGCGAAGCACACCCTTGGGCATTCCAAACAAAGTTACTACGTTGGGCTTCATTTCATTCAGCCCAACCTACCGCGCTACGGGAGCGTTCTGGCGACCCGAAAACCGATGAGGCTGTTGCGGTAGTCGGGCGTGTAATTGAGGCGGAAGGCAGCGCGCAGAAAGCTCGCACTGTCGTCCCGCGAACCGCCGCGAAGCACGCGCCTGCCACAGTTACCGTTATAGCAATCACTCATCCACTCCCAGACGTTGCCACTGATGTCATACAGCCCGTAGCCGTTGGCTTGTTTCTGCCCGACCAAGTGCGTTTTACTGCCACTGTTTTCGCTGTGCCAAGCCACTGAGTCCGCATCGTTGCCGCCGCAGTATTCGGTTTTGTTGCCGCCATAACAAGCAAATTCCCATTCGGTTTCAGTCGGCAGGCGATACTGTTTGCCCATTTTTGCATTGAGTTTTTGTAAGTAGGTTTGGATGTCGTCCCAGCTCACTTGTTCAACGGGGCAATTGTCACAGCCTGTGAATCTCGATGGATTATCTCCCATCACCGCACGCCATTGAGACTGTGTAATCTCATACTTGCCCATTTCATAATTCTTGCCGGGGATGCGCACCATCTCAGGACCGGTGCGTTTTTCTTGCTCTCGTTCCTGCTTCATTTTCGGCGTGAGGAAGGCACCACCCAAGTAGATGAAGTGTGAGTTATCGGCATCGTTCGCCAATGCGATTTCGATGGCATCGCTACCGGCTTTGAGTTTGCCTTCTGGACGCACCAATCCTGCCACCCATTGTTGCTTGAAGGGCTTAGCTTCTGCCAGCGGGAGCGGGATGCTGCCGTTCATCGCCAGTTTGATGTTGGGCGTTTTGCTTTTCAGGGTGACGGGAAATTGCTGCGTTTCAAAATTGTATGTCCCCAGCTCAGCGGCAATGCTTTCTGCACCAATGGTGTATTCGCGCTCAGCGAGTTGTTTAATGCTATCTCGTAGTGGTGTTGTTTCACCCGCGGCTAGGTCAACATTGAGGCGACTGAGTTCGGCTTCGCGTTGGTTATTAAGTTCACTGCGCTGACTTGCTAGCTTGGCTTTGATTTCGGCGGGATTTTCAAATTCGTCTGGCTTAGCATTATCCAAGGCGACAAGTTGAGCTTTGTAGCGCTGGCTGATTTTGGCTCGGGTTTGCGTCAGTTCTTTTTCATAGCCTGCCTCAATCGTGTTGATGCGGGCATTCAGGCGTTTAATTTCGGCAATGGCAGATTCAAGAGTTGGAAATTTACCTGCTTGTTCCAGCGGTGCGTTTTTGCGACGAGCATCCGCTTGCGCTTTAAGTTTGGCGAGTTCTTTGTATGCTTCGTCTTTTGCAGCGAGTTGTTTTTTCCGTTCAGCTTCTTCGGATGTGCGCCGCTTTGCTTCGGCAATAAGTTCATCTTGCTTGAGTTGCTCAGCCTTAAGTTTTCCCGCAATGGCATTTTTGGCGATGTCGGCCTCCCGTTTCAGGCGATCTATTTCGGCTTGGTTTCCTGCCAGTTTTGCCGCAGCTTGAGCATCGTTCCATGCCTTTTCTTCAGCTTTTAACTGGGCAATTTCTGCTTGGCTGTCGGCTACTTTTTGTTCGAGACTGGGAATAAATACAAAGTCGCCGCTGCCGTACAACGTGCCGTAGGACGGGGTTTGTTGGTGATTTCTAGCTCTAGCATCACCATTCACTTTTTCTTTGATGATGGCTTGGATTTCATTGGCAGTGATGAAGTCGCCAGTTTTTTCCAGCAGCTCGATCAGGCGTCCGGTAAAAACCGAGTGACCGTTGTTGCCACCGTCTAACACTTCTTGATTCTTGCCTCCTGCGGTGAGCACTTGGCGCACCGTTTCTTTGGTGATGTCTTGCAGGTAAGCTAAATCACGGCGGGGTGTTTTATCCACGGAGCGGGTGTCGGTCAACATGCCGGAGTAGCAGGCGTCCATGACATAGAAAATATGCTTAGCGGGTATCTTTTTAGAAACGGTGTCGCGGATTTCCGTCATGGTGATGTTGGTGCGTAGCTTACTCACCACGCCATCATAAGGAATTAAATAACCAATTTCGTTTCCGGTCTTGCCCTCTTGGTTGCCGTGTCCTGCCCAAAAAATAAACAGGGCGTCTTGTTCGCCGAGTTGATTCGGCAGTTCTTCGGTGAGCAAATCAAGGATACGATCGCGGGTGGCTTCTTTGTTGTAGAGGGTGATGATTTTGTCGAATTTGTATTGACGCTTGAGGACATCGGCTACGCCTTTGGCATCTTTGACGGCGTAGGTGAGTTATTTATCTGCGGGCAGGTTGGCGTATTGGTCGATGCCGATAATCACCGCGACGCTTTTGTTGTAGAGCGCGACTTCGCCGGTTTGTTTAGTAGCGCTATCGGTGGCGATAATTTTAAGCGCGCGCGTTTCAGCGGCGTGGGCGGTGAAGGTGCTGAGTAAAAGTGCGGTGAGTATTAAGCGAGAAAAAGTATGCATAATTTCCTTGAAGAATAAGCGAGGTATCTTACGGAGAAATATGGTTAGCCTAAACGAGAGCTAATTTCAACGCATCCGTGATTTTGCACCGTCAATGCTTGCTCAATCTCAGTGTGGTGTTCGAGCAAAATTTTGAGTACCACCGCCTTAGAACGGTTGGGAATTTTAAGCCAGACAACTTGTGGCGGGTGCCCGGCGACCATTGAGCGCTCCTGAAAATCGGAATCACGACTGACAATGACAAACCCGTTAGATTTTGCGTATTGCCATATTTCGGAATCGCTCGCGGCTTCCAAATTCAGGAGAGTAACTTGCGATGATTCAGGAAAAACCGTTTGCAGAAATGGAACGATGCGCCTCGATAGATTTTCATCGAGCAGTAATTTCATTATCAAACAGCAACGGTGTAAAGGTTGTGTTCGCGATTTGCGGCAAACGCAAGACAAGCGCGTATGTCCGCCGTTTCCAGCTCAGGAAAATCTTCAATGATTTCTGCTTCGCTCGTGCCTTCCGCCAACATATCCAGCACATCGTAAACGCTAATGCGTAAATTACGGATACAGGGGCGCCCGCCACGTTTGGTCGAATCTAGTGTGATACGCGAATTAGTCATTTCATCACCTTGCATTAGAAGGGTTGTGTGCCATCAGTTATTACGACGCACTATAGCGAACTCAATGTCATTACTCAACCGCCTGCGATCTGCGCCACCTGATCCAAAGCCGCCAACGCTCGCTGAATAACCACCTGCTCGTTTTTACCGTTTTCGTGCATCGCCTCAACCACCAAGCGCGAACTAACACACAAACGCAACGCACTGACTGGAACGCCATTGCGATCCCCGCAATCAACCGGCTGCCCTAACTGCACACCTACATTTTGCAAGGTGTGATAAACCTGCAGCGTTTCTTCTCGGTTGAAAAAAGTTTTATCGGTGTGGCGTAATATAAACGAAAAAATGGTTTGTACATTGTCCCAGCTCAACTCATCCACGAAGGGTTCACGCTGCAAGGTTGGCAAGGCCAATAATTCAAAGTGCGGGTCGCTAACTAGCCGCTGCGTCACGGCCTCGGCAAAGGCGAGTAGAAAATGTCGCACCACGGCATTAGAGACCGAATGAAATTCGCGTATCTCTTTTAGCGCGGCTTGCCATCTTAGTAACAAACCAAAATTTGCAGTGTTACTTAACTGCTTCGCCTCGCGCCAATTTACAGGCCACTCGCCTTGATTGGTGAGTGGTAGATTTTTTTGACTCAACACCCCCACACGATATTTTTTTGCGAGTGGCGCTGGAATAATGAGCGCGCCAGAAAAACTCGGCCCGCCTATAAACTTTGAGCCTGTCATCCCCACCATAAATCCGTGCCCCAAGTAGGCACGTAAAGTAGCAGGCGCAATACGAAATTGGCAGGCGTCCACCAGTACGTCGAGCACCTCAGGAAAGCGTTTTGACAGAGCGACGGCGCACGCCACACTCGGTGCAATGATGCCAGTTTTGGACACATCGACCATCGTTAACAGCACGTGCTGGCCTGCACTCGCAGCGGCAACAACCTGTTGCTCAAAATCTGCATCAATATCGGCAATGGCTCGCGGTGTGCCGTCAGCCAAGCGAAGCGGAATGCAAATACGCGCACCCGATAAAGCGTTCGGTACACCACTTCCTGTCTCTGCTTCGTCTACCATTAACATGCGCACTGAGGGGGCATGACTTGCCAAAGCGAGTTGCGCCGCAATCAAATGGCAATCCGTTCCCGATGCCGCAAAAATAATGTCGAGTTCATGCAAATGACTCAGCTCGCAAACCTCAATTAATTCTTTGCGAACACGATGCATTTCATCAGCATAGATCGCCTCGACACTATCCAAAGTGAGTAAATGCACTAAGCGATTACGAAGTTGATCTGCCGCCAAAAAGGCTGGCTCTGAAATAGTGCTGGCTGTCGCCGAGCCAAAGGCTGCAATGTTTTTATTCGGCTGTGGCGCGCAGCCGTATTTGTTTTTTCCTGTAGCTGAATTTAACGCGATACGCACGTCACTGCCTGCTACTAGCCACTGCTCAGTCGTGGAAAAAGCACCGTTCATACGACGCTCGCTTGAGACCGCCCTGCCGCCTTTAACAGCATGGCACGAAACGCCGCAAACACTTTCCGCATCTGCGGTTGCTTGTAGGGATAAACCTCTACTGAGTCCAGCGCATGCACCACCATGTTGCTATCCACTTCAAAAATTAGTAGCTCACCGGTTGCAGTTTCTGCGCAATCAATGCCCAAATAATCGAGCCCCATGCGTTGATAAATTTCTTGCAAGGCAACTGCATGTCTCTTGGCAAACGAAGCATCAAAATTGGCAAAACACGCTGCTTCTTCTTGGCGCTTAGTCGCACTCTCCGCCATGCCCGCATTCAGATAATGAATCATCCAGTGCGATGAAATCGCCAGATGGCAAATGTAAGGCACGCCTTCAATTAGTACGATGCGGTATTTGCGATACTGCCCGTCTGTACTTCGATAATCGACAAAAGGTGAAATATAAAACTCTCGTTCACGCATGCCTTGCAAATACTCGCCAAGCGCAGCGGCATCTTCGATTTTTGATAGGCCGCGCCCCGCATGTGAATCCATCGGGCGAATAATGATGGGGAAGTCACCCCCTGCCAAAATAACATCGAGTGTTTGCTGCCGGGCCGCGACCTGCTCCAAGATCGGCCGCAACATGCGCACTGCAATCGGGATTAGCACTCCAGGAACATCGCTCAAAATTTTGTAGGCACTATCGCGTGACAATAGTGCAATGCGAAGCGGCAAATTGATGACCGGACGCGGCCACACGCTAGCAATGTCTTTGAGGTCATACAGCAGGGGGATGTTTTCTTCCGACTCCGCAATCGCCACGAATAAAACATCGTGCTCGGGCAAATTATCAGGCAATTCGACGGCTTGTGATACGTAAAGCATCTCCATCGCAATGTCGGAATTTTCAATCAAACATTCGACCGGCGTATTGGCGATCAACGCGCCTTCACCCATCATTACCAACAAACGCAACTTTGCTGGTTGCTTAGCGGCGGGGATGCTATACAAGCGCTCAATCTTGAGCGCTTCCGCTTGTACTTGCAGCGCGAGTTCGTAATTGAAACTGAGTTGCAGAATAGTGGATAAATCGAGCAATGCATTTGCATCACGAGGATTGGTTTCAGCTCTAGCAGATAGCTCAGCCGCCAATGGCCTTAAGTCTTCGCCCGCAAAAACACGACGCATCAACGCAGCCAAACCAATCAACGGTGGAGTACTATTTAGTTGATCCGCATTTAAATGCATTGGGTTCATCCGTAGCTAAACGGCTCGGGTTAAGCGTTCACCTTGGCCAATCGTCTCGCGCAACAGCGCATCAATGTTTTCCGCTGTCGTTCGATGATTCACAATCGCCGCGCGAATCGCGATCTTGCCATTCACCGTAGTCACCGAAGGGGCCGCAATGCCCGATTCTTGTAAGGCAACCGCAATGTTGGCATTCACTTTATCTGCATCATTGCAACGGTAACGGAAACACACAATATTTAGGGCAACTGGGGCGAGCAGTTCGAGCTGCGGCATCGCTTCAATTTGTTGCTTCATGTATTCGGCTAAGGCGCAGGTATTGGCGATGCTCGCGCCCAATTTTTCAGCGCCGTATGTTTTGAGAGTGAACCAGGTTTTGAGGGCACGAAAACTCCGGGACAGATCTGGGCCAAAATCACACGGCCAGGGTGAGCCTGCTGCCATGCCACGCGAATCTCGTTTTAAATAGGCGGCTGGCGCAGCAAAGGTGTCATGGTGCAACTCGCCATCGCGCACCAAAATAAATCCGGCGTCATAAGGTACCTGCCCCCATTTATGGAAATCGAAGGCGATGGAATCGGCTCGCTCAATCCCCTTCAGCTTTGGTGCAAGTTGCGGTGACAACATCCCTAGCGCACCATAAGCGCCGTCGATGTGAAACCAAATCTCTTCACGCTGAGCAATATCCGCCAGCGCGCTTAAGTCATCAATCGCGCCCACATCTACCGAACCCGCAGTTCCTGCGATGAAGAATGGGGTGAAGCCGACTAAACGATCTGCCGTAATGGCGTGTTGCAGCGCGATCAAATCAATCTCATGCCTTTGATTAATTTGAATAACCCTCAAATTATCTATGCCAACACCCGCCAAATCCATCGCCTGCGCAACGCAACCATGCGCGCCCGCCGAAGTGTAGGCCGTCAATTTAAGTGGATGAGCTGCTATGCCTGTTTTGCGCACATCAACGCCGAGGAATTTAATGCGCGCAACCCACACCGCAATTAAATTGGCCATTGACGTACCCGTCACAAACAAGCCACTAGCACTTTCTGGGAAAGAAAAAAGTTCGCGCACCCACTGCAAGATTTGGCGCTCGACCTCAATCGGCATTTGATCACGGCCGCCTAAATTTGCATTCAGCCCCGCCGCCAACATTTCCGCCAACATGCCCACAGGCGTGCCGCCGCCCTGCACCCACCCCATAAAACCGGGATGCGCGTTACCCAGCGCATAGGGCAAAACTTCTTGCATAAAGATTTGGTGTGCTGCACTTAAATCAGTGGGTTGCTGCGGTAGCGGCGCTAGAAAGTTAGCCCGCACTTCGGGTGGGATAGGCTGCCACACAGGACGGGAGCGAATATGTTCAAGATAGTCGAACATATCATCCAGCATCTGATGGCCTTGCGTTCTGAGTGCTGTCCAGTCTTCTGGATCAAGTGAGGACGGCTGTTTCATTAATAGTAAAAACCTTGACTGGCCAGAGATTGGCCCGGATAGACACGAACGCAAACAGCACAATAAGCGCTATAAAAAAGAACACCCTTGGACAGGCCAAGGGTGAGAGATTGATTTAATCCGTGTTTATCTGTGTTCATCCGTGGCCGAAAGGTTTTCAACTAAACTTGCATGTTCATGATGTCATTATAAGCCGCCACCACTTTGTTTCGCACTTGTATTGTGGTTTGAAATTCTATATTGGCCTTCTGCATCGAGATCATTGTATCGCTTAAGCTCACCTTGTCATCGCCCATAACAAAGGCTTTTTGCATGTCTACGGCGTGATTTTGCGCCTGCGCCACCCCATCTAGCTGGGTTTTCAACACATTAGCAAAATCAACACTGCTACTAGATGCTGGCGCGGCAACAGGAGCGCCACCTTGTGCAGCGGCCATTGCGGCACGCATCTGCGCAAGTAAACTATCGACATTCGAAACGTTCATGATCAATCTCCTTAAAGCCACACCAATTGGATCGCACAATATCACCCGAGCCTCTTCATTAACTGAAGAAAAGCGCTAGAATCCCCCCGCTTTTCGACATACTAAACTTGCAACAAGTAACGATAATAGGCAACGTGAGGTAAGGCACTTGTTCCCTTGGTAAATAACATGACCGATACACCCGACAATCTGACCGCGACTACTGCCACTGCAAAACCGGCCTCGGTATTCGCGCGCCTAATGCAAGGCATGACTCCCCAACAAATGATGGGCTTAGGTGTGGCCGTTGCCGCCTCAGTCGCCTTGTTGGCTGGGCTATTTATGTGGGGCCAGGCTCCCGACTACCGCGTGCTTTATTCCAATCTATCAGATCAAGACGGTGGCGCCATCATTGAGTCACTGCAACAACAGAATATTCCTTACAAGTTTGCCGAAGGTGGTGGCGCGCTGCTAGTGCCTTCTAACCTCGTGCATGAAACACGTCTGCGTATGGCCTCACAAGGCTTGCCCAAAGGCGGCACTGCCGGCTTCGAAATCATGGAAGCACAAAAATTCGGCACCAGCCAATTTTTAGAACAAGTGAACTACCAACGCTCACTGGAAGGTGAACTCGCTCGCTCCATGCAAACTTTGGGCGCAGTACAAAACGCCCGCGTACATTTAGCCATTCCTAAACCTACCGTATTCGTTAAAGAACAACAAAAACCGAGCGCCTCCGTGGTGCTCGCCCTGCGCCCCGGCCGCACGCTTGATCCAGGCCAAGTGAACGGCATCGTCCATTTGGTGTCTAGTAGCATTCCCAATATGCCTGCCAATAGCGTGACCGTGCTCGATCAGAGCGGCAATTTGCTAAGCGCTACCCGCGAGGGCGGAGAGCAAACCCTAGATGCAACGCAACTTAAATATGTACGTCAAATCGAGCAGGATTACATCAAACGTATCCAAGACATTTTGATCCCGATTGCCGGGCAGCAAAATGTTCGCGCTCAAGTCACGGCTGATGTGGATTTTTCACAGGTTGAACAAACCGCAGAAACCTTCAAACCCAATCAGCGGCCGAACACTGCTGCCGTGCGTAGCACGCAAACCATGGAAGCGCAAAACGGCGCGCCCAATGCGGGTGGAGTTCCTGGTGCACTGTCCAACCAGCCACCTACTGCGGCGACGGCCCCGATTACCAAACCGGCAGCCACCGCACAAGATGCCAATGCGCAAGCTGCTGCCAATGCCGCTCTCGCTGCGAATTCGAGCTCTCGCAAGGAAGCCACCTCAAATTACGAAATTGACCGCACCATTCAGCATTCGAAATTACCGGTAGGCAGCATCCGCCGTATGTCAGTCGCGGTGGTAATGAACAACCGCAACGTGACGGATCCGAAAACCGGCAAAGTTTCTTCCAAACCTTACACCGATGCCGAAAAAGCACAGATGACAGCTTTAGTTAAAGACGCGATGGGCTTTGATCAAAAACGTGGTGATAGCTTGAACTTACTCAATAGCGCGTTTAACAATGAGCAAGAAACCATCCCTGAATTACCGCTTTGGAAAGACCCTGCAATGATCGCCTTAGCTAAGGAGCTGGGCAAATACTTACTGATCGCAGGCGTCGTTGCCTATTTACTGTTCGGCGTGATTCGCCCAACCTTCAGAAATCTCGCTGCACAAGCTGCTGCCCGAGATGAAGCTGAAGCCGCGGCCAAAGCTGCCGCTGCTGAAGCCGCTAAACATGCTCATCATGGCGCGGCACAATACGACGCACAGCAAGCTGAAAATTCCTATGAAGAGAATTTACAGCTCGCCAAAGAGTTGACCAAGAGCGATCCTAAAATTGTCGCATCAGTTGTAAAAGAATGGGTGAATGCAGAATGAGCGATGAAGGCGTAAATAAAAGTGCCATCCTGCTTCTAACCTTAGGTGCAGATGAAGCGGCTGAGGTCATGAAATTTCTCGAGCCGAAAGAAGTACAAAAAATCAGTACCGCAATGGTGGCACTGAAAAATCTGACGCGCGAAGAAATCGCCTTAGTATTTGAGGAGTTTCACGAAATTGCCTCAGAGAAAACCACCTTTGGCATGGACTCCGATTCTTATATTAGAGACATGTTGAAGAAGGCCTTGGGTGACGATAAAGCCGCCGGCCTCATTGATCGCATTCTGCACAACAGCGACACCAGCGGTATCGACAGCTTGAAGTGGATGGAACCTTCTTCCATTGCCGACTTGGTCGCGAATGAGCACCCACAGATTATCGCCACCATCATGGTGCACCTTGACCCCGATATGGCCGCGACAGTTCTCGCCTTACTGACCGAGCGCCTGCGTAACGATGTGCTATTACGCATCGCCACACTCGACAGTGTGCAGCCGGTTGCCTTGCACGAACTGAATGACGTACTGACCAAACTCTTGTCGGGCAATGCAGTTGGCAAGAAATCAATCAAGGGCGGAGTTC
>JBAXEJ010000062.1:0-11893 GCA_037140475.1 Gallionellaceae bacterium
GTTCAAAAAGATCAACGTACTGCCGCTCACCACCAGCGAAATAAAAATCCTGCACGAAGCTGCCAAGCTCGACTGGAGCGGTATCGAACCTTCCATCTTCGGCACCCTGTTCGAGCGAGGTCTCGATCCTAAGAAACGTTCGCAACTCGGCGCGCACTACACTGATCAGCAATCCATCATGCGCATCATCAACCCCGTGGTGGTCGAGCCGCTCACGGCGGAATGGGAAGCGGCGAAACACATCATCGCTGAACGCGTGGCACTGTATGAAAAGGGCGGCAAAGGCTCCAAGACCGCCATGCAGGAAGCGCAGGGCGCATTCATCGCGCATATCGAACGGCTGAAAAATTTCAAAGTGCTCGACCCCGCCTGCGGCAGCGGCAACTTTTTATACCTCGCCCTGCGCGCGCTGAAAGACCTCGAACACAAAGCCAACCTCGAAGCCGAACAACTCGGACTGCATCGTCAGGTGAGTATCGAAGTATCGCCCGCCAACGTGTTGGGCATTGAACTCAACCCGTACGCGGCAGAGCTTGCGCGCGTTACTGTGTGGATCGGCGAAATCCAGTGGATGCTCAAGAACGGCTACCCCATCCGCAAGAACCCCATTCTGCAACCGCTCGACCACATCGAGAATCGCGATGCGTTATTGCAAACCCCCTCCAGCTCCCCCTTGTCAGGGGGAGAGCAGAGCAGTGGCGTTGGGAAAGAGCAGTGCATTAGCTCCTCCCCTGACAAGGGGAGGTTGGGAGGGGTTAATGTTTTAGAAGCCCAGTGGCCTATTGTCGATGCCATCATTGGCAACCCGCCTTTCTTGGGCGGCTCAAAAATGCGCGGTGAATTAGGCGATGACTACACCGAAGCCCTGCGCAAATGCTATGCAGACCGCGTGCCAGGCGGAGCGGATTTGGTAACGTATTGGTTCGAGAAAGCCCGAGCACAGGTCGATGCGGGCAAGTGCCAGCGCGCCGGATTGGTAGCCACCAACTCGATACGTGGTGGTGCGAATCAAGAAGTATTGGCGCGCATTTGCGCCAGCTCAAAAATCTTCAATGCATGGAGCGATGAAGAATGGATCAACGAAGGCGCTGCGGTGCGCGTGTCGCTGGTGTGCTTTGCTACATCCGTCATTCTCGCGCAGGCGGAAATCCAGTCTGCCATGTTGGACGGCAACAGCGTTGATGCTATTCACGCTGATTTAACGGCAGGAGATGGGTTGAATCTCACACAAGCCAAACCACTGAAAGGGAATGCTGGTATAGCGTTTCAAGGCCCAGAGAAAAATGGTGCTTTCGATATTGAAGGTGAACTTGCTCGCCAATGGCTCAAGTTACCAAATCCAAACGGACGACCGAATAGCGATGTACTTAAGCCTAGATATAACGGTTTGGATTTGGCACGCAGATATTCAGGCGGGTGGGTGATTGATTTCGGTACTTCGATGAGCGAGTCTGATGCGGCTTTATACGAAGTTCCTTTTCAATATGTTCTGGTGAACGTTAAGCCAGAGCGTGATAAAAACAAAGACCGAAACCGTAGAGTCTACTGGTGGCGTTTTGGTAGGACTGGCGAAGATATGCGCGTTGCGCTTAAAGATTTGCCGCGTTATATCGTCACACCAGAAGTAACCAAACATCGCATTTTTGCTTGGCTCGATGCCAGTGTGCTTGCTGATAAAAAGTTGATTGTTATTGCACGTTCAGATGACGTCACCTTTGGTATTCTTCATTCGCGCTTTCACGAATTATGGTCGTTGGCAGTTTGCTCTTGGCACGGTTCTGGCAACGATCCACGTTACACACCGACCACTACTTTTGAGACTTTCCCCTTCCCAAGCGACGTGGCGGGTAATGAGCTTGCCACCGCCGCAAAGTCACTCAACGAACTGCGCAACAACTGGCTCAACCCTTCCGAGTGGACGGATTGGCAGCGCACACCGGAAGAGGAAAAAGCAGGCTATCCTGCACGCCCCGTCGCCAAGGCAGGACACGAAGCCGACCTGAAAAAGCGCACCCTCACCAACCTCTACAACGCTCGTCCCGCATGGCTCGACAACGTTCACAAAACGCTGGATGCCGCCGTCGCCAAGGCTTACGGCTGGAGCGACTACACGCCAGAGATGAGTGATGAAGAAATTTTACGGCGATTGTTGGCGTTGAATCTGGAACGGACTCAGCTCGTTAAGTAGGCAGCACGCGGATGTATGCGCCATCAACTACGGAAGCTGTATGAATAATTGGAATCTGCTTGGTTCGCAACGCCATTATGGAAATGTCAGCATGACTCTCCACTCGTTACCTACCATCCACGAATTACGCGAGCAATTGGGTATTCAACCGCTGAACACAGGGCGGCAGATTTATCCATTTGGGATGGCTGGCATTGTCACCGATGATATGGAGGGCCTTCACGCAGTGTCTGATGAGCATGGGCGGACTCAGCTGACTTCGGGCACAGAATTTTCGATGCAGGTATATCGTGGGCAGACGCAAGAATATAAATCTTGCTTGCCTAGTCTTGGTCGGGCGAAGACACCCGAAGAACAGTTGTTGGCACTCTGCCGGAATATCGCATTTGAGGATGCTCTCGCTGAGCATCCCTTTGTTCGCCTAGCAGAGCAAAGTGCTTTTCTAGGTAACTCGCTGTTCATTGATAAGGAGGGACTGGCTCAGCATTACGGTCTGCCAACCCATATGTTGGATGTGAGCAGCAATTTTGATGTGGCTAGTTTTTTTGCCGCCTGTGCTTGGAATAGTGATAAGGGGTGGGAACCAGTGACTGAGGCTAAACATCACGGCATCATTTATCGACTTACCCCTTCAGCTATCGATCCAAGTGGTGATTTGGGCAATTTTCATATCGTCGGTTGGCAACCATTGCCACGACCCGAGCAGCAAAGAGCTTCTGCACTACGGATGAAGTCGGGGCAAGATTTCAAAGAGATTCCTAGCGTTGAGTGTTTTCGGTTTCGGCATCGTGCGCGAGTGTCAGTGCGGATTTGGAAGGCATTTGATGAGGGGCGTGAGCTTTTTCCAGCCGACGCTGCCGCAGAGCTTGCCACTCAAGCTGAAGCGTTGCAGCAATTTACTCGGGCTCAAATTGATAGGGCTTGGGCAAGATTAGAAAAGTGGACTGAAACTTCTTTTCTTGCTGAAAAGAGGTTGGTCGCGGAGGGGAGCTGTAATCTTTTTGAAGTGGCATCTCCGATACTCAGTTGGGCAGGGCTGGATGTTGAAACTGATGAAGATCATTTATTAGAAAAGCTGCAGGAGGTGTTTAATCGCGTGCGCTATAGAATGACAGCCTCCCATTTTTGTGATTCTGAGATGAAATGAAGAAAGAAGATTTTTATATAGGGCTGGAGTTCTATACCGCGTATTACGACAAAGAGAATAAGGACTTCAAACCAATAAAGTGGAGGTGCAGCGATGTGGGAACTCGCGTTATCGTTGCGATCAAATTGGATCAGCCCGATTCATCTTGGTACAACGGCCCACCTTATGCGGTATCTGAAATGGTATTTGATGAAGATGATGTTGAAGGTTGCGCACTGAGCTTTGAGCGTTTATAAAATGAGGGCTTACGCCCTTCATCGCAGTGTTAAAATAAATCTAAAGCTGCTTATTTAAAGGGGCAATCATGCACGCAAATATTGAAGATATTTCCAAACAAACGATGCAATTAGACCTTGAAGACAGAGCGTTGTTGGCGGGTAAGTTGCTGTTGAGTCTTGATGAGCCAACGCCATCAGAGGTCGAGCGCTTGTGGCTCGATGAGGCGGAGCGTCGTCTTGATGACTTCCGCGCTGGGCGTGTGCAGGGCATTGCTGCGGATGAGGTATTTCGCCGCGCCGTTTCAGAATTATCGTGAGGATTGAGTTTTTACCTGAGGCGGATGAGGAATTTAGAGAGGCTGCGCGATATTACGAGAGTGAAGCTGCCGGTGTGGGATTGTCGTTCATCGCCGCGGTGCATAGGGCGGTTGATGAGATAGTCGCTTTTCCCCTTGCAGCGCAGGCGCACCGTGTGAACATTCGCAAAAAAATATTGCGGCATTTTTCGTATAATGTGTTCTATGCACTTGAAATAAATGTCATCGTGATTATTGCCGTGGCGCATCAAAGAAAACGGCCAAATTACTGGGGTAAGCGCTTCAAATCTCGTTTGAGCGGCGGTCAATGAATTCAAGCAGCAGAAATCGCATTCAAGATGAACTCTCGTTTGTCCTTCACAGTTACCCCTTTCGAGAGACCAGTCTGATCGTCGAAGTATTTAGTCGTCAGCATGGCCGAGTACCTTTGGTGGCACGCGGCGCAAGGCGACCGAAGTCGGCTTTACGCGGATTGTTGATGAGCTTTCAGCCGCTCTCTTTAAGTTGGTTCGGCAAGCATGAGCTCCGAACGTTACATAGCGCGGAATGGCAGGGCGGTCAGCCGCAGCTACAGGGCACAGCACTGATGTGCGGCTTTTATCTAAATGAGTTGTTGCTGAATTTAATGGCGCGTGATGACCCACACGAGAGTTTGTTTGATTACTATCGACAAACGCTTCAACGCTTAGTGCATGAGGTGGACCACGCAGCAACTTTGCGCTGTTTTGAAAAACACTTATTGCAAGAGTTAGGTTACGCGTTGCTGCTTGAGCATGAAGCAGGGAGCGGTCAACTGATTGAGCCAAACCAAAATTACCGTTACATTTTGGAGCGCGGCGCAGTAATTGATAACGGCAATTCAGATATTGGTTTAGCCGTTGCGGGAAAAACCTTGCTGGATATTGCGGTAGATGATTACAGTGATGTCAATAGCGCACGGCAAGGTAAGCAATTGATGCGCATGTTATTGAATCATCATCTCGATGGCGTGGTGCTTCACACCAGAGAATTAATAAAGGACTTAAAAAAATATGATTAAGCTCGGATTAAATATTGATCATGTTGCCACTATTCGCCAAGCACGAGGCTCACGTTATCCCAACTTAGTGCGCGCTGCGCTGATCTGTGAAGAAGCCGGCGCGGATGCGATCACCATTCACCTGCGTGAAGATCGCCGTCACATTCAAGATGAAGATGTGAGAGTGCTACGTGGCATGTTGCAAACGCGTATGAATTTGGAATGTGCCGTAACCGACGAGATGATCAAGCTGGCTTTAAAAACCAAACCGCATGATATTTGCCTCGTACCAGAAAAGCGCGAAGAGCTAACTACCGAAGGCGGCTTGGATGTGGTGAAGTATTTCGATGCGGTGCATCGCGCCACACAGCGCTGTAATGACGCAGGTATTCGCGTATCGCTTTTTGTGGATGCTGAAGAGCGGCAACTTGAGGCCGCGTGGAAAGCCGGTGCAGCGGTGGTAGAAATTCATACCGGTAAGTATGCCGATGCCGACAGCGTCCCTGAGCGCAAAGCCGAGCTAGAGCGCATTCATAAAGCCGCATTGCATGCTCATGCCTTGGGACTGCAAGTGAACGCTGGGCATGGCCTTAACTATCATAATGTGCAGCCTATCGTGATGATCCCGCATATTGAAGAATTAAATATTGGTCATGCGGTCATTTCGGAAGCGGTATTCATTGGTCTAGAGCAGGCCGTGAAAAATATGAAGGCATTGCTCGCCGCATGATCATCGGCATTGGCACTGACATTGTTGCCGTCGTGCGCATGGAAGCGGCCATTGAAAAGCATGGACAAGCCTTTGCCGAGCGTCTTTTGAGTGAATCAGAGCTAGCTGAATATATTGAGAATTCTAATAAGTCGCGTTTTCTCAGCAAGCGCTTTGCGGCTAAAGAAGCCTTCGCCAAGGCCACGGGGCAGGGTTTGCGTCACCCCATCAGTTTGCATCAAATGACCGTGAGCCACGATGAATTAGGGAAACCGATTTTTCTTTTTGCTCAAGAGTTGGCTGCACACCTGATACAACTTGGCGTAACGCGTCATCATTTAAGCATTAGCGACGAGCGTGATACAGCGGTGGCGTTTGTGGTTTTGGAAGGAGGGATGTAATGGGCATCGGACCAGTGATGTTGGATGTGTTGGGAAAAACACTCACACCAGAAGATGAAAAGCGTTTACGCCATCCGCTGGTGGGTGGCGTCATTTTGTTCGCGCGAAATTATGAATCTCCCAGCCAGCTTGCTACATTAACTGCCAGCATTCGCGCGGTGCGTAATCCGCCGCTGTTGATTTCAGTCGATCACGAAGGTGGGCGGGTGCAGCGTTTTCGCGAGGGCTTCACCAAGATTCCGCCCATGCGCGAATTGGGCAAGATTTGGGATATGCAGCCCAAACGTGCGAAGCATTTGGCTGAACAGGCGGGGTGGGTGATGGCGGCAGAATTGCGCGCTCATGGCATCGACTTTAGCTATGCGCCAGTATTGGATGTGGACTACGGCAGCAGTGGGGTAATTGGTGATCGCGCGTTTCATTCGCAACCGCAAGCCATCGCCGAGTTGGCCCATAGTCTAATGATCGGTATGAAAAAAGCGGGGATGGCGACCGTTGGCAAGCATTTTCCCGGACATGGCTTTGTGCGGGCCGATTCGCATTTAGAAATCCCCGTGGATGAGCGCGAGTTTGTCGATATTGAGATGAGCGATTTAATTCCGTTCCGGCAGATGGTGAATTTTGGATTGACGGCGGTGATGCCAGCGCATGTGATCTACCCTAAAATTGATGCGCGTCCAGCGGGTTTTTCAAAAGTTTGGCTAAGAAATATTTTGCGCGGTGAGTTGAAATTTGAAGGATGTATTTTCAGCGATGACTTGAGCATGGAAGGGGCGACGGTCGCCGGCGGAATCGTGCAACGTGCAGAAGCCGCGCTGGAGGCTGGTTGCGATATGGTGCTGGTTTGTAACAAGCCGGAATCAGCGGATGAGCTGCTTGATGGTTTGATTTGGCAGATGTCGGCCACGAGCAAAGCACGCTTGGCACACATGCGCGGGCATCATCACCCGATCAATTCGGTGCAACTACATGAGTCTGCTGAATATGTAAAAGCGCTGCATGAAATTGCCAGCATTGGCAGCAGTAGCGGCGATCTGGCTCTTGTATAATTATCGAAGTCGTACTTGGCCACAGATAAACACAGATAAACACGGATGGCTTGGCTAATTTTAACTACTCAAGCTTTTTATCAGTGATGATCTGTAGCTAATTAATTTTTTTGATATTTAACCATTGGTTCAATCGGTGTCTCGACATGAGTGAATTGCAAATCGGTTTGTTGGCGATCGGTATCGTGGTGGTAGTTGCTGTGTACGTTTATGGATTTTGGCAGCAGCGACAGTACCGCAGAAAAATTGGTGGCGCTTTTCAAACGGATCGAGAAGATGTGCTGTATAGCGCAGTGCCAAGAAATGCGACTCCTCAAGTAGAAACGTTGATTGATGAAGAGCTTGCGGAACTTGAAGAAATGGAAACGCATCGAATCGTCGTGGATGATGAAATATGTGGTTTGCTGGATGCGACGACCGATTATGTTATTTCAATGACGCTGCATAACCCCCTTACTACTCTAGTGCTAGCGCCGCTTTGGAGCCGCCGATTTGATTTTGGTAAGAGTGTAAACGCCTGCGGCCAAAATGCTCACACCAAGCGTTGGGAACGCCTTATTCCTGAAAGCCACCCCTCCTATACAGCATTTAAGATCGGACTGCAGTTGGCTGATCGCACCGGGGCGGTCAGCGAAACACGCCTAGTTGAGTTTCAAATGGTGTTGAACGAAATTGCCGAACAGGAGCAAGCAGAAATTTCTCATCCTTCAATCGAAGAGGCGATTGAGAAAGCAAAAGACCTCGATCAATTCTGTCTTGAAGTGGATCAAATGATTGGTCTGAATATTTTGCCGGGTGGCGATCGTTTGCTATTTGGTAGCGAGATTGCGCAGGTAGCAGAGCGGCACGGTATGTTGCTACAAGCCGATGGTTCATTCCACCTGCTGAATGAGCAAGGTTTGACCTTATTCAGTCTGACCAATATGGACGGTTCCGCTTTTCAGCATCACACGCTCACGCAAACGCGTGTGCAAGGCCTCACCTTATTGTTGGACGTGCCCCGCGTGGAACGCCCCGCGCATCAGTTCGATGAAATGGCGGTGTTAGGGCGTCAGCTTGCGATGGATCTTAAATCGGCTTTAGTTGACGATCATCGTGTCGCGTTAGGTGATCCCGCGATTGCCAATATTCGTGAGCAGGTCGCTGCTATTGAAGGTCAAATGCTTGAAGGCAAAGTAATCGCTGGTAGCGCGCAAGCACTTAGATTGTTTTCCTGATGGAAGTGAAGCAACGCGTTGCACAATTGCGTGCAGAAATTGAACGGTACGCTTATGCGTATTACGTGTTGGACAAGCCGACAATTCCCGATGCGGAATACGATCGATTGTTTCGTGAGCTACAGTCTTTAGAAACTCAATATCCCGAATTACTGACAGCCGATTCACCGACGCAACGTGTGGGCGGAAAAATTCTTGATGGTTTTACGCCAGTGCGTCATGCGGTACCGATGCTTTCTATTCGCACCGAGACTGACACCGAGCCGAGTGGTGCGTTTAATTTTGATGTACGAGTGCGTAATGCGCTTGGTGAGCATACCGGTGAAATTGAGTATGCCTGCGAGCTGAAATTCGATGGCTTGGCGATCAATCTGCGCTATGAGCATGGGGTGCTAGTGCAAGCGGCAACGCGAGGCGATGGAGAAACCGGCGAGGATGTGACACAAAACGTACGCACGATTCACTGCATTCCTTTGAGTTTAAAAAACGCCGAGGCGGAGATTTTAGAAGTGCGCGGCGAGGTTTATATGGCGCGCAAAGACTTTGAGCGTTACAACGCAAAACAACGGGAATTGGGTTTGCCTACCTTGGTTAACCCGCGTAACGGCGCAGCAGGTAGCATACGCCAGCTTGATCCCATGTTGGCTGGCAAGCGCTCGTTGTCATTTTTTGCCTATGGCTTGGGCGAAATAAAAGGTTGGTCGCTACCCGCTACACATAGTGGAATTCTGAATGCGCTTGCAGAATTGGGACTGCCCGTGTGTGAGGTGCGTGGCGTGGCGAAAGGGGCTGAAGAGTTGGCAGTCTTTCATCGGCGTGTCGCTGCGCAACGCGCTACGTTACCTTTCGATATTGACGGCGTGGTTTACAAAGTGAACTCACTCCAGCTGCAAGCAGCGTTGGGTTTTGTCTCGCGTGAACCACGCTGGGCCGTGGCACATAAATATCCTGCCGAAGAACAGCTCACCATCGTGCGCGATATTGAAATTCAAGTAGGGCGCACGGGTAAGCTAACTCCAGTGGCGAAGCTAGAGCCAGTGTTTGTGGGCGGTACGACAGTTAGTAATGCTACCTTGCACAACGAAACGGAAACAAGGCGCAAAGATGTGCGCGTGGGTGATACGGTGATTGTGCGTCGGGCAGGGGATGTGATTCCTGAAGTGGTTGGCGTCGTTCTGGAAAAGCGCCCGAGCAATGCGGGAGAGGCGTTTGATTTGTTTCAACGCTTACAAGGCAAGTGTCCGGTGTGCGCTAGCACCATTGTGCGTGCAGAGGGGGAGGCTGATTGGCGTTGTAGTGGTGGCTTGTTTTGTGCGGCGCAACGCACTCAGGCTTTGTTGCACTTCGCCGGACGTCGCGCCATGGATATTGAAGGATTAGGTGATAAGCTGGTGGAGCAATTGGTTGCCCAAGATTTGGTACACACCCCAGCCGATATATATCGACTGGATCTGCCAACATTGGCAAACTTAGCGCGTATGGGTGAAAAATCAGCATTAAATTTGCTCGCCGCTATCACTCAGAGCAAACAGACAACGCTTGCTCGATTTATTTATGCCTTGGGCATTCGCAATGTGGGAGAAGCAACGGCGAAAGATTTGGCACGTCATTTTGGCAAATTGGATAATGTCATGGTGGCCGATGAAGCGCGTCTGCAACAAGTACCCGATGTGGGTCCAATTGTGGCGGCAAGTATTGTGAGCTTCTTCGCCGAATCGCATAATCAAGAAGTGGTGAATGATTTGCGAGCGCAGGGTGTTAGCTGGTCTGAGCAAGAGGCACAAGTGCAAAAAGTGTTGCCGTTGGCGGGCAAAATTTTCGTGCTGACGGGAACATTGACTACAATGGGACGTGAAGATGCCAAAGCACAATTGGAGGCGTTAGGGGCCAAGGTGAGTGGGAGTGTTTCCAAAAAAACTGACTATGTGGTGGCAGGCGCTGAGGCGGGCAGTAAATTGGATAAAGCGCGTGAGCTCAATGTCGCTGTGTGGGAAGAGCAGAAATTATTAGCAATGTTCCAAGAATACGAAAACAACAGCAATCCACAGATTACGCAGATTTCAACAGATTAATAATGGGATAAAAAATCTGCGTTAATCTCTCTGCCAGAGGGTACAAGAACCGCTTCGAGGCAATCTGTGGAAAAAGTTTTTTAGATTATTTTTTTAAGGCCTATCAGTATGAAAAAAATCACTAAAGCAGTATTTCCGGTGGCGGGCATGGGTAGTCGATTTTTGCCTGCGACGAAAGCAACAGCAAAAGAAATGTTGCCGGTGGTCGATAAGCCGCTGATTCAGTATGCGGTAGAAGAGGCAATTGCTGCAGGCATTACCGACATGGTGTTTATTACCGGACGTCATAAGCGTGCTATTGAGGATCATTTTGACAAGGCTTATGAATTAGAAGCGACCTTGGCGGCGCAAGGCAAAAATGATTTGCTACGCATTGTGCAAGAGGTGGTGCCCAAACATGTGAACTGTATTTACATTCGCCAAGCCGAGCCATTAGGTTTGGGGCATGCCGTATTGTGTGCACGACCCGTAGTGCAAGATGAGCCCTTTGCAGTGATTTTGGCGGACGACCTACTTGATGGCAAACCTGCGGTAATGAGGCAAATGGTGGATGTGTTTGCGCAAAACCAATGCTCTATCTTGGGCGTGCAAGAAGTGCCGCGCGCGCATACCAAGCAGTACGGAATTGTCAGTGGGGATGAGTTGAGCGCGAGCCTTGTCCAAGTTAAAAAAATTGTGGAAAAGCCCAAGCCAGAAGTGGCCCCTTCTACTCTGGCGGTTGTCGGGCGTTACATTTTGACGCCGAGTATTTTTGATCACTTGACTAAAGTTTGGCCGGGCGCGGGCGGCGAAATTCAACTCACGGACGGTATTGCCTCACTGATGCAAGAAGAAAAATTGTTGGCCTATCGTTTTGAAGGCACGCGTTATGACTGTGGATCAAAGTTGGGTTATTTAAAAGCACAGGTCGCCTTTGGTTTGAAGCATGAAGAGTTAAGTGCTGAGTTCATCGAGTATTTAAAATCGTTGCGATGATTTCAAACCAACAAGCACGAGAGGCATTGCAAGAGGCGGAATTGCTTTTTTCGGAAGAGCAGGTTCAGCTTGCTTTGCATCGCGTGGCGCAAGAAATTAATGAAAAACTGGCGGATCAGCATCCCCTGGTGTTGTCAGTGATGGGAGGCGCTGTTGTTTTTACTGGGCAACTATTGCCATTGCTTAACTTTCCTTTGGATTTTGATTACGTGCATGTATCGCGTTACGGTAATGCGCAACAGGGCGGTGAGATGCATTGGAAGGTGGCACCTCGGGAGAATGTGCGAGGGAAAATCGTGCTCGTGGTGGACGATATTCTCGATGAAGGCGAAACGATGGCGGCGATAAAACAGCGCGTGATGGAATTAGGTGCAGCGGGTTTTTACAGTGCCGTCTTCGCTGAAAAAGCTAATGGTAAAAACAAACCGGTGCAGGCTGACTTTATAGGATTAACCGTTCCTAATCGTTTTGTATTTGGCTATGGAATGGATTTTCATGGGGTGTGGCGGAATCTGCCCGCAATTTATGCGGTAAAGGAAATGTGATGAAAATCTTCAAGAATTGTAGCGAGCAATTTGAAAG
>JBAXEJ010000063.1:0-11685 GCA_037140475.1 Gallionellaceae bacterium
ATTAATGAGTGACGGAGTCTCCCAAATCATTTTAAGTTTATCCGCTTCGGCAGGATGCTCTTTCTGGAAAGTGCGCCAAGGTGGCGGCCAAGTTGCACCAGCAACGGATTGTCCAAGATAGACGTTCATGATGGAAGAATCCTGCGAACCAACATAATTATTCTGAATATCTGTGTTGATATTGATGCCGTTCTGGTGCAAAAAATACTGCGGCATGATGGCAGCAGCCAGTGCTGTGGGCGACGGGTAACTCACCACTTTTCCCTTAAGATCGGCGGGCACTTTAATGCCGCTATCTTTGCGCACAATGAAGATGCCTTTGAAGTCTGCGGCATCACCCCACATCGAAATGACGTGATAACCCACCTTCTGTGCCTCAATCGTCTGCCAAGGATTAGGTACTATAAACTCCGCTTCGCGACTGCGAAATTTTTGTTCAAACGACTGATAATCACGCGATGTTTCTAACTGTATATTCGCTGCCGGCACCAGACGATTCAGATAATCTACTAGCGGTTGAAAAACTTCAGAAAGTTTTTGTGGGTTGTAGAGCGGATGAGGGACCAAGCGATTTACGGGCAACTGCGTTCCAACCGGCGCGTTGCTGTATTGCAAGGGCTTCTCAGCGGACTGCTGCTCACACGCCGCCAAGGCGGCAAATAAACATAAAAGTGTGGCGAATCTCAACATGCTGACTCCTTTTACTTTTCGCTGTTATTTAACCCAAAAAACCCGCTGCTCTACTTCTCGTAGGCCGGACTTTAGTCCGACGAATTCTCCGCGTTGGCTGTTGGGCTGAAGCCCAACCCACAAAACCCGCTACTCTGAAACCCTGACACAATTCCGACCACTCGCTTTAGCCGCATACAGTGCATTATCCACTTTAAGCAGCATTGTATCTAAAGTCTGCGGGGTGCTTGGGTGATGCAAGCCGATGCTAACCGTGAAGCTAAATTTACTGTTTCCCGCTTGTATTTGCAACGCAGCAATACTCTCGCGCACGCGCTCTGCAATACTCTCCAAATCTGCCTGAGCACAATTCGGCATGAGCATCAAAAATTCTTCGCCGCCCCAACGCGCGGCGTGGTCATAGCTACGCTTGGTGCTTTGCAATACCTTTGCGGTTTCACACAAGGCCAAGTCGCCCGCCGCATGACCATAGGTATCATTCACGTTTTTAAAATGATCAAGGTCAAGCAACAACATTCCCATTGAGCCACCTTGCCGCGCCTGTCGCGCAATTTCACTTTCAAAACGCTCGGTCATGCCACGACGATTAAGCAAACCAGTGAGCGGATCAATTTCGGATAAGCGCTGTAATGCTTCGGTCCGCTCACGGATCTTTTCTTCTAATTCACGATTACTATCGAGCACAAACTTGGCCATGCGCTCAAAAGATTGCGACAGATGAGCGATTTCGCCGGTGCCGGTGATCGCGGGATCAACCACAAAATCACCATTGCGAATTTTATCGGTGGACGCGCGCAACATTTCAATTGGCTTAAGTATCCAACAGCGGAGCGCCCAGCCCACCGCTAACAAGGCGAACAGCAAGGCAGTACCAAATAAAACGGGGCCGATAAATAAGTAATCAAAAAAATTCAGGCTATGGTCGTTAATTAAGGTTAGATCGTACCAACCTATTTCGGGGAGATAGGCCACACCGAGTAAATGTTTGCTACCTTGGTAATCAACTTCGAGGGTGGCACTTTTCTCAGGCGTGCGCTCAAGCTCAATTAAGACGTTGCGTAAACGATCAACGTCCGTCGTATTTTTGAGTAGCACATCCACTTTAATACGTTGCCCAACATCTTTTGCGATACTCATATAGTCGATCAACTGCGGATCGCTATTCAGTTGAATCGCCATGCTCTTGTCGATGAATAAATTGTTGATACCGGGCTGAGTAATATTGACGGTTTCATTAATGAGCTCGGTGAGATCAATTCCGGTGCCGATAATTCCAAGGGTGTCATTGCCATTTTTAATCAACACGTTGATCCAGGCTTTTGTCACCTTGAGATGAACATCTGGGTCGATATTAACTTGATACTCCTTGCCATCAATCAGCGTGGCATAAAACCATTTATCTTTTGGCTCAGTGGGCGATAAAACATAGCGTAACTGTTTACCTGCGTATTGGCTTTTCGCGTCGTTGTAATAGTAATTACCACTCTTTGCAATGGCAGCGAAATAGCTATGGTCACGGAAATTAAAACGATATTTTTCCATCGCAGCAAGGCCTTTTCGGCGCATTTCGGGGTTGTTTTCGTGCAGGGCCATTTCAATGATGGAAGGCTCTGCCGCCATCTGTCTGGCTAAAGCAATCTCGCGAATAAGAGGCGCCAAGGTACGGTACTTATCAAACATCACTTGGCGTTCAGTAAATTGCTCGCCCCACTGTTGATTTAATTTGTTTGCCAATCGGTCTGACAAGAACCAGTTACTTAAGATGAAGCCAATAAAAATCAGCGTCATCAGCAACAAGAATTTTGTTTTTAGTTTCATCTCATTCCATTTTGAAAAAGGCGGCAAGCAAATTTAACCGAGGCCGTTCACAGAGGCCGAGTGTAACTCATCGCCTAAAGCTGTGGCATCATCTGGGCTTCATCTTGCTCAAAGTAAACACATTTTTGCCCCCTCCTCATTCTCTTATCGCCTAGCTGGTTTTTCAGGAATAGAATCGTGAGAGTCGCCACTAAATCGAGCTAGGAGAATTGCAATGAGCCTCACCAGATTACCTATCGCAGTCTTTGCAATTCTGTTCAGCAGCCTGTCGATGCAAAGCGCACTCGCTGCCGACGTTTATTCCTTTGGCGTGTTATCGCAACGCAGTGCTGTCGTAACGGCACAATTTTGGAATCCCATTCTGGAGCATGTGCAAAAGAAAACAGGCATTGTGTTAGAGCTCAAGGTGGCGCGTTCCGCCCCTGAATCCAATGATGCTATTGCCAAAGGCGAGTATGACTTGGTTTACGCCAATACTATTTTCCAACCCAAGATGGCGCAGCCTAACTATCGAGTTATCTTAAGGCCGCTAGAGGAGGCCATCACCGGGCAGATTGTGACCCTTGCTGATTCGCCCATAAAAAACTTAAGCGACCTGAACAACAAGGAAGTCGGCTTCCCCTCTGCAGGCGCCTTCGTTGGCTATGCCGTACCAATGGACCAACTGCTTCGTCAAAATATCGCGGTAACCCCTGTTTTCGGCGGCAATCAAGAAGGCATCATGGGCCAGCTCAAAGCAGGTCGCGTACTGGCCGCGGGGGTGAACAACCAAGTCATGAAGGCCTTTGCCACAAGAGAAAACGTGCGTTACCGTGTGCTATGGGAGTCAACTTCATTTCTAAATTTGCCGATTGCAGTTCATCCTCGGGTGCCAAAAGCCGCGGTCGATGCCATCCAAAAAATCATCGATAACATGGAGCAAGATGCGGAAGGCAAAAAGATATTAGAGGAAACTGCGAAAGTGATTGGGCAAAAACCTCCCTTCGGCTTCCGTGCCTCAAGCCCTGCCGATTACCGTAGCTATATCGATTTTTACAAGCACACGTTACTTAAAGAAAATCAATAAGCAATGAACTCCCATCGTTCTTTTTGGAGCCGCCTACCGTTTATCGGCAGGCTACTCACAACCGCGAGTTTGGCTCTCGTTATTGCAGGCGCTACCATGCTCTTAGTGTCTGCCAGACAAGAGGCGACAGAGGTGCGTGCCGACCTTAAAGCAGAGCTGATTAAAGAGCTGCAATCTTTACCCACCTCTCTCGCTGAGATGATTGTCATCGGCGACTTCACCTCACTGCAAAAATCTCTTGACCACTATGTTAGCGAGCCAGTCGTTGTTTCGGTTTCTTTTACCGACACGAAAGGTATTCGCTTGCATAGTGAAGATGTGCCAGTAGCTGCCGAGACTCCCGCTTGGTTCCTATCTTTTTTTAACTTTTCAGACATTACCGATTCCACCTTGCTCGATATTGGAGGGCGTTCCTACGGCGAATTGAATATCACGATGACTTCTCGTGGCCTTGCCAATCGAGCTTGGTCGCATTTAAAAAATCATCTAACAATTTTATTGCTCGCCATCCTGCTCGACTTTTTCGGCATTTGGCTGGTGCTACGCTCTGGACTAACACCCTTAAAAGAGCTTGAGTCAGGCTCCAATGCCATTGCTGAAGGCAATTTTGACATTCGCCTCGTTCCACATGGCAGTCCTGAGTTAAGGCATGTCATCGAGTCTTTTAATCGGATGGCTTTTAGCATTAAAGCCGCGCAAACCAACCTGCAGCAAAGCGAGTATGAGACAGCTCAGCAACGCGACTTTATTAATGGCATTCTGGACACTGCAAAGAGTTTGATCATGGTGATTAATCGCGAAGGCGCTGTCGTCCGAATCAACCGTGCTGCAGAAGAATTCACTGGCTATGATTTTGAAGAGATAAAAGATCAACCCTTTATTTGGGAACGTTTTTTATTACCCGAACAGCGCCCCAAAGTACGAGATGTATTTGCCAGATCAATGACCGGCGATGTCGTCCCTCGCTACGAAAATTTTTGGATGCAGCGTGATGGCAATAAACGATTATTCGACTGGTCAAACTCTTTAATTCAAGCCCGTGATGGCACTGTGGAGTATCTCGTTACCGTGGGCATCGACATCACTGCAAGAAAAACCATCGAAGCCGCGTTGCATGAAAGTGAGCAACGTTGGAAGTTTGCGCTCGAAGGTTCAGGCGCAGGTGTTTGGGATTGGAATCTTAGCGAACAAAGTCTTTACCTCTCTAAAACATGGAAAGAAATGATTGGCTACTCGGAAGATGAAATCCAAAACACGATGGAAGCCTTTGAAAGCCGCATTCATCCGGATGACAAAACCGCCACCTTTGATGCCTTAAACAAATGCATTAAAGGGGAAACACCCCTTTATATCGCCGAGTATCGCTTCCGTTGTAAAAACGGAGACTATGTATGGATGCTTGATCGCGGCATGGTTGTTAGCTTCGACAAGAATGGAAAGCCTTTACGCATGATTGGCGCGCATACAAATATCAATGATCAAAAAACATACGAAAGTGAACTGCAACGCTCAAATGCTGAGCTAGAACAATTTAGCTACATCATTTCTCACGACATGCGCCAACCTTTAAGAATGATTAATAGCTACTTGCAATTGATCTCTATGGATCTGGGCGACAAGTTGTCGCAGCAGAATCGCGAATATTTTAACTTTGCAACTAATGGCGCCGTGCGACTCGATCAAATGATGGTTGGTCTACTGGAATACTCACGAGTGGGCAGAGAGAGCGAGCCCTTCATTTGGATTGAAAGCCAAGCATTGCTAGAGGAGTCGCTATTATTTCTTCGGCCAGAAATTAATCAAGCACAAGCTTCAATTGAGAGTGAGGGCCAATGGCCTCGTCTCTTTGTTAATCGCGATGAAATCGTGCGGCTGCTACAAAATTTAATTGGCAACGCATTGAAGTACCAAAAAGAAAATACCATTCCGAAAATTAAAGTTGTGAGCTCCATCGAAAATAACCGATGGAAGCTAGCGATCATTGATAACGGAATTGGCATCGCTCCCACGCAAGTCAACCAGTTGTTTAAAATATTTAAACGACTTCAAACAAACTCACGCTATCAGGGAAGCGGCGTGGGTTTAGCGCTATGCCGCAGAATCGTTGAACATCTCAACGGACGGATATGGGCTGAGTCTGCAGGAGAAGATCAAGGCAGTCAGTTTTATGTCACGCTGCCTTTGCCTGAAACTGAGTCGCTCGCTAAGTAATTTAAGGAGGCTCTGATTAAGCCCCCTTAACCCAACGAAAACAGTGGCAGCAAAAACAACAAAGGCGACCGAAGTCGCCTTTGTTGTTTTTGCAAAATACTTTTTACCCCACCCACTTCCGTGCATTTTGGAACATGCGCAACCAAGCGCCGTTCTCCTGCCACTCACGCGGATACCATGAGTTTTGCACCGCACGGAAAACTCGCTCAGGGTGAGGCATCATGATACTGAAGCGACCATCTGGCGTTGTCAGGCCCGTGATACCTTGTGGTGATCCATTAGGGTTGAGCGGATAAGTTTGTGTTGGCTTACCTTTGTGGTCGATATAGCGCAACGACACGAGCGGTTGAGCCGCTTTCAGTTTGGCGTTATTACTAAAATCGGCATAGCCTTCACCGTGCGCCACCACAATCGGCATGCGACTGCCCGCCATGCCATCAAACAAGATAGAAGGCGACTGTTGCACTTCTACCATCACGAAACGCGCTTCAAATTGCTCTGACTGATTACGTGCAAAGTGCGCCCAATTTTCTGCGCCGGGAATAATTTCGTGCAGGTTGCTCATCATTTGACAGCCGTTGCACACACCCAACGCAAAGGTGTCGTCACGTTTAAAGAAGGCTTCAAACTCATCGCGTGCACGCGGGTTGAACAGAATCGATTTTGCCCAACCTTCGCCCGCACCGAGCACATCACCGTAAGAGAAGCCACCGCAAGCGGCAACGCCTTTAAAGTCAGCCAGCTTCACACGACCACTAATGATGTCGCTCATGTGTACGTCAACAGCGGCGAAGCCCGCACGATCAAATGCGGCCGCCATTTCCACTTGGCCATTCACACCCTGTTCACGCAAGATCGCCATCTTGGGGCGTGATAGAAGTAATGCAGGTGAAACACTTTCATTCACATCGTAAGTCAGCTTAACGTTCAGCCCTGCATCTTTGGCATCCAAAATGCGGTCATACTCTTGCTGCGCGCACGCTGGATTATCACGCAACTTTTGTAATTGATAGGTTGTCTCAGACCAAGTGCGGCGCAAGCTAATTGCGTTCTCGGTGTAGAGCGTTTTGCCGCCGCGTGAAATATTGAACATGCCGGTTTTATTTAAACGCGCCACTTCATGCACGCTGCTCAAGCCTGCTTCATCGCACAGCACAAAAATATCCGCAAGATCGGCACGGCGCACCTGCAATAGCGCACCTAGCTCTTCGTTGAAGAGGGCACTTAGATCATCGCCTTTTAGTTCATCCAAGCGCACATCTAAACCAAGGTGTGACGCAAATGACATTTCGCACAATGCCGCCAACATGCCGCCGTCGGAACGATCGTGATAAGCCAACAACCTAGCTTCACGGTTAAAACGCTGAATCAAATTAAAGAAGGCTTTGAGCTTTGCCGCCTCATCGACATCCGGTGCGACATCGCCCACTTGCTTATAAACCTGCGCCAACGCTGAGCCGCCCATGCGATTTTTTCCAGCGCCTAAGTCAAACAACAATACGACCGTGTCAGTGTTCGCTTCAAGTTGCGGCGTCAGCGTTTTACGTGCATCGCTACACGGTGCAAAGGCAGTGACGATGAGCGACAGCGGTGCGGTGACAGATTTCTTTTCGCCCTTCTCTTCCCATGAAGTCTTCATCGACATCGAATCTTTGCCAACGGGAATGCTGATGCCGAGCTGCGGGCAAAGTTCCATACCTACCGCATGCACCGTATCAAACAGCGCGGCATCTTCGCCGTGATGGCCGGCCGCGGCCATCCAATTGGCAGAGAGTTTGATGTCGCCGATTTTTTCAATCTGCGCAGCAGCGATATTGGTGATTGCTTCACCAATCGCCATACGACCAGAAGCGGGGCCATTGATCACGGCAATCGGGGTGCGTTCACCCAACGCGAAAGCTTCACCGAGATTAGTGTTGTAACCCATCAAGGTTACCGCCACATCGGCTACGGGCACTTGCCAAGGCCCGACCATTTGGTCACGCGCCGTCATGCCGCCTACGGTGCGGTCGCCAATACTAATCAGGAAGGTTTTATCTGCGACTGATGGTAGCGACAACACACGCTGAATCGCCTCACGCAACACAATTTTGCTGGTATCGAACTTTGGCAACTTCACTTCTTCGCGCTTCACGTTGCGCGTCATCTTGGGCGGCTTACCGAGTAACACCGAAAGCGGCATATCGACCGCATTGTTGTTGAACTCTTCATCATGCACCACAAGACGATCTTCGCTAATGGCTTTGCCCAACACCGCAAACGGGCAACGCTCGCGCTCGCACATCGCTTTAAATTCATCTAAACGTGCTGCGGGAATCGCCAACACATAACGCTCTTGTGATTCGTTACTCCAAATCTGCATCGGCGTCATGCCACGTTCTTCGTTAGGCACGTTGCGCAATTCAAAGTGTGCGCCCTTACCGCCGCCATGCACCAACTCAGGCAAGGCATTAGAGATGCCGCCTGCGCCTACGTCGTGAATTGAGAGGATCGGATTGTTGTCGCCGAGTTGCCAGCAACGATCGATCACTTCTTGTGCGCGACGTTGCATCTCTGGGTTGCCACGTTGCACGGAATCAAAATCGAGATTTTCTGCGTTTGCACCGGTATCCATACTGGATGCCGCACCACCACCCAAACCAATCAACATACCCGGGCCGCCGAGTTGAATCAGCACAGCGCCTTCGGGCAAATCATGTTTGTGTGTGTGCTCTGCGCGAATGCTCCCTACGCCTCCGGCCAACATAATCGGCTTGTGATAACCGCGCACTTCACCATTCACTTTTTCTTCAAAGGTGCGGAAGTAACCGGTTAAATTCGGACGGCCAAATTCGTTGTTGAACGCGGCGCCACCCAGTGGACCGTCAATCATGATGTGTAGTCGCGAAACAATGCGCCCCGGCTTACCGACGGCATTATTTTCCCACGGCTGAGTAAAGCCAGGAATATTCAAATTAGACACCGAGAAACCAACCAAGCCCGCTTTCGGTTTGGAACCGGAACCCGTTGCACCCTCATCACGAATCTCGCCACCCGAACCGGTTGCAGCACCCGCAAAGGGTGCAATCGCTGTCGGGTGGTTATGCGTCTCTACCTTCATCAAAGTATGCGTGAGCTCGTTACTAAAGGCGTAAGCGCCACCTTCGCGTGGATAGAAGCGCTCGATCTCCGCACCTTCAATCACCGAGGAGTTATCCGAGTACGCAATCACCGTTCCAGCAGGATTTAATTTATGCGTATTGCGAATCATGCCGAACAGAGAGATCGCTTGCTGCTCGTCGTCGATTACCCAGTCCGCATTAAAGATTTTGTGGCGACAATGTTCAGAGTTGGCCTGAGCGAACATCATCAATTCAACATCGGTTGGATTGCGCCCTAGCTTAGTGAAGTTTTCCACCAAATACTCAATCTCGTCAGCCGAAAGTGCCAAGCCCAACTCGCGGTTCGCCACTTCAAGCGCACCTTTGCCGCCGCTAAGAATATCTACACTCGACAATGGCTGTGGCGTGCCGTGCTTAAAGATTTGATTTTCAATACCTGCAATTTCGGACACCACCGATTCGGTCATGCGGTCATGCAACAAGGGCAGCACGACTTTCATTTCCGCCGCACTCAATGTTTTTCCGCTCTTGCTCTTGAGGTAATACACCACACCGCGCTCAATGCGCGCAATACTTGGCAAAGCGCAGTGCTGCGCAATATCGGTTGCCTTAGATGACCACGGTGAAATCGTACCCAGGCGCGGCACAATTAGAATTTGCTGCAAACTGGCAGCCGGAATTTTTGCGCTGGCTTCAATGTTTAACAAACGATCAAGCAACTTTTCTTCGGCATCACTCAAGGCCGACTTCAACTCAGTGAAGTAGCAGTGGCGTGTATCCTCAATCGAAATAGTCGGCGCAGCTACTTTAAGCGCGGCACGAAGTTTTTCCAAACGAAAGGAAGAGAGTGCAGGGTTGCCAACAGAAATTTTGCTGAGAGTAGCGCTAGACATAAATTGATCTCATGGGAGCGTTAAAAACGGGATGCAATTATAATCCACCAAGTCCTTCACTCTCAGGGAAAACAACATGTCGGTTACACGTCCTAGCACCCTCACTCAAAAGCAAGTCATCGCCTTCCTCAAGCCTCGCCCAAAAGATAGCCATAAAGGCCTGTTTGGCACGATTGCGGTTATCGGCGGAGCAAATGGAGCCCTCGGGGCCGCGTTGCTCGCTGGACGCGCCGCACTCAAACTCGGTGCAGGTTGTGTAAAGGTAGGTTTACTCGCAGATAACACGCCGACCGTGGACACGCAAATGCCAGAACTCATGCTGCATGGTGCCGCTGAAACGCTGAAATCGGCGAAGGCAAATGTCATTGCACTGGGTTGCGGCCTAGGTCAAAGCCTTGCTGCACAAAAAATTCTGTACGACGCATTGCAAGTCGAAGTGCCTATGGTGCTGGATGCCGATGCACTCAATATCATCGCGCTACGCCCTGACCTTCGTAGCATTTTGCATAGCCGCAAAGCCGCTACCGTCTGCACGCCCCACCCCGGTGAGGCCGCACGCTTGTTGCATTGCAAAGTAGAGGATGTACAAGCCGACCGTACTGGAGCAGCACTTGAACTCACTCGGAAGCTAAGCAGTAGCGTGGTGTTGAAAGGCGCAGGAAGTATTTGCGCCACTCGTGAGGGAAAACTTTATCTCAATAAAACCGGTAACCCCGGCATGAGCAGTGCAGGCATGGGCGACGTGCTAACGGGCATGATTGCCGCGTTCATTGCACAAGGCTTGAGCGCTGACGAAGCACTGCTACTAGGTGTGCATTTGCACGGCGCGGCAGGCGATGCGCTGGCGGCACAACACGCCACGATTGGCATGAGTGCAACTGAAGTGACGGAGTGGGCTAGATACCTAATTAATCAATGGATTGCATGATATTTTTTACGCCAATCAATAAAGGATAACTATGTCCGCCCCCTCTGAAGTCCTTGCCTTAATTGAAAATTTCGAACGCAATCTCGATGCCTATCGCGGCGGCAAATACAACGAAACACAAGTGCGACGCGACTTCATTGACCCGCTTTTCAAAGCCTTGGGCTGGGACATGGACAACAGTACGGGCTACGCCGAAGCCTACCGCGACGTAATTCACGAAGACGCAATCAAAATTGGCGCCTCCACCCGCGCACCGGATTACAGCTTTCGCATCGGTGGGCAGCGCAAATTTTTCCTTGAAGCGAAAAAGCCCTCGGTCAATATTAAAGATGATGTCGAACCTGCCTTTCAACTGCGTCGCTATGCGTGGTCGGCAAAATTACCGCTCTCTATCGTCACCGACTTTGAAGAATTTGCCATCTACGATTGCCGCCAAAAGCCCAACAAAAATGACAAGGCCAGTAAGGCGCGTTTGTTTTATTGCACCTATCGCGACTATGCAGAAAAGTGGGACGAAATCGCGGGTATTTTTTCCAAAGAAGCCGTGCTTAAAGGCTCGTTCGACAAATACGCCAACACCAGCAAAGGCAAGCGCGGCACGAGCGAAGTGGATAGTGCGTTTCTTGAAGAGATTGAAACTTGGCGCGACTTATTGGCGCACAACATCGCCCTGCGGAATGCCGAATTAAGCCAGCGCGACCTCAACTTTGCGGTGCAGCAAACAATCGACCGCATTATCTTTTTGCGCATCGGCGAAGACCGAGGCATCGAGCCTTACGGCAAACTCATGGCATTGCAAAACGGCGCGAATGTTTATGGCCGTTTACGTCAGATGTTCCGCGATGCGGATGACCGCTACAACTCCGGCTTATTTCATTTCAGCAAAGAAAAGAATCGCAGCGGCGCTGCGGATGAGCTGACACTACATTTAGAAATTGACGACAAACCACTGAAAGAGATTTTCAAGAACCTCTATTA
>JBAXEJ010000064.1:0-11628 GCA_037140475.1 Gallionellaceae bacterium
TGTGGGTTCAAATTCGATGCAACTGCTGGGTCAGCAATACGCGCAATTCGACAGCTATGGCTATAGCGCAACTCTTTCTAGGGTGAACAAATGAGCAAGTCAAATTATGTTTTCTTGATGCTATTCATCTTATTACTGAGTGTTCTGGCCATGATGTCCAGTTTGGTCATTGAAAGGGAGCAAGGCCACAGCTTTAGGGAGTCACTAGTAGAAAGTATCGCATTGGGTGCTAGTTTTTATCTGTTAGTTAGCGCCGAAATAATTTTTTTTACTTATAGTTAAGTTTAACTGATCAATTTCACTGAACCTATAAACCTTAAATAAGTTTCCCACATGAAAACCATCGTTCGCCACGTCGCGACTTACGACAGGCATACATCAGATGCACAAATTACTGCTGAAATTTCAGCTTGTATAGGAGCCAATAACATCCATGCTGTCGTTAGTCGGTTTCATAGAATGGAACAACTGCGTGAGCGAGATTTTTTAATTACCCTGCATGGGATTGAAGATACACGAAGGGTTTTTAGCGACCTCTACCAAAACGACCCGCGATTTGTGCTTCTCGAAAAAAATAGAATTATCGTAAAGATATTTGACGATTCCAGAATTAATAAGATATTACCTCCTATAGCTCACAAGCTATCAAAAGCCATCCTATGGCTTGACTAAGTAAGCTACCAGCAATTCATGTCAGACGAAAATTCAACCAAGTCCCAGACATCAGTAGAACACTTACTTAGAGTGGTTCCATCAGTACACGAATCTACTAGTTGCATCAAAGTTCTCGAGTTATTTCACGAGAATAAAAAGCTCTTCGCGCTGCCTGTCATTAATGATAAAGAAAGACCGGTCGGAATTATCTTGCGGCAAGAGCTCACCGAGTTTTTTAGTAAACAGTATGTGAAAGAGCTTAAAGGGAAAAGTCCAATCTCTTCGTTAATGGACATAAGCCCTATCATCGTTGACCGGAATACCAGCATTGAGGATGTCTCTCGTATTATTTTGGATGCAGGTATAGAGCATATGGTAAGCGGCTTCATTATCACCAAAGATAAAAAATATGTTGGCATGGCTAACGGCTATGACTTGCTTCAAGAGATCACTCAGCTAAAACAGAAACACCTATTTGGCTTAGCTCACTTTGACCAATTGACTGGCCTACCCAATCGCACGCTCTTTTTGGATCGGCTCAATCAGGCAATATCAGCTTCGACTCGATCATCACGTCCCATCACTGTGCTTTTTATCGATCTTGATGGATTTAAGCCGGTTAACGACACCTATGGTCACAGCACCGGTGATCGATTACTCAAAGAAGTCGCTGAACGTTTGCTGTCATGTCTGCGAGATGGTGACACTGCTGCACGTATAGGCGGGGATGAATTCGTGGTAGTTTTACTAGAGTCAGACATTCAGCACGCGATGAATGTTGCTAATCGGATACTAGGCCACCTGAAAATTCCATACGAATTCGGCAAAAAAACAATTTCAAAGATTTCCGCAAGTATCGGCATTGCAGAATTCCCCAAACACGCTGACGACCTAGACTCACTGTTAAGCGCTGCCGATAGCGCTATGTACGTTGCTAAGAATAGCGGGAAAGATCGTTTCTCAATTTTTGCATCATCTTCCACTTAGCCAGTTTGCTCGCAAAGTATTCTTCCCACGCCACCTACTGGAGAGCGCCACAATTCAAAACTTCGATCTCTGCAGGAAGCACAATTGTCATCAGTTCTTAATATTTTTCTCCTACAGTCATGCGTTTCTATATTAGGAGAACAGCATGCTTGCTAACTCACGTATTTCCTTGCTACCCCTTGCTGTATTGGTTGCTAGCCTCTTTGGCGTGACACCACTCGTGGCCGCGCAGCCTACAGCAACCATTATCAAAGTAGATTTTACCGCCACTCCGGCGCCGACCACCGGCGATGATTTACTTAAGACCTATACAACCTCCGTGGCGAAGGTGACCTTCGCCGATGGTAAGACGCGCGGCTATCCGCTTAACTATGTATCTCTATTTAAGAACACTGACAAGATCGCTACCGTCAAGGGCAAAAAGTTCGCCGCAGGTCAGATCTTCGACAAAGACATGAATCCCGTCATAGAGCCAAAGGGAGATTTGGCAATCGCTGAAACGGCGGATGCCAACAGTCTGCTGAGTGTCGGCAACAAGCTGTATCTCGTTAATCACTGGGAGTACGACGATGTGCTTGCAGATGGTCAAGTGGCCAACAAGGCAAAAGACTGGTACAGCCGTATGCCAATGGGCATGAGCCTTTCTGGAGTTACTCAAGGCAAGGATGGAAAACTCAAAGTTAAATCGCAACAACCGATCAACTTCTCGTCGGTGAATGGCGCATGGATTATGTGCTTCGGTTCACAGACGCCGTGGAACACACACATCGGCGGCGAGGAAGATTACGACCTGCAATTCGTGCCAGGCGAGAAGGCATACAAGACCACGTCTGCTGCCCTTAAGGCCATGAGCGAGGTGTATTTCCGCAATACTAAGCAAGCCAATCCATACCATTACGGTTTTCACGTTGAAGTAGCCGTGAAAGCAGACGGAAGTCAGGAAATCACGAAGCACTATCAGATGGGCAGGGGCACTTGGGAAATGGCGATTTTCGCCAATGATGGCCGCACGGCTTTCTACGGAGACGACGGTACTTATTCTGGGCTCTTCATGTTTGTCGCACATGAGCGCAATCAGCCGAAGGCAGGCGGTACGCTCTATGCCGCCAAGTGGATGCAGACTTCGCTGGATGAAAGCGATGGAGGCACAGGCAACTTTAAATGGATCAAGCTAGGTTCGAGCCATTACAACGAGATCAAAGCTTTGATCGACAGTGGCATCAAGATCGAAGATATCTTCGAATTTTCGCTGGCTGAAAAGCCCAGCTTCGTACCAACGCGCGCTGGTTCGGCCGAAACGATCTGGTTGAAGCTTAAGCCTGGCATGGAGACGGCTGCGGCATTCCTCGAAACGCGTCGCTATGCCGCCTATCTGGGGGCTACCACCGAATTCACCAAGGGCGAGGGTGTGGCAATAAACCATGCCGACAAGAAACTCTACTACGCGATGAGCTATATACAAGGTTCGATGAAAGCAAAGGATGGCGGCCCAGCGGATGATATCCGCCTCAAAGAAAATAGTGCCGGTGCCACCTATACCTTTGATCTGGAAGGCAAGCAGCTAGATGCAGAAGGTCAGTTGATTGCATCTGATTTCGTTCCAGTGCGCGCCTATGTGGAACCTGCCCTGCTTGGCAAGCCGACCAAAGCCGATGAGCTTGGCAATACCGCTGATCCCGAGTTCGTCGCCAACACCGATAACGTGTTCTTCTCTGAGAAAATGCGCACGCTGTTCATCGGCGAAGATTCAGGCGCGCATCAAAACAACTATGTCTGGGCTTATAACGTTGATACGAAAAAGCTGACGCGCATCCTCAGCCTTGCTGCCGGCGCTGAATCGACCGGCCTACAGGTGGTCGAGAATCTCAACGGCCACGCCTACATCATGAGCAACAATCAGCACCAAGGCGACTTCATCAAATCAACACCTGTCGAACTAAAGGAGAAACTGGAGAAACGTGCGGGCGAGTTATTTGGCAAAAACCGTCACGGCACCAACAACTTCCGTCTTGAAGCGCATGTGGGTTATATCGGCGGCCTGCCGGCGTTCAAGTAGGGATTGTTCTGCTGGCTGTGATGCAGAAATGACTGCTTATTGGCACGAAGTGTGAATTCGACTTAGTGATATGACTGCCGCGAAGGAGTCATTCAATTCATTAAGCTATACTGATCACTCAAATAATTCAGCATGCGTTCCTGCGCGAACAAAGCTGATGATCTCGCTAGAACCGCTGCCATGCAGCTGATAAATGAGTAAAAAATCTCCCCCAATATGGCACTCTCGATGATCAGCCCATTCACCTTTTAGTGGGTGATCCAACCATTCCGCCCCTAATGGAGCATCATTGCCAATAAGTATCAGCATTGCCTCTTTGAGGCGCTTCATGTCGTATCGGCCAGATTCCGATAGCCGAGCCCAATCTTTGATGAACTTTTTTGTGTGATCAGATACGCGCGGTAATGTAGCTCGCTTACTATTTGCTGTTTTTTTCGAGGTCATCAAACAGTTCCTGGGCTGTTGCAAAGCGAGCTCGATGCGCACGTATGATTGCCCGGGACTCTTCCATGGCGGCACGCGTTTCTGCGTTAGGCACTTTGAGTTCAATTGGCATAGCTTGCTCAGCTACAACTCGCTTCAAAAACAATCGAACTGCATCTGAAACTGACAGCCCCATAGCATCAAGCGCTTCTGTTGCCTGAGCTTTTACTTCGTTATCAACACGAATATGAATCATTGTGGATGTAGTCATCATCAACCTCCCCGTTATTGGAACAGAGGCGATTGTATCTCATTTGAGACTTTTGCAAAACTCACTTTGCAGTGAAATCAAAGTGAAAAATCAACGTGATTGGTAATCTATCCAGCGTGATCAGTTAGCGACCATTAAAGGTGAGAATGGAATCAGTCAGCCAAATTTGCAGATGGAATTATTTGAGTTAAAGATACCGACAGGAATGTCGGTAGTTTTTTCCAAAAATAACGAGGTGGCTGTTGCTCTTTTTCGCCAGACGAGTAAAAACGTGCAAGCGCTCTTGGGGTGTTATGAAGACATTTTTGATATGCCCGCAAAGCCCATTAGTTACGGGTGCCTGAGCACATTTCTACATATGATATTTGGCGATATGGATAGTGATTTTTTGCTGACATATTTGACATTGGCAAATATATTAGATTTTTGAAAGCGCTGTAAGTGCTTGATTTTGGTGGAGATAAGCAGGATCGAACTGCTGACCTCTTGCATGCCATGCAAGCGCTCTCCCAGCTGAGCTATACCCCCCAAAAAGAGCGCGCATTATAATGATCGACCCAACCCTTGTAAAGCGGGTTAACGTAAATATTTACAAATGCTTTTTAATTCTCGCCATCACTTGTTCACGAGAAAACAAAGCGACTAAGGCGTCGACAGCAGGTGCTTGAGTTTGCCCAACCAACATGACTCGCAATGGCATCGCAAGTTTTGGCATTTTCAATCCATGTTTGCTGACAAGCTCTTTAATCAGAGCGCCTATTGAAACAACATCCCAAGCAATATTTTCAACTCTCTCAACAAACTCATTCAAAGCGGGAATTGCTTCAGCTGAGAGTTGCGCATCAAGCACAGCTTGATCCGGAATCATATTGATATAAAAAACTTCAGCAGCATTAGACAATTCATTAAGTGTAGAAACGCGTTCTTTATAAAGGGCCATCACAGCCTCTAAATTTGGCGTATCAACTATTTTTACTCCACGTTTTTCAAGACGGCTTCGCACCATTTCTGCCAATCGAGAATTGTCAGCCACTTTTAAATATTGATTGTTTAACCACTTTAATTTCTCGGTATTAAATTGTGCCGCAGAAGGGGTGATGTGATCGAGATCAAACCATTCACAAAACTGTGCAACTGAAAAAATTTCCTCGTCCCCATGCGACCAACCTAATCGAGCCAAATAATTAATCACAGCTTCTGGCAGGTAACCGTCTTCTTCATATTGCATCACACTGACCGCACCATGACGCTTAGAAAGCTTTTGGCCGTCATCACCCAAAATCATGGATAGATGAGCGTAGTTAGGAACAGTTGCATTCAGTGCTTTCAAGATGTTGATTTGGCGCGGGGTGTTATTGACATGATCATCACCACGAATCACCTGTGTAATCCCCATATCCCAATCATCCACTACCACACAAAAATTATAGGTAGGTGTGCCATCCGAACGCGCAATGATGAGATCATCAAGTTCTGCATTTTGGAACTCAATTCTCCCTTTAACTAAATCATCCCAAGCGACCGCCCCGTCACTTGGATTCTTAAAACGGACTACAGGTTTAATGTCTTGCGGAACCTCAGGCATGCTTTTTCCAACCTCAGGCCTCCATCGACCATCGTAACGTGGCTTTTCGCCATTAAGTCGTTGTTCTTCACGCAACGCATCTAGTTCGGCTGGAGATGTGTAGCAATAATAGGCATGCCCCGAGCTAATCATTTGAGCAATAACTTCTTTGTATCTCGTCATACGCTGCATTTGATAAAACGGGCCCTCGTCATAGCCAAGATTAAGCCATTGCATACCATCCAAAATCGCTTGCACAGCCTCAGGGGTAGAACGTTCCACATCGGTATCTTCGATGCGCAAAATGAATGTGCCTTTATGTTTGCGAGCATAGGCCCAAGAAAACAAAGCAGTTCGAGCGCCACCAATATGCAAATAGCCTGTTGGGCTTGGTGCAAAACGAGTACGGACTTTCATAAAATTTTATGCCAAAAAATAAAGTGCACATTTTACGCTAGCCCATAAAAAAATTTATATATAAGATGCCGTGTCAGATAATTTAAAAATTCCGGGAGTGAAGCATGAGAGCATGGGCTTTGATATTTATTCTGCTATTTCTTGCAGGTTGCAACACGTTAGAAGGCTTTGGCAAAGATCTGCGTAGGAGTGGTGAAATGATCGAAAACGCAGCGAAGTAATGAACACGATCAAATCGTATGGCATTCCTCGGGCTACTGTAAAATAGTGAAATTATCTAGGAGGCTCTATTGGAAAACCCGTACCATATTCTTGGCGTTTCTCCCAACGCTTCTAATGAAGAAATCAAAAAAGCCTACCGAGTTTTGGCGATGCGTCACCATCCCGATAGAAACTCACATTCGAATTCTATTAGCATGTTCAATTCTGTCAAAATCGCTTATGAGTTGCTTTCCGACCCCAAAAAAAGAACTGCATACAACCAGAGTATCAACAATCGCATCATTCTAGATCCAGAAGAAGAGGCAAATACTTTGTGGATCTCACTCTTTCGGCATTGTGGCATTGCCCTCTAAAACCAACGCAACACCAAAATAAATTTAGAAACTCATGAAAAAAATCCATCCAGAATTCGCATATCAGGCTCGTGAACTAAATATCCAAATCGAAGATACGCTTGGGGATCCGCCTAATCGCGTCAATTACGCAAAAGTAGTCAAATCGTTACGCGAAGAGTTTGCTAACGGCTTTGGAATAGATGATGTCAACTTATTCAGTGTTGCCTTGGTTGACAGCTTGAATTTCACTGACGCTGCAGGCCTACTCGCTGCCAGCGAAGATTATGACGAAGGTGATATCGCAAAAATCATGCGCATGATCTCTTGCAACGAAGACTTGGCTAACAAGGCTTTATCCAGCGTTGTGGATAACAATCCAGATTTGGCTCGCAGAGCGATCATTACAGTTTTCCTATTTAAGAACCAAAAACGTTGGACTGACGAAGACCACTCTCTTGACGCATTACAACGAGAAGAAGACTCAGAGAACGACGACGATGATGAAGATCAACTCACTCCTGGGCACGATATCGAACATTTATTCGACGCCACTGGAGAAGAGAATGAATGAAAATCAAAATCTTCCCGCAATTTGCAGGCAAGTCACCGACCTCGTATTAGCCGGCTCAACAGAACATGCTGAAGAGGCATTCAACGACGCGGTTGAAAAATTTGGCGATCTTGCTGTCATCGAAGTTTTAGAAACACTTGAACCACAGGTCGCCTCACTACATTTAGCCGCATTTGATGGCGGCAAACTTTCATTAGCCACCTTACTTATCCCCCCCAAAGCTTGGGCGGAAAGTTTGGCCTTTTTTGCAGCCCCGTGGAACGAAGAGCTGATCGAAGATGAGCCAGAAGTATTATCGGAGTCACTTTTTGCACATATTCATGGCGTGATTTTCGCGAGTGATGACGCTGAACGGCGCGCAGAATTAATTCATGAAGCATTAGCCACTGACTGGGGCACTACCGCTTTTGCAGTGATTTTTTCTACAGCCACTGCAGAAATAATTGAATTGGCAAATAGCATTCATGCGAGGGGAGCCCACATTAGCGGACAAACCAGCTCGGACCACGACATCATCCCTCTAGCTTTAGAAATTGCCCGCACTGATGCTGATGCATGGGATCGTGTGCTGTTTGAAATTTTCCCTGACTGGGTGCCTGGTGAAAACCAGTTACATGCCGCCCATGAAGAACACGATGAAGAGCAGGACACTGAAGAAACTGATGACCATGACTTAGCCTTCGGGAGAACGACTCAAGAATTGCTCCTAAGATTACGCCGGCAAGTACCAAGCAAAGCACGCAGCACCGTAGTAAAACAGAAACGCCCAAGTATTGGCGAAGATATTTTTTCCTAACAACTGCCAAATAAAAATGCAACTCGCCAATATCAGTTCGCGCACGCCACACTTAGTTCAAGCACTTGAAGCACTGGCACTACAGCCTAGCCATGAGCTTAACGCACAATCCCTGTTACAAGAGCTAAATGGCATCACAGTGTTAGTTGCAAGAAAATTTACCAATGAAAAAACAGCGGAAGGAATGCTTGATGCATATCAACTAACCATCGGTTGCATTTCACTTGGCATTAGTCTCGCTGAAATCCCAGATAATAACGAAGCCATGCTCAATTTTTTGCTAAGTCATGGCGCCGAATACGTATTTCAAATGGGATTCCGTCGAATAAAAACGTTAGCTGAGTTACCGCCATATACCTCGATTTGCGATCTCGATTTAGATCCATTTGAGCAACAACGTAATCTCAAACGAATTTTCGTTAAGTTCTGCCGTGCGAGTCCAAATGACACCTGGACTGGTGATTCACTTTATAAACAAGCGCTGACAGAGCGCCAAAACAACCGAGACATCATTGATTGCGCAAAATGGATCCGTCAAGCGCACTATGCCGGCGCTATCAATGAGATTGATCTCGATGCGCATGCAGTCATTACCATCGCACTCATTTTTGGAATGGCTGGCAAGGCACCTATCGTTGCACGCTTTAAACAAAAAGACGCCGAAAATCTTATTCAAGGCATACGAGAACACCAACTGGACGCAGAAAAAGGCTGGCTGGCGTGGCTCACTCAAATCCCAACGCAACATCACCCAATCCTTCTTGAGCGCATGGAACAACTCAGAAGTACAGTCTTGAAAAAAATATTAGCTAAATCGAGCGTTAAACAAATCGTCGCTGAAATTCAAAAACATGCTGGAATGGAAGAGGATATTGACTATCCATAAGAGCCGCCCCCTGCACCGAGTGGGCTGGCAATTAGAGGAAGTAATCAGGAATTTGGAGGTGCGACCCAGAGTCGAACTGGGCTAACCGGATTTGCAATCCGGGGCATAACCGCTTTGCTATCGCACCGCTTGAGAACAAAACTATTAAAAATTTAGGGAAAGCCAGAAAGCTTTCCCCAGAAATTTGGAGCGGGAAACGAGACTCGAACTCGCGACCTATACCTTGGCAAGGTATCGCTCTACCAACTGAGCTATTCCCGCAAAAAACGAAGTCCGCATTATAGGGATATTCGAATTCGTGTCAAGAAAATGTCAGCAAAAAAAATGCACATATAAATTTCGTCTCAATTCGACATCAAGTTAAGCACACCATCAAGACCGACAAAATTGAAAGCGTAATCCGCTTGCTGACGCACAACAGGTTTAGCGTGATAGGCGATGCTGACGCCGGCTTGCGCCATCATTTTTAAATCATTGGCACCGTCACCGATCGCAATGACATTCTCAGCGCGTAACTCCAACTCTTGGCGAATATGGTTTAGCCAATCCGCTTTAGCTTGCGCATCGACAATGTCACCGAGCACTTGGCCAGTCAATTTTCCATTTACTATTTCAAGCGTATTCGAGTGCGAAAAATCTAGGCCGAGTTGTTCTTTTAAACGCTCGGTAAAAAACACAAATCCGCCCGAAACCAAAAGAGTTTTTACGCCGTGCTTTTTTAATTCAGCAAGCATCGTTTCCGCGCCAAGATTTAGCCTCAAGCGTTCTTCATAAACCCGTTGTAAAGCGTGCTCATCTAGACCCGCCAGAAGGGCAACACGGCGCTTTAAACTTTCCGCAAAATCAATTTCACCACGCATCGCTGCTTCAGTAATAGCTGATACCTGAGGCTTTAATCCCTGCATATCGGCAATTTCGTCAATGCACTCGATGTTAATTAACGTCGAATCCATGTCCATTACCACCAAGCCAAAATCCGACAACTGTTTGCCCTGCTCGACAAAGCCAAAATCAACTTGATGCTCAAAGCAATAGTCAGCAATCTCGGTGTGGGTTTTTGCACCACGCAAACGATAAGCGTGATTAGCAATGTTTTCTATACGTTCAGCATTTGAGAGCTTGGCCAGATGATCAATCTGTGATGAAGGAACGTCATGAAGTGCTTGGAGGATTAGATTCATTATAATGTGGCGAAAATTGATAAATCGAGATTAACTAGCTGTTCATAACCCGTGAGCCCGTATTTTAGCCGAATCCGCCATTAGTCGTAGTGCCGAGGCATAGGCACTACGGTACAATCTGACAAGCAAAAATTTGTCGCATTGAGTAGCACTTACCCCAGTTTCAATATCTGCACCATGCCTCTTAGTAAACTAAATCCTGCACAACGCGAAGCGATCACCTATTTGGATGGTCCATTGCTGGTACTTGCAGGTGCTGGTAGCGGAAAAACCCGCGTCATCGTACATAAACTTGCCTACCTGGTTGAGCAATGCGGCTACTCGGCACGCAACATCGCCGCCATTACTTTTACCAACAAAGCCGCTAATGAAATGCGTGAACGTGTTGGCAAACTATTGAGCGGCGGAGATGCAAAAGGCATGACGATTAGCACTTTTCACGCACTTGGTATGCAAATTCTGCGTGAAGAGGCTGCGCTGATTGGCTATAAAAAACAGTTTTCCATTTTTGATTCCGCCGACACCGCCAAAATTATCAGCGAATTATTAGGCTCACCGGACAAGCAAGACATTCGCCAAGCACAAAGCATGATGTCGAATTGGAAAGCCAGCTTTATCTCACCTGAGCACGCACATAGCTTAGTCGATAGCGAAGCCGAGCAGCGTATCGCCCTCCTCTATTCACGTTACCAAGAAACGCTTCGCGCTTATCAGGCGGTCGATTTTGACGACTTGATTCGCTTGCCAGTAGATCTCTTTAAATCTCATCCTGAAGCATTGCTACGCTGGCAACAACGGCTACGCTACTTGCTGGTGGATGAATATCAAGATACCAACGACTGCCAGTACCAGATGATGACGCTGTTAGCAGGTCATCGTGCGGCACTCACTGCGGTGGGAGATGACGATCAGGCCATTTACGCTTGGCGTGGTGCGAACACAGCAAATCTACAAAACCTACAAAAAGATCATCCCAATTTGCGCGTAATCAAGCTCGAACAAAATTACCGCTCTTCGCAGCGTATTTTGCAAAGTGCAAATCACGTTATAAAAAACAACACCAAATTATTTGAAAAGAAACTGTGGAGCGAGCACGGCCTAGGCGATCAAGTACGCATTTTCGCGGCACGAGATGATGACAATGAAGCGGAATCAGTCGTGCTACGTTTATTGGCCCACAAATTTGAACATCGCACGCGCTTTGCCGATTACGCTATTTTGTATCGCAGCAATCACCTATCGCGAGTATTTGAAGAGCATTTACG
>JBAXEJ010000065.1:0-11557 GCA_037140475.1 Gallionellaceae bacterium
AGATGCAGAGAACGCAGCGATTGAGGCCATCACGCTGCGTATGAAAACAGAGCAAGAAGCAATTGAAGCCGACAACGCACGTGTGGCGATGGAAGTTCGGGCTCAAGAAGCCGCCGCCGCTCATGTTGTTGCTACTGCCGCTGCGACCGCCATTGAGAAATCTAGAGAAGATTTTGAAATGCGTGCTTTGAATATGGAAAAAATGCGTTGTGATTCGGAAGCGCGTGCCGCAAAAGCTGAAGAAGAAAAATTGCAAGCGGAGGGTCGTGCTGCTGTCGCTGCACGCCAGCGTGTTGCCGCTGCAAGGCAAGCTAAACAGCTGGCTGAAGAGCGTGAGCGTGAAGACTTTGCGCACTTTGAACTGGAGCAGCAACGAATTGCTGAAGAGTTACGCGTGAACGAAGCACTAAAAGAGCGTATGGAAATTGAACAACGTACCATGCTTGAAGCTGAAGCCCGTATTGAAGCTGAACATGAGGCGTCAGAAGCTGCACGTCAACGTTCAATTGCTGAACTGATGGCGAAGGAAGCCGCTAAAGAAAAACAAAATGCTGAGCAACAAACCATGAGTGCGATGCATGCACGTGAAGAAATGGATCGTCAGCTGACTGCTTTTGAACGCAAAGAGTTTGAGCGCATCAGTGCTGAGATTGAGACAGGTGAGTTACTGATGAAATTGCGCAGAACAAGCTTAGTGAGCAAAATGTCTCAAATTGGTTTGGCGGCGTCCTTGGTGTTCAGTCTGGGTTTCTTAATGGTGGGTGGCAGTTCAGTGGCCACTGCCGGAGCTGCGAATCAAACCCTCATTACTACTGCGGCCCCAACACAAAGCGAAAAGCCAGTGGCGGTAGCTAGCTTTAAGATGTCTACTGAGCTATCTAATTTTGCTGATCGCACAGCAAAGTAATTTTCCAAGTTTTAGATTTTTTTTGACTCAAAACGGGGACTTGCTCCCCGTTTTTTGTTGTGAGGGAAAATTATTTAAAATTTTCAAATTGCACGCCTCAACGTTTGGACATATCCTCTAGCTTCACCTGTATGGCAAAGCCTCAAGCAAACATGAAATCTGAAAATTCAAGAGTACAAATCAGCTTGCCGTTTTTTAACATGTTGCGCAGCTATCATCGCCATTGGTTAAAAAATGATATCGCCGCAGGTCTATCTGCCTGCATTGTGATGATTCCCTCTGTGATTGCCTATGCAGAACTAGTACATTTGCCTCCCATTGCTGGGTTATATGCCGCACTAGCGGCATCAATTGGCTACGCACTTTTTGCCAGTTCGAGGCACGTGATTGCAGGGCCAGACGCGGCAATTGGTCTGTTAGCAGGCACCGCAATTTTGCCTTTAGCGCTGGGGGATCCCTCTCGGATGGCGATGTTGGCAGCAGAATTGGGTTTACTCTCGGGGGTGGTGTTGCTATTAGCGGCTCGTCTTAACTTGGGGGTGATTGCCGATTTGCTCTCTCGGCCTGTGCTGGTAGGTTATCTAAATGGTGCATCGTTGGTCCTCATCGCCACGCAATTGGGAAAGCTGTTTGCCATTAAGAGCGAGGGGGAAGACTTCTTTCCTTTATTATTTAATTTAATCAACAAGATGAGCGATGCGCATTGGCCGACCATGGTTTTCGGCGCGTTGTTGATTTTGTTGCTTTTGGCCATAGTGCGTTGGTTGCCAAAATTACCAGGCGCTTTAGCCGTATCTGCAGTAGCGATTTTAGCGACTTATTTATTTAACCTCGGAGAGCTGGGAATCGCGTTGGTGGGTGAAGTCCCTTCCGGCATCCCGAGCATGGAGGTGTTTGTGCCACGCTGGTCGGATATTTCCGCACTAGCACCCGCCGCAGTTGCGATTGCCTTCTTAACTTTCTCTGATGGTGTTTTATTAGCGCAAACTTTTGCGGAAAAGCACAATTATCAAGTCGATCCCAATCAAGAGTTGGTGGCTCTCGGTTCCGCAAATATTTTGGCTTCGATGTGGCAGGGGTTCCCTGTTTCAGCGAGCCAGTCACGCACCTCGATTGTGGATGCTACGGGAGGCCATTCGCAAGTTGCGCAAATGGTTGCGGCGGCGGGGCTATTGTTGTTCTTAGTATTTTTAACCGGACTAATCGCCTTGCTACCCAAAGTTGCTTTAGGGGCAATCTTGATTATGGCGGCAATCGGCATGTTGGAGTTTGCGTCACTGCGCAATCTTTACAAGGTTGATCGTAACGAATTTTCGATCGCGATAGCTGTGATGTCGGCAATCCTGATTGCTGGAGTCGTGACTGGCATTATTGCGGGTTTGTTGTTGTCTCTCATTGCGGTGTTGGTTGAAATTTCGCGTCCACGAGATGCGGTATTGAAGCGCTTAATTAAGGACGGAAAGTTTCATGATTGCCTTGAGGAAGACGAGGCTGAGGATGTGCCGGGTGTGATTGTTTATCGCCTTTATGCGCCACTGATTTTTGCGAATGCGCGCTATGTTGTAAAACGTATTCGCGAATTGGTAGAGCAAACAAGCAATGTGAAATGGTTAATTATTGATGCTCAAGCTATTACTGATATGGACGTGACAGCGGCGCAGCGTTTCGCAGAATTGCATCGTGAAATGTTAGGGCAGGGGGTCGAAATTAAAATCGCTGATGCGCCAAGGCCTTTCCGTGAAGAACTCGCCAAGGTCGGATTATCGGAAGCATTGGGTAGCCAGCAGTTTTTTGTATCAGTGAAAAAAGCGGTTGAAGCATTTGAGCAACAGCAATCACCGAGCTTTTAACAGCTTAGAAATAGAGTAAGATTCGGACCCTCTTCGTTTTACTCTCAATCTGCAAGGCCACACTATGTTGAACATTAACCCTCTACTTTTAGTTTTAATTTTCATCTCTTCTTTAGTGGGCTGTGGCTCAAAGGAAAACCAACCCGCACCTGCAGCGGGCAGTGCGCCTCCACCTCCAGAAGTTGATGTGGTGACTGTGGCAACAGACTCAGTGGTATTAACTCAAGATCTTCCCGGTCGCTTACAGGCTTACCGTACCGCGCAGGTACGAGCACGTATAGAAGGTGTCGTCGAAAAGCGCTTGTTTACAGAGGGAAGTGACGTCAAAGCGGGCGATAAATTATTTTTGATTGATCCTCGTAGCTATACCGCTGCGAATGAATCAGCAAAAGCAGAAGTCGAAGTTGCTCAGCGTAATCTGGACCGCAATAAATCGTTGCTCGAATCAAAAATGGTCAGTGCACAAAATTATGATTTAGCTGAAGCCAAATTAAAACAGACACAAGCTGCGCTAGCTAAAACCCAAATCGACTTGGAAAATGCCCATGTCCCAGCCCCGATCTCAGGTCATATTGGTCGTGCGCAGGTGACAGAAGGTGCGTTGGTTGGTAAGGGCGAAGCAACGCTCTTAGCAACGGTGGAGCAAATTGATCCGATTTATGCCAACTTCAATCAATCAGGTGCCGATGTTTTGCGACTGCAACAAGCTATCAAGTCGGGCAAAGTTAGGCGGGCTGATTCCACTAAAGTTGAACTGATGCTCGAAGATGGTAGTGTTTATCCATTGCCGGGGAAATTAATATTTTCCGATTTGGCAGTTGATCCCAGTACTGGTAGCGTTTCGATTCGTGCAGTGTTTCAAAATCCAAACAAAGAGTTACTTCCTGGCATGTTTGCACGGATTCGCTTCCCCGAAGCCAATTTGGATAACACGATTAAGTTGCCGCAGCGTGCAGTGCAAGCTGGGCCGCAAGGTCAGTTTGTGATGGTTGTGGATGCGGAGAGTAAGGCAACTCCGCGTCCAGTAAAAACCGGTGGAATGTCTGGATCAGATTTTGTCATTAGTAGCGGTTTAAAAGTAGGTGATCAAGTGATTGTGAATGGCCTACAAAAAGCGAGGCCGGGAACTGTCGTTAAGCCTGTGCCGTGGAATCCGCAAGCAGCTACGCAACCTACCGAGAAAAAGTGAGGTAGGGCGTGTTAGCTAAATTCTTTATTGATCGCCCCATCTTTGCATGGGTAATCGCCCTGATCATTATCTTAGGCGGTGCACTTGCGCTACGTAGCTTACCGGTCTCTTCATACCCTGCAGTAGCGCCGCCAGCATTAGGTATTAATATTTCTTACCCAGGCGCATCTTCTCAAGTGGTTGAGGAAACTGTTGTCTCTATGGTTGAGCAAGAGATGAACGGCATTGAGCGTCTTCTTTACACTGAATCATCCTCAGAATTGGGGCGTGGCACGATTACGTTAACTTTTGAAGCGGGCACCAATCTTGATGTGGCTGCAGTCGAAACCCAAAATCGGATTAAGCGTGTGGAAGCACGTTTGCCAGAAGAGGTGCGTCGAGGTGGCGTGATTGTAGCCAAGTCAGCACGAAATTATTTGATGTTTGTTTCACTTTTTTCGCCCGATAAGAGCAAAGACTACGTGGAGCTTGGTAGTTATGTTTCAGCCAGTGTGATTGAGAACATACGTCGCGTGCCAGGAGTGGGTGAGGCGGTATTATTTGGCACCGAGTATTCGATGTGGCTCTGGCTCAAACCAGAGAAATTGCAGGCTTACAACCTCACGGCCGCTGATGTGAGTGCCGCGGTTAAGTCGCAAAACACTCAGTTAGCAACTGGCGAATTAGGGCAGCTTCCCGCTGTGGCAGGCCAGCAACTTAATGCGGTGATTGTGACAAAAAGTCGACTTGCTACGCCAGAAGAGTTTGGTAACGTCATTGTTCGCTCCTCACCCAATGGCGCAACCGTGCGTGTTAAAGATATTGCACGGGTTGAACTAGGCGCTCAGGACTACTCCATTTCGGCACGATTGGATAGCCAGCCGGCGGCTTCAGTGGCGATACGTTTGCTACCCGGTGCCAATGCGCTTGATACCGCAAGAGCAGTCAAAGCAAAAATGACGGAGCTTTCGAAGGGATTCCCCAAAGGGGTAGAGTGGGTTGTGCCCTACGACACATCGAAGTTTGTCGAAATTTCTATTCATGAAGTGTTAATTACCTTGGCAGAAGCAATGCTGCTGGTGTTCTTGGTGATGTATCTCTTCTTGGAAAATCTCCGTGCCACACTCATCCCCGCTGTGGTAGTACCTGTCGCTTTAATGGGCGCACTGATTGGACTCTATTTGTTCGGTTACTCTATCAACGTGTTGACCTTGTTTGCCATGGTGCTCGCGATTGGTATTGTGGTGGACGATGCCATCGTGGTGGTGGAAAACGTCGAACGCATTATGACCGAGGAAGGCCTGTCGCCCCGCGATGCGACACGCAAGGCAATGGATCAGATATTCGGCGCAATTATTGCGATCACCTTGGTATTGTCAGCGGTCTTTATTCCGATGGCGTTTTTTGGTGGCTCGGTAGGAGTGATTTATCGCCAATTTGCGGTGACTTTGATTTTAACGATGGTGTTCTCAGCCTTAATGGCACTGACATTGACACCAGCGCTATGCGCGACTTTGCTGAAGCACAATTTGCAGGAAGAGCTGAAATCAAAGCGCGGATTCTTTGGTTGGTTTAACCAATTTTTTACCAAGACTGCTGATCGCTATCGCAATGGAGTCGCTAGGATTTTAAAAAATACTGGCCGTTACATGGCTGTCTTTTTGGTGATCGTCATTGCAATGGGCTGGCTGTTCTCCAGATTGCCCGGAAGCTTTTTGCCGGATGAGGATCAGGGATATTTTGTTAGTGTGATTCAATTACCGCCTGGAGCTACACGTGAACGGGCGCTGGAAGTGCTATCCCAAGCTGAACAGTTCTATCTTAAACAACCTGAAGTTGAACACGTTATTGGCGTGGCGGGATTTTCTTTCTTCGGTCGCGGGCAAAACTCAGCGATTAACTTTGTGCGGCTAAAAGGTTGGGATCAGCGTCCTAATCCTGAAAATTCTGCGGGCTCATTGGTTAAACGCGCCAACATGACGCTTTTCCGCATTAAGCAAGCGATGATTTTTGCAGTGAATGTGCCGCCGATTCCTGAGCTTGGGGCACTGGGTGGTTTTGACTTCCGCCTGCAAGATCGCTCAGGGCAGGGGAGAGAGAAACTCACCGAAATTCGAAACATGGTGTTGGGCTTGGCAAGTAAAAATCCGGCATTGGCGGGCGTTCGGCCTGAAGGTCAGGAGCCAAGCCCTCAGTTATTCCTTGATGTGGACCGCACAAAAGCCGGTGCGCTGGGCATTAGCATGGCAAACCTTAATGAGACTATGCAGTCTGTTTTGGGCTCAGCCTACATTAATGACTTCGTTCGGCAAGGGCGAATTTTGCGCGTGCAAATGCAGGCGGATGCCAATACACGATCGACTCCAGAACAGATTATGAAAGTCGCTGTGCGCAATGATAAAGGCGACATGATTACCTTATCGGAAATTGCCACGGTGCGTTGGATTGTAGGCTCACCTAAACTCGATCGCTACAACGGCTCGCCTTCGATGAAAATTTCCGGTTCACCTGCGCCAGGGCGAAGTTCAGGTGAGGCCATGGAAGCAATGGAAGAGATAGCACAACAGCTCCCTCCCGGATTTGGCTTTGATTGGTCTGGCACTTCCCTTGAAGAGCGAATGTCTGGTAGCCAAGCGCCATTTTTATTTAGTCTATCTTTGATTGTGGTGTTTTTATGTTTGGCAGCACTGTACGAGAGCTGGTCTATTCCAGCAGCTGTTCTATTGGCTGTGCCGCTTGGTATATTGGGCGCAGTATTGGCGGTGACGTTGCGTGGGCTACCTAACGATGTTTATTTCAAAGTAGGTTTGATTGCGATTATCGGTCTGTCGTCCAAAAATGCGATTTTGATTATTGAGTTTGCACGAGATCTACAAGATCAGGGGCATGATTTGATTGAGGCTACGTTAGAGGCCTGTCGCTTGCGTTTCCGACCAATCTTGATGACCTCAATTGCCTTTGTGGTGGGGGTATTGCCATTGGCTATATCGACTGGTGCCGGTGCCAATGGCCGTCATGCGATTGGTACAGGGGTGATTGGGGGAATGATTGCAGCAACGGTGTTAGCTGTGTTTCTAGTGCCAGTATTTTTTGTGGTGGTACGCCGACTCTTCCCAGGACATGTGCGCCACCAACTAGCTGACGCACATAAAGCCGAGTAACTTAGGAATTTTTCTTTTTATGGAAAAGGTTAATTAGATTATTGGTGGATGAGTCGTGCGCAGTCGCCGTTGCTGGACTGTGTAATTCAGGCAATAGTTTGTTGGCAAGCTGCTTACCAAACTCAACCCCCCACTGATCAAACGAGTTGATGTTCCAAACGACTCCTTCAACAAAAACTTTTTGTTCGTAAAGCGCAATCAACATGCCCAGTGTGTAGGGATCGAGTTTTTCAAAGAGCAATGTATTGGTTGGGCGATTACCCGGAAATACTTTGCTGGGTAGTAAAGATTCAAGTGCATCACCAGACAACCCTTGCGCCACCAGCTCAGCTCGTGCTTCAGCCTCTGTTTTGCCCAACATCAGCGCTTCTGTTTGCGCGAAACAATTCGACAGCAACATGGCATGGTGTTCGCCAATTGGATTATGGCTATTCAGCGGTGCTAAAAAATCTGCGGGAACAACGCGCGTGCCCTGATGAATCAGTTGATAGAAAGAATGTTGGCCGTTGGTGCCGGGTTCGCCCCAGATCGTAAATTCTGTATCGTAGTCGACGGCCTCACCATCACGATCAACACGTTTACCGTTACTCTCCATTTCAAGTTGCTGCAAGTAAGCGGGGAAGTGATGCAGGTACTGGTCGTATGGCAACACGGCATGAGAGCCAATGCCAAAGAAATTACCGTACCAAACGCCTAGAAGCCCTAAAATTACCGGCATATTTTTTTCTAAGGGCGCATGGCGGAAGTGTTCATCCATCGCATGAGCACCAGCGAGCAGGCGTTCAAAATTATCCATGCCGATGTAAAGTGCGATAGGCAAGCCGATAGCTGACCACAATGAATAACGTCCACCAACCCAATCCCAAAATTCAAATACGTTTTCTGGATTGATGCCGAATTTGGATGTTTCGGTCAAATTAGTAGAGACCGCAGCAAAGTGCTTGGCCACTGCTTCTTCAGAGCCTAGACGCTCAACTAACCAGGCGCGTGCTGTGCGCGCATTAGTGAGCGTTTCTTGAGTGGTAAAGGTTTTTGAGCTAACGATGAAAAGCGTTTTTTCTGGGTCTAAGGTTTTTAATACCTCAGCAATATCGGTAGCATCTACGTTTGAAACAAAATGTGCAGTTAGCTCGTCACTTGCATAAGGTTTGAGCGCCTCACACGCCATCAAAGGACCGAGTGCAGAACCGCCAATGCCGATGTTTACAAAGTGACAAATTTTCTTGCCGGTGTAACCCCGCGCATGCCCTGAGCGCACGGCCTCTGTAAAGCTGCGCATGTGATCCAGCACGCGATGTACGTCAGGAATAATATTCTTGCCGTCAACTTTGATTTGACGATCTTTCGGTGAGCGCAATGCACTATGCAAAACTGCGCGACCTTCGCTGGTATTGATTTTTTCGCCGTTAAATTGGCGGTTAATCCAATCGTTCAGATTAGATTGTTTGGCTAGGTTGACTAGTAGAGAGACAGTTTCTTCAGTGATGATGTTCTTCGAGTAGTCGAATAATAGACCATCTAAACGTAGAGAAAATTTATCGAAGCGATTTGCATCAGAGCGAAACATCTCACGCATGGGCTGTTTGTGAATGCCCTCATAATGAGCGGAAAGAGCTTGCCAAGCAGGTGAGCGTGTGAGGTTCGACATTATAGTGACTCAATAAATATTTCTAGCGTTTAATACACTTCCATTGCGAGCAACAGACGTGTGACTGAAAAAACGAAAGGTCTTGCAAGCTGCAAGTTAAGAAAGTTACTAAGCTTTGAGCTTGGCGTCGATTTCCGCTTCAGCTGAAATCCAGTCTTGCATTTCATAGCTACCTGAAAAGCCACGGCGCTCAGCAATGTAATAAGCGGCAGTCGCGATCATGTGGTAACGATGCTCAGGAGAAATTGAAACTGTAGCCGCCTTTTTAGCAGGTGCTTTTTTAGGCTTGGCCTCAGTCGTAACCGCAACCGACTTAGCTGGAACAGCTTTTTTAACAGCGGGTTTTGTTGCAGCTTTTGCTGCAGGCTTTACTGCAGATGCTTTAGCGGCTGTTGCCTTAGGGGCAACCTTTTTAACGGCGGTCTTTTTTTCTGCTGTTACTGCTGGTTTTTTTGCGGCGGTAGCCATGATGTCTCCTAAAATAAATAAATAAATTGATAATTAATTGTTACATGTTTTCGTGGCAATAATATTACGCAATTAGATAGGTATCAACATAATGCAAGCTAACGGAGGAAGCTCGATTTCAGCTGAGTAGGGTTGTCCCATCCACGGTGTTTTTTCAGCACGAATGCCGCTACCATTTCCTTTGTTGCTACCACCATAAAATTCAGAATCGCTATTGAAAATTTCGCGGTAAGTGCAATCAAATGGGAGACCTATGCGATATTTGACACGTGGCACAGGCGTGAAATTCAACGCGGCAATCACCGCCTCACCGTTACGACCTCGACGAATGAAAGACAGTAGCGTGTGTTCAGTATCTTGGCAATCGATCCAAGAGAAGCCCGCTTGCTCAAAATCCAATTCATGAAGCGCAGGAAGATCACGATACAAGCGATTTAAGTCACGACTCAAATTGAGTATGCCTTGATGCGGCTCCATGCCAAGCTGCCACCAGTCCACTTCCCAAGCTGATTTCCATTCAGGACCTTGGCCAAATTCATTGCCCATGAAGTTCAGTTTCTTGCCTGGGCTGGCCATTTGATACGCGATGAGCAAACGCAAATTAGCGAATTTTTGCCATGCGTCCCCCGGCATTTTACTAATCAATGAACCTTTTCCATGCACGACTTCGTCATGCGAGAAAGGCAGCATAAAGTTTTCGGTGTAGGCGTAGAGTTGGCTAAATGTGAGTTGGTTTAGATGATACTGGCGATGCACAGGGTCTTGTTGCATAAACTTCAGCGTGTCGTTCATCCAGCCCATATTCCACTTCATTGAGAAGCCAAGGCCGCCAAGATAAACCGGGCGCGAAACTGCGGGCCATGAAGTAGATTCTTCAGCCAACGTTAATGCGCCAGGGAATTGATCATGAACCATGATGTTGAGCTCACGTAGGAAGTCGATGGCTTCCAAGTTTTCGCGACCACCATATTTATTAGGTAGCCACTCATCTGCTTTGCGTGAGTAGTCAAGATAGAGCATTGAGGCAACTGCGTCGACGCGCAAGCCGTCAAAGTGTAATTCTGATAACCAATAATGCGCACTCGACAACAGGAAGCTTTTTACTTCATTGCGTCCATAGTTGAAGATGTGTGTTCCCCAGTCTTGGTGGTAACCGAGACGAGGATCTTCATGCTCATATAAAGAGGTGCCATCGAAGCGAGCCAAAGCAAAGGAGTCTTGCGGAAAGTGCGCAGGGACCCAATCAAGCAACACGCCGATATTGGCTTGGTGGCAAGCATCGATGAAGAAACACAAATCGTCTGTGGAACCGAAGCGGCTGCTAGCTGCAAAATATCCTGTTGCCTGATAGCCCCATGATTCATCTAGTGGATGCTCTGAAACGGGCATTAATTCGACATGGGTGTAGCCCATATCTTGTAGGTAGGGAATGAGTTGCTCAGCAAGTTCACGATAGGAGTAAAAATCTCCGTTCGGATGGCGCTTCCACGACCCTACGTGAATTTCATAAACGTTTAGTGGTGCATGTAGCCAATCCCAGCTACTCCGCTGGTCTAGCCACTTTTGGTCGTTCCATTGGTGAGTTTTACCAACACCGGCGCGAGCAGCAGTGCTGGGGCGTATCTCAAAGGTGTTGGCATACGGGTCTGTCTTAACTAATAACGCGCCGGCACGATTACGAATTTCAAATTTATAAAGCGTACCTTGAGAAAGTCCTGGAATGAATATTTCCCAAACGCCACTGGAGCCATGAACAGCCATTGGATTGACGCGGCCATCCCAACGATTAAATTCGCCAACAACACTGACGCGCTCAGCATTGGGTGCCCATACAGCAAAGCGAATACCTGAGATTGAATCTACTGTGACTGCATGTGAGCCGAGTATGCGATAACCTTGATGTAGCTTGCCTTCGTTAAATAAATGCAAGTCAAATTCTGAAATTTGAGGGGCGAACGAGTAGGCGTCATAGATAAGGCGCTCTTTGCCGTCTTCGGTAATTTTTAATTGGTAAGGTCGTTTCGGCTCCTCTGTACCTTGCCATTCAAACAGACCATCAGGATGAACTTTTTGCAATTCACCCTCACTACCTATTAAGGTCACTTTGCTCGCGTAAGGATGAAGCGCGCGCAAGACAAAGTGATCTTTTTCTTGGTGCAAGCCTAAAAAGGAGAAGGGATCATGAAGACGACCTTGCAGTAGTAGGTCGGCCCGTGAATCAGATTTGACGCGAGTGTTTTTTTTCATGGTGTCATGATTATAACCACAATCTATGGGTATGGTGTGGCAAAGCAATCGCATTGTTAGCGCAAAATGATAATGTCCTCTTTCAGCAAAGTAGAAATGTCCTCTTTG